>JBKPQR010000106.1:0-6789 GCA_046734175.1 Verrucomicrobiota bacterium | reverse complement strand
CGGCCTTCGATGGGCCGACCCTTTACGGCATCGATTCCGATGCGGACGGCGTGTTTGGAAAAATCGGGGAAGGCGGTGTCGCGGTGGACACGGTGGAAGATATGGTGCGGCTCTACGACGGCTTCGAGCTCGGCTCACCCGACTTTTCCGCTTCGATGACCATCAGTGGACCGGCGCCGATCATCATGGCCATGTACATCGCGGCGGCGAAACGGCGCTTTGGCGACGATGTCATCCCGAAACTGCGCGGCACGATTCAGGCCGACATCTTCAAAGAAGTGCAGGCGCAGAACGAAACCATTTTCCCGATTGAAGCGTCGCTGCGTTTCCTTTGCGACATGATCGAATGGACGGCTGCGAATATGCCGCGCTGGTATCCGGTTTCGATCAGCGGCTATCATATCGGCGAGGCGGGCTCGACCCCGGTGCAGCAGGCGGCTTACACGCTTTCGAATGGATTTGCCTACGCTGAAATGCTGGCTGCGCGCGGAGTGCCGGTGGATCAATTCGGGCCGCGGCTTTCCTTCTTTCTCGATTGCGGACTGGATGTGGAATACATCGCGCTGGCTCGGGTCTCGCGAAAAATCTGGGCCATCGGGATGCGCGATGTTTTCGGCGCCGGGCCGAGAGCGCAAATGTTCAAGCTGCATACGCAGACGAGCGGGCGCTCGCTCATCGCGGCCGAGTTCAAAAACAATCTCACCAGAACCGCGGCGGAGCTGATGCTCGCTTACATGAACGGCACAAACTCCTGTCACTCAAACAGCGCCGACGAGCCATTCACGACGCCGAGTGAAGAATGGATTCGGCTCGCCGCGCACGGCCAGGCCATCCTGCTCGAGGAGTCCGGCATTTTCAAACACACCATGAACATGCTCAGCGGCTCGCCCGGCATGAAAGCGGTGGAGCGCGCGGTGGAGAAAGCGATTCTGGATGAGTTCCGCGAGATCGAGTCACTCGGCGGAGTGCTGGCCGCGGTGGAGAATCGTTATCAGCGTTCGCAAATCCAGACCGCGGCGCACCGTTACGAGCAGCAGATTTACGAGGGGACGCGACCGATCGTGGGATTGAATCGTTATCGCAATGGCTCTGATAAAATGCCGGAGATCGAGCTGGCGCGCACGCCGCGATCCAAGCAACAATTGCAAGTGGACCGGCTGAAGAAGTTCAAAGCGAAAAACGCGCGCAAGGCGGGGCAGGCGCTCGATAAGCTCGCGGCGATAGTCGAAACTAACGAGAACTGTTTTCCGGCGCTGCTGGAAGCGGCCGAAGTTTGTTCACTCGGGCAAATCACCGCACGTCTTCAGGAAATCGTCGGCCGATTTCGCCCGATGGTTTAGGAGCACAGCCGTCCCGGTGTGCGGCCCGGCGGGCGTTTTGCCTGCCGGATATTGCAACCAGCAGGCGAGACGGCCTGATCGCCGCACAGGCGAGGTGCCCATGCTCCCTTACTTGACGCGTTTCAGGCGAATGTGATCGCGATAGAACTTCGTGCAGTCTGGCTTCGCAACTTTCGTGGTCCTGAGCGAGACAACGAGCTCGTCACCCGCGCGCGTGATCGTGCCGTTGCCGGCATTCCCTTCACTGTCGCGGAAGCTGAACTGAAGCTTCTCCTTACCGCTGGCTGTGGCCATCCCTTGCGCTTCCGGCGCGCAGCCCCGCCCATCGTTCTTCACGGCGTCGAAGCTCACCTGAATCTTGTTGCCCGATTCTTCGATCGTGAGCTGAAAGGTGGCGCTGCCGTTGAGGAATTTTTTGTCGGCGTATTCGCCAGTCCAGGTGTCTGGCGATGCGGCGAAGGAAAGTTGTGTAGCGAGAAGTAACGTGGGCGTGATGCGGAAGAGGGGGCGCATTTGCATGGCTTCTATTCTCGTTAGCCCGGCGGGTAAAAAACAAGTCTGGTTTGGTGATTAGTTCGCACTGCGAATCAAATGGTTTGAAATTGGCAGCATTGCGCACGGCGGTATGCTGCGCGGTTGATGGCTTTTCTCGAAATGGATGCTGGCGCACGCGCGCGCAGTCGCATCGCCTGGCGGCTGCTGCCGTTTCTCTTTCTCCTTTACGTGACGAACTATCTCGATCGCACGAATATCGCCTTCGCCAAGCTGGGGATGAAAGGCGAGCTTGGCCTGAGCGATTCGGTTTTTGGCACCGCCAGCGGCATTTTTTTTATTGGCTATTTCGCCCTTCAGATCCCGGGAGCGCTTTTGGTGGAACGCTGGAGCGCGCGGCGCTTGCTTTCGCTAACGCTGGTAACGTGGGGCGCACTCACATCGCTCACCGCATTTGTGCACACCCCGCTGCAGCTTTATGGCGCACGCTTCTTGTTAGGCGCGGCCGAAGCCGGATTTTTCCCGGGCGTGATTGTTTATCTGTCGCACTGGTTCGTCGCTGAGGACCGCGCAAAAGCCGGCGCGCGCTTCATGTCCGCGATTCCCATTGGGTTTATAATTGGCGGACCGATTGCGGGCACCATTCTCGCGGCCAACTGGTCCGGCCTCAGCGGATGGCGCTGGCTGTTCGTTTTGGAGGGCGCACCGGCAATCATCCTTGGTCTCGCAGCGATGTTTGTGCTGCCCGATTGGCCGAAGGACGCACCCTGGCTCCGTCCCGACGAACGCGATTGGATCAGTGCGCGGCTCGCGGACGAGCGTCGGGCGAAGGCATCCACCGGGCAGGTCACAATCTGGCAGGCGCTGCGCCATCCGGCGGTGCTGATGCTGACGGCGGGCCTGTTCTTCACCTACACCGGCGGCTACGCATTCTGGTTTTGGTTTCCGACAATGCTTCAACGCATGACCGGGTGGACAGATGTGCGTTACATTGGCTGGATCGGCACCATTCCATTCATTGCCGGGCTCATCGGAATGCTCTTGCTCGGCTGGAGCTCGGACCGCACTCGCGAACGCCGCTGGCATTTCGCCGTTCCTCAATTAACGGCCGCGATTGCGTTGGCCGCGTGGTTTTTCCTGCCGCATTCCAATATCGTGCTCATCGCGTTGTTTACCTTGCTCGGCTTCGGCACAGTGGCCTATCTGCCAGCGTTCTGGGCTTTGCCCTCCGCCTTCCTGACCAGTTCAGCTGCGGCCGCGGCGGTGGGATTTATTAACTGCACCGCCAGCATCGGCGGATTCTTCGGGCCGCAGATGATCGGCAACCTGAGCCAGAGCACCGGCTCATTCAGGAGCGGATTCATCTTCATGATCGGCTGCTGGATTATCGCGTCTATTCTGGTGCTGCTCTGCCCGCGCCAGCGAGTGGGTTAAATTGATCTGTGGAGAAGGACATCACGGCCATCCTGCGCGCCGATTACATGAGGCAGTTCGATTCGCCCCAGGCGCGGTGGCAGTCGAAAAACCCGGCGCGTTTCACACTGATGCCTTAAGAGTCGCCGGAGGCAGCGCGGCTTAAGACTTCAGCCCAACCTCGAACGGCGCGCCGGTCTTGGCGCGGATTTCCTCCACCGTGACCGCACTGCCTGGATGCAATTCGGTGAGAACGAGGCCGCCGCCTTTTTTCACTTCAAAAACGCAGAGATCGGTGATGATGAGGTTGACCACGCCCAATCCGGTGATGGGCAGCGTGCATTCTTTCAAAATCTTCGGGCTGCCGTCCCTCGAGGTGTGCTCCATGACCGCGACGACGCGTTTCACCCCCGCGACCAGGTCCATGGCGCCACCGGGACCTTTGACCATTTTCCCGGGGATCATCCAGTTTGCGATGTCGCCTTTGTCCGTCACCTCGAACGCGCCGAGAATGGCGAGATCGATGTGGCCGCCGCGAATCATGGCGAAGGAATCGGCGCTGGAGAAAAATGCGGAGCCGGGCCTTTCCGTGATGGTTTGTTTACCGGCGTTAATCAGGTCGGGATCAACCTGTTCTTCAGTGGGGAACGGGCCGATGCCAAGCAGGCCGTTTTCAGATTGAAGGGTAACGTTCATGCCGGCCGGGATGTAATTGGCCACCAGCGTGGGAATGCCGATGCCTAGGTTAACGTAATAGCCGTCACGCAATTCCTGCGCGGCGCGTTTCGCCATCAATTCACGAGTCGGGTTTTCCTTTTTCGACGCCGCGGCGCCTTGCACGGTGCGAAACTCAATGCGCTTTTCGTACTTCGCGCCCTGAATAATGCGATCGACGAAGATGCCGGGCGTATGAATCTGATCGGGATCAAGTTCGCCGATCTCGACCAGTTGCTCGACTTCGGCCACGCAAACTTTGCCGCAGCTGGCGATCATCGGATTGAAATTCCGCGATGTTTTTCGGTAAATGAGATTGCCGGATTTATCGCCTTTCCACGCTTTCACGAGCGAGACCTCCGCCTTGATTCCCGGCTCAAGGACGTACTCGGTGCCGTTGAAAACTTTTGTCTCCTTTCCCTCGGTGAGTTTTGTCGCGAAACCGGTGCGCGTGTAGAAGCCGGGAATGCCAGCGCCACCGGCGCGCAGCCGTTCTGCCAGTGTGCCCTGTGGGATCAGCTCGAGCTCGAGTTCGCCTGAGAGAACCTGACGCTCGAATTCCTTGTTCTCGCCGACATACGAGGCCATCACTTTTTTCACCTGCCGGGTCGTGAGCAAAACGCCCATGCCGAAATCATCCACGCCAGCGTTGTTGCCGACAATGGTGAGTCCCTTCACTCCGCTGTCGTGCAAGGCCGCGATCAGGTTTTCGGGGATGCCGCACAAGCCGAACCCGCCGGCGGCGATGGTCATGTTGTCGTGCAGAAGACCGTCGAGCGCGCTCTTGGCATTAGGATAAACTTTGCTCATAGCGAGAGCTTGCGTGCTGCATGGCGAGCGGCAAGTCTTGGGTAGCGCACGTGTCTCGCGTGCTGACGAAGGCGTCCTCCCCTTCGCGGACTTTTCTGAAAGGTAGTGCCTGAGCAGCGGTATGACGCAGGAAGAAGACTGTTTCGGCGGGACGCCGCAACCAACACGCGGGACGCGGGCGCTACCCGAAGAAGTTGCTGACCCGCGCGATATGGCCAAGTTGCTTCTTCCGTTTTCCAATGACCACTTCGCTTGCGCATCGCCTCGCTGATTTTGCCTGTTCTCTGAACTACGAGGATCTCTCTGCAAACGTGGTGCACGAGGTGAAACGCCGGCTCATTGATTCGCTTGGTTGCGCCCTTGGAGCTTGGAATGAAGAGCCGTGCTCCATCGCGCGCGAAGTCGTCTCCGATTTTTCCGCGAAACACGGCGCCACCGTCTTCGGCACTTCGCACAAAGCGCCGCCGGACTGGGCCGCTTTCGCGAATGGCTGTTGCATTCGCTACTTCGATTACAACGACACTTATCTCTCGAAAGAACCGGCGCATCCGAGCGATAATTTCTCCGCCGTTCTCGCAGTGGGCGAGAGCGTCGGCGCCACGGGCAAGGAGATGATCCTGGCCGCAGCCATCGCCTACGAGGTGCAATGCCGCCTTTGCGATGCGGCGAGTATTCGCGCGCGCGGGTGGGATCATCCCACCTACGGCGCGTTCTCCACCGCGCTGGCCTGCGCGAAATTGATGAAGCTCGATCCCGAGCGCACCCGGCACGCCATCAACATCGCCGGTGTGCATTGCGCGGCCTTTCGCCAGGCGCGGGTGGGGGAGTTGTCGCACTGGAAAGGCGTCGCTTTCGCCAATGCAGCGCGGCTCGGTGTTTATGCCGCTTTGCTCGCGCGCGCCGGAATGACGGGGCCGGCGCCGATCTTCGAGGGTGCGATGGGATTCGAAAAGGAGCTTGGGGTCTCGTTAGGCAACGTCGGCGAAATGTTCGACAAGAGCCGGGAAGCGATGCCCGCGGAAGGGCCGGCCTCGATGATTCTCAAGACGAGCATCAAGTATTGGCCGGCGGAATATCACAGCCAGAGCGCAATCGAGGCCGCGCTGTTTCTGCGCAATCAAATCACCGATTTGTCGAAAGTGAAATCGATCGTGATCGAGAGTCATGATGCGTCGGTGGATATCATTGGGAGCGAGCCGGAGAAATGGCATCCCCAGAATCGTGAAACTGCCGATCACAGTCTTCCTTACATCACCGCGGTCGCGCTTTTCGACGGCGAGATCACCGAGAAGCAATTTGAACCGAAGCGTTTTACCGAGCTTGGCATCGTTTCATTTTTGCAGAAGGTGAAGGTAGAACGAAACGCCGAGCTGAGCGCGATCTATGCCGAAGCGGTCGCGAACATCGTGCACGTGCATCTGGCTGACGGCCGCACACTAACGAAACGGGTCGATTACCCGCTGGGAAATGCGAAGAACCGGCTGCCGGACAAGGAACTGGAGGGGAAATTCTTGAACATGGTTGCGCCGAAGATCGGCAAGGATCATTGCAAGAAGGTGCTCGAGCTTTGCTGGAAATTCGACGAAGCGACCAGCGTCTCCGAATTGATGAAGTCGCTTGAGATGCCGGAATAACCTTTCGCCGCGGATTAACACGGATGAAACACGGATTAAGAGGCCTGCTGTTTCAGCACCCGTGTAAATGTGTGTTAATCGGTGGCTGAAATTGTTCTGCCTTCTGCAATGAAATCGGCAGCAGCTCGACTTCGCGAACTCATTCACGATGGCTGCGTCGCAATGCCGGGAGTCTTCAACGCTGCGATCGCTCGGCTGGCCGAGCGGAGCGGGTTCGACGCGCTCTATATCAGTGGCGCGGGTTTGTGCAACGCGACCGCCGGGTTGCCGGACATCGGATTGCTGACCTTGACCGAGGTGACGCAGCTGGCCGGCTACATCGCGCGCGCGGTGAAGATCCCGTGCATCGTTGATGCCGACACCGGTTTCGGCGGAGCGGATAATGC
>JBKPQR010000105.1:0-4128 GCA_046734175.1 Verrucomicrobiota bacterium | reverse complement strand
CCACGCTGTTCGGTCATTCGGCCGACAAACAAGCAGGGTGCCGCCATGGGAGCACTGAAGTTCCTGACAGATATGGGGCTTTTCATCGGCCAATCGCCTGCCTTCTTTTCCTACATGACTCAGCTGGCGCAGGAAGCAGATGCAGCTCGACGCGGATTCTAGGATCACGAATAACGGCTACTAGACCACCGCGTAGCTACTCAAAGGTCCGCAGGAGTCCCATTCCCTGCGGACCTATTATTTTCTGGCGGAGCTTTCGCTAGCGCGTTCTCTGTTGCGATGCAGGAAATGGCCGCGGAAAAGGCATCAGCGAAAGAACCGTCAACACCCAGTGCCGCCATCCGTGCCAAATTCGGAGTCCACCCCCGCCATCAGCCTCGTCGTTCACGCGGTGTTTTCGGCGTTTCGGGATTTGTGAATGGGCAGAGTTTGAAGAGGCGAAAGTCGGCTTAAGGACTGCCCCCAAAACCCTCACAGCAGGCCGCCTTGCACGGACACCGCACGAAGACTGGGTTCGACGGTTGCGGGCGGCACTGACGGGTGTTTGTTGCGAACATCACCTTCCTGACATGAGTATGCATCGCTTCGATCACGTTGACCTGCGCGTCTCCAACTTCACGGAAGCCCGCAAGTTTTATGACGTATTTCTCTGCGAGCTGGGTTTCCCGAACATCCGCGTCGCTAAAACCGAGGTTACCTATTACGGCGAGGGTGAGCGCAAAACGACGCCCTTTATCGGCCTCAACGAGGAACCGGGCCACCGCGGCAACGCGAGTCGCCTGGCCTTTTGGGCGGATACCGAGGAAGAAGTCAACCGCCTCGGCGCGATCATCCGCCAGGCCGGCGCGCAAAACATCGAAGGCCCGGAGTATTGCCACGAGTACACGCCGGGCTACTACGCCGTGTTTTTCGAGGATGCCGACGGCAATAAGTGGGAAATCTGCTGTCGGAACACCCGCATCCGGTGAACGACGAACCCCAGTTCGCCAAGCTCCAACGGCTACGTCAATCGCGCTTCGATACTACACTGAGCAGGCGTTCCACTTCTTCGCTCGTCGTGTAACAGGCGCAACCGGCGCGCACCAGCCCGTGGCGAGACTGCCCGAGACGTTCCGCCACTGTCGTCGCGTAGAGGTCGCCGTGGGAAAGGAAGAGTCCGTGTTGGGCCAGCGCTTGCGCCACCTTGATCGACGGCACGTTCTCGATCGTGAATGCAATTGTCGGCGTGCGCGGCTTCCCCAGCGTTGGTCCGTAAAGGTGGACACCATGAATCGCATCAAGTGCGTTCCAGAGTTGTTCCGTTAACGCCTCGCCGTGTTCGTGCAATTGCTCGAAGCTGGCGCGCAACCGTTCTCGTCGGGTGCGACCGGGTGCGAGCGAGGCCAGAAAATCTACTGCGGCCGCTGCGCCGGCAATTCCTTCATGGTTTTGCGTGCCGGTCTCCGCACGTTCCGGAGCCGAATCAGGCGCCGGGATCAACTTCGGAAAATGGAGCGACTCGAGCAGGTCGCGCCGGCCGTAGAGAATCCCGATGTGCGGGCCGTAGAATTTGTAAGCGGAACAAGCCAGAAAATCGCAATTCCATTCTCGCACATCGATCAATCCATGCGGCGCGTAATGGACGGCATCGACAAAGATTTTCGCACCCGCCGCGTGGGCCATTTCCCCGGCGCGTTTCACGTCATTGATCGTGCCGAGCGCGTTCGAGGCCGCGCCAATTGCCACCAGAGCGGTGCGCCGACTCAGTTGGCGCGAAAAATCATCCCAATCCAGCTCGCCCGTCTCCGGGAGCATTTTCACGGTGCGCACGGTCACGCCACGTTCTTTCGCCAGCGCCTCCCACGGCGCGATGTTGGCGTGATGATCCAGTTCCGTGACCACGATCTCATCGCCGCGCCCGTACTCGCGACCCAGCGCTCGCGCGAGATGGAACGTCAATGTCGTCATGTTGGCGCCGAAAACGATCTCGGCCGCGGTCGCGTTCAGAAAATCGGCCAGCACGCCTCGAGCATGATCAATGATCGCGTCCGTCTCCTCGCTCGTCGGATAGGCCCAGTGGGTATTGGCGTTGTGATGGTAAAGATAATCGTTCATCGCCTCCACCACACAGCGCGGCACCTGCGTTCCACCCGGCCCGTCGAAGTATCCAACCGGATAACCGTTATGAATCCGGTCCAGCGCAGGAAAACACCGCCGTATCTCCTCGGTCGATATGAGCGCAGCGGGTGACGACGAGCCTCGCTCTGTTTGCAGAGTGACTGACATCAACAACAAGTAGCCTTCGCCGGCGCTATTGCCAGTCCGTGCGCAGACTCGTAAGCACCTCCGCGGCGTGAAATGTCATCCCGCCTACAAGTATGCTCAATAGTAGCCGCCTAAGCACAGATGATGTGCGTCAGCTTCGTTAAACTTTGCCGCGGTAATGGAGGCAAATGGCATGAGCCGATATTGGACGGGTAGGGCCGGCGGAGTTCCCGCATGATTCCCAGTCGTCATGCGTTATTGCAATAGACCGCGTGGCGCTGCTTTACGCGGTCGCAATACTCGAGTAGCTGCGGCGCATTCATCTTCTCCGCCCAAGCCGCGAACGCTGGCGTCGCACCGCGCCAGCGCAGCGTCTCCACCTTTTTGAAGAGCGGCGCATCGGTGCGCAAGGTCGCGAGTTTCTTGAAGAGCAGCGCGAGATCGCGTTGCTTGCCGAGAATATTCGGCGGGAAATTTCGATCGGACCGTAGCGGTTCAAAAGCTGGGCGGCGGTCCTTTGGCCGAACCCAGGGATGCCGGGGTAGCCGTCGGCCACGTCGCCCACCAGCGCGAGCAGGTCCGGAATCAGCGGCGGATCGACACCGAACTTTTCGCGTATCCCAGCCGCATCGCGAATCGTTTTGCGCCGGCCGTCGATCTGCACCACGCGCGTACCTCGCACGCATTGCGCCAGATCCTTGTCCGGCGTCCAGATGGCAACTTTCTCCACCTTTTTGTCTTTCGATGCGAGATGCGCAGCTGAAGCGAGCGCATCATCCGCTTCCAGCTCGATCATCGGCCAGACGACAACGCCCATCGCCGCGAGCGCCTCCTCCAGCGGATGAAATTGCGCGAGCAGCGCCCGTTCGATGCCGGCGGCGGTCTTGTAGTCCGCCCAAAGCCGATTGCGAAACGACTCGATCACGTGATCGGTAGCGACGCCGAGATAGGTGTCGCCGTTCTCGATCATTTGGAGAACGGTCTGCAGCACGCCGACGACGGCGCCGTACGGGCGGTCCTTGCCCTTGGTAAACCGGCGCAGTCCGTAGAAGTGACGGAAGAGTTCGTAAGTGCCGTCGACGAGGTGGACGATCACAGCCGCTTAGGATAAATTGCTGAGCCCCCTTGAGGCGAAGCTTTTACGCGGTTGTCGGCTTTTGATTACACGCCCGCCTACGCTCGGAAGTTCTCATCCTCTGCCAAGCGCGCCCGCTCCATCTCGTTGTGGCGGATTTACCACTCCAGGCGCGAGGTTGCCTGCTCAAAACAGCCATCACGACATCGAGCCGATCACCCGGCGCGCGATGGACATCCTGCGGCGCCTCCCTCGCGAAAGGGAAATCGATGCAGAAACGGCCGCGGAAAAAGGCATCAGCAAAGAACGGTCGACACCCATTGCGGCCATCTCCGCGCGAAATTTGGAGTCCACTCCGCCGTGAGCCTCGTGGTTCAGGCCGTGGTTCTGGGTTTCTGGATTTGTCAATCGGGACGTGTCCAAAGTGAGGACTGATCAGTTTTCCCGACCTCAAGTCCACAATGCCAATGATTCTGTAGTGAAGTGAGATTGGCATCCGCTTGTCATGGGAGGAACCTTCGAGCATTCTGTTTGATTAATGCGAGGGTTTGTTCCGACTCCTGAGGCGATTGTCGATCGCATGGTGGCGAAGTTGTTCGCGCGCCGCCGGCCGACTGTGAATGACAGATTAGTCGATCCCGGCTGCGGAACCGGCGCGTTTATTGAGGGGGTCATCCGCTGGGCGGAAAAGAACGGGCGCACCCTTCCTTCCATCATCGGCTATGAAAGTGACCCCGTGAGGTGTGCCGAAGCTTGGATCACCTGGCACAGATCCGTTTAACTTAACGTATTGAAGCGTCATCAAGAAT
>JBKPQR010000104.1:0-10155 GCA_046734175.1 Verrucomicrobiota bacterium | reverse complement strand
GAAATTCGGCCAATTCCAATCCCGGAGACCAAAGATTGGTTTGATGCGGGAAGGATGGAACTGGAGCTGATGACCGGAATCGTGGGCTCGCCCATCATCGGCAATCGCATCAGCTATCACTTTACCGACACCGAGCTGCGGCTCGGCTGGATGCTTTGTTCACCGCATGGCTCGGGCTTTCTGCGCGGCAATTTCGAGCTTCTCGCAAGCGTGGGAGGAGGTGGAATCTTCGAAGGCCCCGGCAGCGTTTTTGGGAAAGCGGGCGCTCTTCTCCGCTACAATTTCGTACAACCGGGGGCGCGCTTCGTCCCCTATATCCAGGGCGGTGCTTCCGCTTTCGCTTCCGATATTTCCGAGAACAAGAGGCAGGCAGACATTGGCGGAACATTCGAGGCGGATTTGAATGGCGGAATCGGCACGCGCTTTTTCCTTTGTCGCGACTGGTCACTGAACACGGAGCTGTTTTTCGAGCATGTCTCCAATGCCGACACACAAAGCCGCAACGTCGGAATCAACGCGCTCGGTGGATTAATCGGGATTTCGCGCTCGTTCTAATCTCCGTCATCGCGAGCGAGTCGAGCGGATCCCGTGGGCGCTGCCGTTAAGGTCACTTCGCGCCATCCCTCAACTCCACTGTGCTCCGCTTAGGATGACAATGTGGCCAGGCGACCGTATGTCGTTTGTCATCCCGGCCAAAGCGCATTAACAGATTCTTAGCAAATGAGATTGGTTGACCGCTACGTCAGCCGCGAGCTGATCGTTAATCTGCTGTTCGCGATCTTTGTGCTCAGCCTGGTGCTCGTAATCGGCAACATCTTTCGCAAGCTTCTGCCACTTCTCGTTAACCACGACGTCCCGGTCGAGTACCTCATCGCCTTCATCGCCTATGTCCTCCCCTTTTCCCTTATCTTCACCATCCCGTGGGGATTGCTCACCGCCATTCTTCTAGTCTTCGGTCGAATGTCAGCCGACAACGAGCTGGTCGCACTCCGCGCCAATGGCGTCAGTGTGCCGCGCGTCTGTGTTACTCTCGCTCTTCTCGCGCTCGTCTGCACTGCCATCTGCCTTTGGCTGAATGTTCAGGTCGCCCCAGCCGCGCAGGAAAAAATGCGCTCCAGTTTGTTCGACCTGGCGACGCGCAATCCGATGGCGCTCTTCGGAAGCGATCAGGTCATCGATGAGTTTCCCGGCCGCAAAATTTATGTCGGCAAAAAGGAGGGCAACAAACTGGAGAACATCACCGTGTTTGAGATGGACAGTAAATCGCTTCCGATCCGGGTCACTTACGCCCGCACCGGCCTGCTTCAGGCTGATCTGCCAAACAAGCAGATCCTGATGCGCCTTTTCGATGCCCGTTATCAACAGCGCGACGAAAAAGACCCGCTTGATCTGCGCAAAATCCGCGACGGGATCAACATGGCTGAAGGAACGCTGCCGATCAGCCTGGACGAACTCTACGAGAAGGAGAAAAAGCGGCCGAGCCGATCTGCACTGTCCATCACGCAGCTAGTCGAGCAGCTCAAGAGCAGCGACAAGCGCGAGCGCAGCGCCAGCCGCACAGAGCTGAACAAACGCTTTTCCTTTCCGTTTTCATGCATTGCGTTCGCTCTCGTGGGAGTGCCGCTCGGTGTCACCGCCCATCGGCGAGAAACGACCGTGGGATTTCTGCTCAGCCTGATCATTGCGATTTCGTATTTCCTGTTTGTTATTATTGCCGACACGCTGCGCAATAACCCCAAAGTCCATCCGGAATATTTGGTCTGGTTTCCGAACGCGCTCTTCATCGCCCTCGGCGTCTTTTTGTTCTACCGGTTAAGCAAACGCTGAGGAGAAATCGGCGGAAAATTGCCGGATCCTGATGGTCGCTTCCAGGACCAACAGGCTAGCAGCCTGCGCTCACGGAACTCGCAAGGCCGCGCTTTGTGCGCAGCAAAAATATAGCCGCCACAAATTCCCGGCTTCAGAAGCAACCACCAGAGCGCTTCTTTCCGATTTTTTCTACGAAGTCAAAGCACGTCCTCTGCCCTTGCGATAAACCGACCCTATCGCGATGAGATTGCAAATCCTGGTCGTAGAAAGCCACGGCCAAACCCGTCGCGTGTTGACAGAGTTCCTGGGCCATTTTGGTCATTCGATTTCTGCCGCCGACACGGTGAGGAGCGCGACCGCGTTCCTCAAAGTCAAACGTTTCGACGCTGTGCTGAGCGATCTCGACCTGCCTGATGGCAGCGGTTATGATGTTGTTCGTGAAGCAAAACGCCGGCAGCATATCGTTGCGGTCGCCGTGACCACAGGCCGGCAATCGAAAGACGCAGCGCAAGACGGTGATACTTCTTTCGATTATCAACTCACCAAGCCGGTTGATTTTACCCAACTCCGCAGCGTCCTGGCGCGTATCACGCCGGCACAGGACACGGTTGCAGCTTAGTATCGATAGCTTCCGAAAGGAGCAGGAGCGCAAGCTGCCGCTTAACCGCGGACCGATCGCTCGCCGAAATTTGCCACGACGCTGACGCGATCCGTCGTGACATCGAGCGCGACATCACGCAAATGGATTTCGCCCAAGGGCAGCGCTGATAATGGCAAGGGACGTTGTTCGATTCTCTGAAATTGCGGCGTAATGGCCGCGCAGGCCAGGGTCGCGATGGTTCCGTCGCCGCTGCATTTGAGGTCCGATATTGTCGCGATAAGATCGTCGCTGACTGCCATTCTGGCGGAAAGATCCAGAACCGGACGGAAAAACAATTTTCGCGCGGCGATGTTTACCCGCGCGTCAACTATCCGCGGTTGGACCTGGGTGAGTTCGAGTGTAACGCTCTCGATTGTGACTCCCTGCTTCTGAGCCAGCTTCGCCGCGGCGCGCGCGACCAACTTCTCCAGAGCCGCCCGCGCTGCTTCGATGCGCAGATTTCCCGAAACCGCGCGAGCTGGCACCAGCAGCAGCTTTTCATCCGGCTGGCGCGCCTGACGAAACTCAACCTCGGCAGCCTGAAGTTGGAAATTGAGCGCGCTGTCGAAAGCAAAAAGTGGATCTGCCACGATCGACAGTTTACCGACAGAGAACGCCGGCTTGGTCTCGACCAGCTGAGGAGGCGGCGGCGGGCGGAATGATTCTACACGGCCGCCGGAAAGGTCCACCGCGATGGCATCCAGCGCGCGGAGCTCTTCACCGCGCACATCGACCATGGGTTGCGTGCGGGAGACGAACACGCGTAAGCCTTCCTCCAGCGCTTTCGCCAGCCGGTCTGGTTGCTCAGGTAAAGCGGAACGTGAAAGCAGGAACACGCTTTCGATTCGTGGCACGAGCGGCAAAGGCGCGTGTTGCCGCTGCCGGCGCACGAGACAAACGGGGTTGCGAGCGACCCCTTTTACGCTACCTTGCGCGTTCCATTATGGCGAAAACCTCCTGGATCAACCGCAACGAGCGCAAACGCGCTACGGTGAGGAAGCACGCTGCTTTGCGCGCGGAGCTCAAGGCAAAGAAGGACTATGCTGGTCTCGCCCAACTGCCGCGCGATGCCAGTCCCACGCGCGTGGTAAATCGCTGCCAGGTTTCTGGCCGCCGCCGCGCTTTCATCCGCCGTTTCAAAATTTCGCGACTGACCTTTCGCGAGCTGGCCTCCAGCGGCCTCATCCCCGGCGTCACCAAATCGAGCTGGTAGCTGGCCGGTGCGCGGGTTCGGATGCCGGGTCGCGTCCGAGTCGATGAGTATCTACTTTCCATTTGCTGAGACAACGCTGGGCCAGCAACTCCTGCCCGTTTCAGGTTGGGGTTCACCGATGGAGGTCTTGTTTAAATTGCTCGCCATCGCCGCGCTCGTCGCGCTCAACGGCTTTTTCGTCGGCTGCGAATTCGCCATCATAAAAGTGCGCGGCAGCCAGCTCGACACTCTGGCTGAAGATGGAAACCGGCGCGCTGCTTTTGCCAAACACATCCGGGCTCATCTCGACGCCTATCTTTCTGCCACCCAGCTTGGCGTCACCCTCGCCAGTCTCGCGCTCGGTTACATCGGCGAAAAATTCCTGGCCGAAATGCTCGAGCCGCTCTTCGCGCTCGGCGGCATCCATTCGCATGCCATTGTCCACTCCATTTCCATCGCGCTCGCTTTCATCGGCATCACATTCCTGCACATCGTTTTTGGCGAGCTGGCGCCGAAATACATTGCCATCGCCAATCCCCTGCGCGTGGCTCTTGCTCTCGTCCGGCCCCTCGGCGGCTTCTACGTTCTCTTTCGGCCCGTCATCTGGCTTCTGCACAAATCCTCCAACCTGCTTCTCAATCGCATGCTTCGGCTTAGGCCGGTGGGCGGGGCCGAGCTGGCGCACAGCGAAGAAGAGCTGCGTCTCATTCTCGATGAGAGTGAAAAATCCGACGAAGTTTCCGAGCTCGGGCGCGATCTGCTCGTCAATGCTCTCGATCTGCGGCGCCGCGTCGTGCGCGATATCATGACCCCGCGCGGCCAGATTGTCTTTCTCGATGTCGAAGACAGCTTTGAAGAAAACGTCAAAAAAGCGCTGGCTTCACGGCATACTCGTTTCCCGCTCTGTCGCGGCCATCGCGATAACACCATCGGTCTCATTCACATCAAGGAACTGGTGCCGATGATGCGCGATCCGCAGCCCGACTTGTTGCGAATCCGGCGCGAACTGATTCCGGTTCCCGAAATGATGCCGCTGGAAAAGCTGCTCAATCTTTTCCTCAGCAAACATGCCCATCTTGCCATCGTCGTGGACGAGTTCGGCGGTACTGTTGGGATGGTCACGCTCGAAAATATTCTCGAAGAACTGGTGGGCGACATTCAGGACGAATTCGACGCGGAAAAGGAAGAGTTCCGGCAGATAAGTGAAAACGAATTCACCGTCGAAGGCGCCCTTGCTTTGTACGAACTGCGCGACCTGGCCGGCATCGAGCTGGAAAGCGCTGACGTCAGCACCATCGGCGGATACGTCACTCAATTACTCGGCCACCTGCCCAGGCAAGGCGAACAGGCCCGCATCGAAAACTACCTCGTTACTGTGGCGCAGAGCGACGGCCGCCGTATTAACCAGCTTCACTTTCAAAAGCTGCAAGAACAAACCGAGCCAGCGCCGGAGAAGTCGAATGTCACATCGTAGTCTTGTCCCCTCAGCCAATTCGAAGACGACTCGCTCGTCCATCGGTTCGCCGATGCGTGATTTACACCGCATGGTGCGGACACCTTGGCTCTACAGCTTGGCGATTTTCAGGATCATCCCTCGAGGAAATCTGTCGTCATCGGCAAGCAACTAGACAATCTCAGGGATAACAACTTGCCTGAATTTCAACCCGTGATTGGCGTGAAGCAGTGCGCGCGATACCCTTCGATATGTCGCCAAAGCGCTGCACGCGACTCCATCTCGCCTCCAATTTCGAAGAGCATTGGTCAGCGGTCATTCAGCCGTGGCTGGCGCAAGCGTGCCGCAATTCCTGGCACTCGCAGCTGCCAACCATCGCCCTCGTCCCTTCGCGCGCGCATGGTTATTTCCTTCGCTCCTTGTTGCTGAAGGATGGCCTGAGCTTCGCCGGCCTGAATTTCTGGACACCGCCAGAAGCACGCGCATTTCTGATTTCGAGGTTCGAGCCCGAACACGCCGGCGCCACACGCGAAAACCTTCATCTCCTGCTCTCCGCCGCCGCCGAATCGCACCGGGGCGACCCTGCCGCGACCGCGGTCGCGCTCGAACCGGAGAGTTTCCTCAAGGTCATCGACAGCATCGAAGCTGCGGGATGGAATTTTGCTGAGGCCGGTTTGGCCTCTCTGCAGAATGTTGTGAGCGAATTCCAGCGTCTCGTTTCCGATGCCGGTCTGAAAACAGTTCGTCAAGCCGATGAATGGTTGCTGGGCGAGGCGAGAAAATGCTCGCCCGTGCTCGGCTCACTGCTCGTCGCTGGATTCAATGCCGGCCACTGGCCTCTCTGGAAGCTTCTGCGCGCGGCCTGTCACGCTACGAGCGACGCAACCATCTGCCTCGATCAAGTGCGCTCCAGGTTCAGAGAGATCGACGCTGCCTGGATCGGTTCATGGGAGGAAAATTTTGGCGCCGCCGAACAGGCACCGTTAAGCGATCATGACGCGGCTTTTGCCGATTTCGCCGGTGCGGTCGAGCTTGGTGAACCCGCGAAAAAACCGCACAGCATTTCCTTTCGCGTGGGCGCCAACACAGCAGAGCAGGCGCAGGCGATCGTCGCGCAAACAATTACCTGGCTTGAGGATGATCATTGCGAGCGCCTCGCCGTCTTGTTTCCGGGCTATGGCGCGCTTTCGCGCGAAGTCGGGGCGCTGCTCGAAGCGCGTGGCATTGCGCACAATGACAGCATCGGCCATTTGCGTCCCGGTGTTTTCGAAAAGGAGGAATGGCAGGCGTGGCTCGCCTTGCAGGAAAATCCACGCATCGGCAGCCTTGTCCGGTTTGTCCGCGCCTGCCCGGCGAAACTGATCGCGCCGCTGCATTCCGACGCGATCGAGGATGTTCTGCGAAGAGCATTCAATGAAATCCTGCTCAACGATCTGGCGGTGCTCGCTGCGTTCCTTGAGCGGGAGCAAAACGGCGAAACGCAAAAAAAGGTCGGTCGCTTCCTAAAGTCGTTTGAGCTTCTGCCCGATTCCGCGCCGCTGACACAGTTTAATGAGACGGCGACGCGTAATTTCAAAAGGTTTGAATGGGACGAGCAAGCCCAGGTCATCGCGCGTCAGTCGGTCCAGCTCGAAAAAGTATCAATGCCGATTTCCCGCCGCGCGTATCTGCGCTGGCTGAGCGAGATGATCAATTCCTTCCAGCGCGTGCGCGATGACAACGGCGCGCATCCTTACGCCAAAGTACATCTCGTTTGCTACGAACACGCGCACAACCAGCGCTGGTCCCATCTGATTTTTACCTCGCTCAATGAAGGCGTGTGGCCGGTGCGTCCGGTCGAGAGCGCTTATTTGAGCGAGCGCGAAATCGACGCGCTGAACGCGAACATTGTGCGGCTAAACAAACGCGTTACGCGGCAAGGCCGGCAGGGCGAGGGCCATGTCACGGTTGCGGAAGGCCGCGCCTTCTGCCTCGGCCCGCGAGAGCAGCGCTGGCTGGCAGAACGACAGTTTCTTGAGCTAATCGGGTCTGTTGATATTGAGCTTTGCGCGACGGCAGGTTTGCTGGACGAAAACGATCCGGCGCGTCGACTCAAGCCCGGCGATTTTTTCAACCGCCTATATTTCGCACATCGCGCCGCGCCCGTTTCCGATCGCGAAATGGACGCGCTGCATGAGCAGACGCGGCGTTGGATCGCGGCCTCGCCAATTCTCCCACCGGAATGGCCCGACGAAACCCACATCGCGCCGATGCTGCGCGCATTCAAGGCGCGGCGGGACCAGACGCAGCGTTTCGGAGAGTTCGAATTCGCGTTGAAAACGCCGCCTGCTGAACCGCTCACGATTCCGTGCACGTCATGGGATCGCGTGGTGAGCGCGCCGGCTGCGGTGTGGATGAAACATCTGCTCGGACTCGAGGAGCCGATCTACGAAGAGGAAGCCGAGCCTTGGGGCCGCACGCTCGGGACCTGGGCGCACAACTGGCTCGCCCGCATTGCACCGGAGACAAACCAATTCGTGGCTTTCCCCTCGCCCACGGAATCGCTTTTCATCGTCCGCAACGCGGCGAATCAAACGCGTGCGGAAGTGGAGGCGCTGGCTGCGAGTGTCGGGCGCGCTCTCCCGGCATGGTGGCTTTCCGTGTGGGGCCAGGCCGCTTATGTCGCCGGTCGGCTTGCGCGTGAAGTCAGTGCGATCGAATCCTGGCCGCGTATCGCGACCGAATTTAGTTTCGAACCGGCCGTCGAAGTGCTGCTCGACGGCTGCGGAACTCTGCGCGTCCATGGTCGTATCGATCTGCTACTCGCGGAGAATTCCGATCGCGGCAGGGAGCAGGATTTTTCCGGACGCGGCGTGTGGGTTATCGATTACAAGACCGGCGGTAACAAGCCCATCACTCTTAACGAGCTGCGAAATGGACGCGGGTTTCAGCTCGCCCTCTACGCGCTCGCCTTGCGTCAGCTCGGCGCCGCGCGCGTGGCCATGAGCATCGTCCGGCCGGACACTCCCGCCACGCCGCAGCTTCAATTCGACGAGCTCGATGAGTTCGCCCCGGTTTGGAAAGAAATCTGCCGAATGCAGGATTCGGGCGTGTTCGGCGCCATCGGGGAAATGCGCAGCGAATTCGGCCGCGGCACAACTTATCCGCTTGCCACTCTGGAAATCGATGCCGATCTCCTCGCGGAAAAATGGGAGAGAACGCATCCCGGCTTCGCCCTGGAGGAAGATGAATCGATTTGGTAATGCGCAATCGCGGCGTGCGCACGAGCAAGATCAGCTTGCGCTTTTCGACGACAATGAGCCAGCGGACGCATCGCTGCCGGCGGACCAGGCGTTGCGGCAGCGGTTCATCAACTCGGTCGAGGAGAATTTCTCCATCATCGCCCCCGCGGGCGTCGGCAAAACGCAATCAATCGTTGATCGCATTGTTGCCATCGCGCGGCATAGGAAAGCGGCCGAGTGGCTGCCACGGCTGGTCGTCGTCACATTCACCAAACGCGCCGCCGACGAGATGCAGCAGCGGGCACGCGAGCAAATCCTGAGCGCCCGCGTTTCGCTCGATCTGCTGGAGCAATTCAACCGCGCGTTTTTCGGCACCATCCACAGCTTTTGCGTTGAGCTGCTGCGCAACTTCGGGCATCACGTCGGTCTGCCGGCGAAATTCGAGCTCATCGAAAATGACGACGAGCTCTGGCTGGATTTCCTGCAGGAAAGCGTGGCGCTGCGCGGTCTAGACGAGGAGCAGCGGCAACGCTTTGCGCGGCATGCTGCCCTGCAAAAAATACTTGGGCTCGGCCGCAGGCTTAATCCCAGCGCGGTTGGAACTATCGCCCTTCCTGATTGCAAACAATTGGATCTCGATGAGCTGCTGGCGCATCCGCCGTGCATCCAATCACGGGGCCGCGTCGAAGCCGGCCAGGATCTTGTGCGTGAATGGCAGGAGCTTTTTTGTGGCGATGAAAGCTATCTGCCGTTGCCGCGCTACAAACTTGGCGGCTCGGCATTCCAGGAGGCCTGGCAAAAAACGTTCGCACCATTTCGCGAATGGCTTTGCAGTTGCGCCTTGCGCGTCGCTGCCGACACCGCGAGGGAGTATCGCCAGTTTCGCGTCGCGCGAGGCATGCTCACCTACGATGACCAGGTCGCGCTGGCGGCGGAGTTGCTGCGCTTCCCGGCGGCGGCGCGGCAAATTCGCGCGCGTGGCTACCGTGTAATCCTCGACGAAGCGCAGGACACTGACGTCGCCCAGTTTTATGTGCTGCTGGAATGCGCACGTCCGCTCCTGGCTGACAGCGATTGGCAACGGTCGCGCACGAGTCCGCCGGAGCCGGGACGTTTTTCGATGGTCGGCGATCCGCAGCAATCGATCTACAGCCAGCGGGCCGATCTCGCGCGCTACGCGTCCATTCGCGGTTTGCTCGGTCGCGCCCCAGCGGGGACGGAGCTGGCGTTCACGACTACGTTTCGCTGCGACGACGCGATCATCGATTTTGTCAATGAGACGTTCCCTCGCGTGTTCGCGCCGGAGAACGGGCAGGTCACGTTCGTGCCGCTCAAGCCGCGACCGGCAGTCAGTTCCGGGCAGGTCGCACGTTTCCAATTTGAAATCCCCGCGCCGCTCGATCCCAAATTGCCCGACCGCAAACGCGCCATCATCGAAGCAGACGCACTGGCGCAGTGGATTCTGGAAAATGGGCTGGAGAAATTGCGTGCGCGCTCGTGGAGCGAGGTCGCGATTCTCGTTCCGCAAAAGCGCTGGTTTTCACCGCTGCGCATCGCGCTGCGCGAGGCCGGCGTGGGCACGCAGGTGCAATCGCCGCGCGACATCAAAGGCGACAGCCCGGCTTATGCGTGGCTGACCGCGCTCGTCATGATCGCGGTGAACCCGCGCAATCACTTCGAAATTTTTGGCGTCTTGCGGGAACTTTTCGGAGTCTCGGATGACGCGCTTGCACATTTCTCAGCCGGGCGAGACTACGTTTTTCGGATCGATCGTGAAACGGAAGAGGCAGGGGTGGTAGCCGATGCGCTCAATTTCCTGACGAGAACGCGACGCGACATC
>JBKPQR010000103.1:0-21290 GCA_046734175.1 Verrucomicrobiota bacterium | reverse complement strand
CCGCGCACCAGTTCCGGATAATAATCCTGCAACCAGTAAATCGCGCGCGCGCCGCAGCGCTTGATTCGCTCGGCGAGGCGAACGGTGTTTGGAGGAGCGCTGGTGACGACAACGACATCATTCGGCCTGACGGAACGCGCGATATAGCGCGCGAATGCCGATTCAATGGAAGCGTACTCGCGCAAGGTTTGCGCAAGGCTGCCCCGGCGCCCTCGGTAATGCTGAAGGTGAACCATCTGGACCGGAGGCTCGTCGCGACCGAGCACGCGATAGCGTCCTCGTCCGCCAACCAGACGAACCTCGGCGCCATTGCCGTGCAATCGGACCGCCAAATCTTCGGCATACAATCCCGTCGGGGCCGAGTCCGGCCAAACATACTGCGTCAGGATGTGATACATGCCTGCTTCAGCCGGCGAGCATGCGGGGATAGTTGCGTTCCACGCGGCGCGCCGGAGCGCGGAATTTGCGGATCTGAATGTGGTAGGCCTCGCGATGGTAGCGCAGGTTTGCCTGCAGAACGACACCGACCAGTCCGATCAAAATCGACAAGCTCATAAGGCTCGCCGCAAGAATGGCGAGCGGAAAGTGATTCACTAAGCCGAGGCGAAAATATTCGGTGATCGGCACCGAACCAGCGATCAGTCCGAGCAATGCCGCAAGCGCGCTAATCGTGCCGAAGAAAGCGAATGGGCGATAGTCGCGAAAGAGCACCACGAGCAGACGCAGAATGCGCAAGCCGTCACAAACCGTTCTCAGTTTCGATCGCGAGCCGTGGGCGCGGCTCCGAAACGGCACCGGCACTTCTGCCATGGAAAAACTCTTGTCAATCGCCTGAATTGTCAGCTCGATCTCGAGCTCGAACCCGCGCGAGAGCACCGGCACGTGTTGATAGAAACGGCGTGATAAGAGACGCAGACCTGAAAAAAGATCGCGCGGTCTGAATCGAAAAACGAGATTTAGCACCGCCGCGAAGATCGACATTCCCCATTGGTGCATCGGCCGGAAAACGTCCCCGTGCGCGCTGCGAATGCCAGTAATCATGTCGGCCGGCTCGCGCTGATATTCGTCAACAAGAAGCTGCGCGCCTTCAGCAGGGTAACTGGCGTCGCCATCGACCATCAGCACTAGATCGGTGTCGATTTCCGCCAACGCAGTGGCGATGGCCCGCGCTTTGCCATGACGCTTTTCCGTGATGACGGACGCCCCCGCCCGCCGGGCCGCTGCGGCTGTGCCATCCTGCGAACCGTTATCAACGACAAGGATCTCCGCCTCCGGGAAGGTCCTGCCGTATTCGCGAACAACAGAGGCCACGCCCTGTTCTTCATTCAGGCAGGGTATGACCACGGTCAGTGTCGGTGAACTCATCGCAACGGATCAATCCGTGCGATTTACTGCACCATTTTCCGTGCCGCCTTGCCGCGATTTGGGGCAATTGCGACGGTCAGCCGCCGATCAGCGAGCGGCCAGTGTCAGTGTCGCGTTTGCCGCGTCCAGCAGCGCTCTGTCGTCATTGTCGTTTAGATCTGCCAGGAATCGTTTTGCCTGCCGCACGGATTTGCGGATGAAGTAATCGGGCGCGCTGAAATCGCGCGGCTTGGCTTCGCCGTTACGGCTCCGCGATTCCAATTCAGAATCCCAGCGGCTCAATGTGCAGGTGGAAGCGAATAGTTCCATGGCCGCGCCGGCGACGCGCTCCTGAATCAATTGCATGTCGAGCACCGGCTCGCGATAAATGACCAGCGCGCGATTGACGGCGAGATTGAAGCGCCAGATCAGGCGTGACAATTGTGCGGCGACGCCGCGCAATTCCTCGCTTCGCACCGGCACGCTTGGCGTGCGCACGGCGGCGCCCAGCCGGTTCTTGCCCGCGCTCCAGGCCTTGCTCACGCGATTGATCGAGAAGGACATCATGGTGTCGTAGATTTCCTTGAACTCCATTCCCGGCCCGCGCATTCCCACCAACGCGATAAACGAAGTGAGCACTTCGTTCGAGCCTTCGCCGATCTGATTGATGCGCGCGTCCCGCAGCATGCGCCCGAGCGGATTATCGTCGAAATAGGCCGAGCCGCCGTGAATCTGGAAGGCGTCGTTCACTGCTTCCCACAGCCGTTCCGTGGTGAACACTTTCAGCATCGCTGTCTCGATCATGTAATCTTCGAGACCGCGATCGATGAGCGAGGCCGTGACGTTGGTCATCGCTTCCATGGCGTAGATGTCCGCCGCCATGCGCGCGATCTTCTTTTTCACGAGATCGAAATTGCCCAGAGTTTTTTTGAATTGCTCACGCGAGTTGGCGTGCTCGGTGGCAAGCTGGAGGCAATGTTTGGCCGCGCCGGTGCAGCAAGCGCCGAAGGTGGTGCGCCCGAAGTCCAGCACCGTCAGGGCCACGCGTAAACCTTTGCCGATCGGCCCGAGGATGTTCTCCTTCGGCACCCGCACATTGTTCAAGCGGAAGCGTCCCGTCGCCGTCCCGCGGATGCCGAGCTTGGGCATGCGCGCTTCCAGCATTTCAAACCCGGGCATGTCTGGTGTGACGAGGAAGGCGGTGATGGCATCCTTGCCCGGCTTACCCGGCACAGGCGTGCGCGCCATTACCGTCAATACCTGCGCGATCGAGGCGTTGGTGATGTAGCGCTTTTCGCCATTCAAAATAAACGCGTCGCCTTCGGGGGTGGCCGTCATTCGCACATTGGCCGCGTCGGACCCGGCGTCGCGCTCTGTCAGCGCAAAAGCGGCGAGCTGCTCGCCAGAAACCAGTCCGGGCAACCAGCGGGCTTTTTGCTCCGGCGTACCGAACAAAAGTAATGCGCGAATTCCGATGGAGTGATGGGCGTTAACGAAGACCGAGGTGGAAGCATCCCGCTTCCCGATCTCCTCCAGCACGCGGCAATACTGCATTTGCGAAAACCCGCGACCGCCGAATTCTCGCGGCGCCGTCATCCCCAGCACACCCGTGCGCGCCAGTCCAGCGACGAGGTTGGGCGGAATGTCGGCATTGCGGTCGATCGCCTCGGGATCAAGCTCCGCGTCCAGCATCTCGCGGACTTCGCTGCGCGCTTGTTCCAGCTCCGTCTCCTGCGCTGCTGCCAGCCGCGGGTATGGCATCACCCAATCCGCTACGAAATTTCCCAGGAACAACCCTTTGGCGAACCCGAGCTCCTGCCGGCCGCTGAAGAGCAGCTCTTCCGCCTGCTGCATCTCCTTTTGCCGCTGAATGTCCGCTTCCGTTTGCGCCATAAACTCAAAGCTCGCCGCGCGGCAAGTCAGCTACTGTATTCACGACTGCCTGCCTGTCCACCGACCCGTCGGAGAACCTGGGCCACGATTTGCCTGGCCACAGCGGAGGCTGACGGCCACTGGCTCGCGCGCGGGCCGGCCACATTCAACACGCGAATGCGGTTGCTCTCAACGAAGCGCGCTGCTGATTCGGCAGCGACATCGATTGCCAGCACGGATGCGTTGATCACCAGATGCGGCTTCGATTGGGCGAGACAAAACTCCAGCGTCTCGCGCGTGCCGCCGGTCAGTTCACCCGGCGCAATGATCAGGGTGCCGTCTGAGTCCGTTACGTTGCGCGCGGTGCGGGCTGAGTGATCTGGCGTAGGCATTTCCGTAACCGGGTATCGTGCTGGGATTGTGCCGCCCTCCGCCAGCCGGCCTGCCGGACACGACCCGCCGCATTCAGCCCCAAGCTCCAGCGCCGCATCCAACGCACCGCGATCAACCCCTGTCTGTCCGCCAGAAATGATCTTCAGCAATTAGGTTTCACCGTTCCGCTGGTCAACAGTGAGCCGGCTGATCATTAACGGGCGGATGTCGTTCCAGCGGCCGTCGTCATAAAAAACAAAAACGCGGGTCGCGTTCGGGGTGATGTGGATATGATCGAGGGTCGGCACTGGCATCGCTCCGCCATCGACTGTATTGATCGTGAACGGAATAAACGGTCGCCTCGCGATCAGCTCGCGCAGGTCAGCAATCACGCACGAGTGTAATCGCGTCGGAGCGCAGCCGCAATCTCACCCGCATCCCTGGCTCGTGCCGCACTCGGTGCAAACGCCGCAGGCGCCGGCGCGGATCACTTTCTCACTGCCGCAATGGGAGCAGACGATGTCCATGAACATGTTGCCCAGAGCTTCCTTCACCCGGGCGGCGTGGGTCTGGCCGCGACTCGTTAGCTTCGGGTTTCCTTCATTTGGCGAATCGTTAGTGATGACGTCGATTAATTCCTTCTCCGCCGTCCGTGGCAGCTCCGGAACGGGCCGGTTAATCGACTTCTTCTCCATGTCGGGAATCTCTTTCAGCGGGAGATCGGGCTGCCCGCGATGCGGTGAAGTCGCTTCCTTGTAGCCCTTAATGAACTGGCATCCGAGCCAGCGGAACACGTAATCGGTGATGCTGGTGGCGCTGCGGATATCCGGATTTTTGGTGAACCCGCTGGGCTCGAAACGCTGGTAAGCGAATTTTTTCACCAGGCTCTCCAGCGGCACTCCATATTGCAGCGCGATGGAGGTGAGTGTGCCCACAGTGTCCATTAGTCCGCCGATAGTGCTGCCTTCCTTGGCCATGGTGATGAACAGTTCCCCCGGCATTCCGTCCTCGAACAAACCAACCGTGATGTATCCCTCGTGTCCGGCAATCTCAAACTTGTGCGTCAATGACATGCGCGTGTCGCTCATCCGGTGCCGCACTGGCTGGTCGACCAGGCCGCGCAATTGCGCGATTTCCTCTTCCAATTCCAAAATACGCTTCTGTAAATCTTCACGCTCCGCTGTCGCATCCATCGCGCCGTCCACCGCGCCCATGTCGCGCGTCTTTCTTGTGTTCAACGGCGCGGAACGTTTCGAGCCATCGCGGTAAATGGCGATCGCCTTCAAGCCGAGCCGCCATCCTTCCACGTAAGTTTTCATAATGTCGTCTACGGTCGCGTTCTCCGGCATGTTCACGGTTTTGGAAATCGCGCCGCTCAGGAATGGTTGCGCCGCCGCCATCATCCGCAGGTGACCCATGTAATGCAGACTGCGCGTGCCTCGATGAGCGCGAAATGCGCAATCGAATATCGCTAAATGCTCCGGCTTCAGCCCTGAGGCAATCGTGCGACCGTTTTCGCTTACGACATCCTCAATCGTGTCGAACTCATCGACGTGCGCGATGATCTTGCAGATCTCATCAGGCGAATAGCCCAGATGTTCCAGGGCCGGCCGCACCGTCTGGTTAACGATCTTCAACATGCCGCCGCCGGCTAGCAATTTGTACTTCACCAGCGCTATGTCCGGTTCGATTCCGGTCGTGTCGCAATCCATCAGGAAACTGATCGTGCCCGTGGGCGCGAGCACCGTCACCTGGGCGTTGCGATAGCCGTGGCGTTTGCCCAGCTCCGCCGCGCGGTCCCAGGTCTCTTGCGCTTCTTCTTTCAAATAGGCGAACTCTTCCACATCGGAAATGCTCGCCACGGCGGCTCGATGCTGCGCGATCACCTCCAGCATCGATTGCACATTATCGGCCGCCGCCGGTTTGCTCACGCCACTGCAGCGCGCATCGCGGTACCCCGGGAATGGCCCGAGCGCCTTCGCCATCAAGGCACTCTCAGCATACGCTTCGCCTGTCATGATGGCGGTGATGGCGCCGCACAACGCGCGCCCTTCCGCACTGTCGTAACCGTAGCCGTAGCTCATGATGAGCGAACCGAGATTAGCGTAGCCGAGGCCGAGTGTGCGAAAGATGTGCGAGTTTTCCGCGATCTCTTTGATCGGATAACTGGCGTTATCGACGATGATCTCTTGAGCGGTGATAAAAACGCGCACCGCGGCCTTGAATCGCTCCACATCGAACTTCCCGTCTGCGCCTTTGAACTTCATCAGGTTAAGCGAGGCGAGATTGCAGGCCGTGTTATCGAGGAAGAGATACTCGCTGCATGGGTTGGTGGAATTTTGCCGGCCGGTGCCTTTGCAGGTATGCCATTTGTGAATGGTGGAATCGAACTGCATCCCCGGATCGCCGCAGACATGCGTTCCCTCCCCGATTTTGCGCAGCAACGCGCGCGCATCCTTGCGCTCGCACGGTGAACCATCCCGCACCCGGCGCGTCCACCAATCCTCCCCCTCGAGCGCCGCCTGCATGAACTCATCACTCACACGCACGCTCAGGTTTTCGTTCTGATACATGACCGAGCCATAGGCATCGCCGTTGTAGCTTCCGTCATAACCCTGCTCGATCAGGGCCCAGGCTTTCTTCTCCTCCTTCTGTTTCGCTTCGATGAATTCCTCGATGTCCGGGTGCCAGTCTTTCAGCGTGTTCATCTTGGCCGCGCGCCGCGTTTTCCCGCCACTCTTCACTACGTTTGCGACCTGATCGTACACTTTCAAAAACGACAACGGGCCGCTTGGTTTCCCGCCGCCGCTCAATTTCTCGCGCGTGCTCCGCAAAGTGGACAAATCGCTCCCCGTGCCGCTCCCATATTTGAACAGCATCGCCTCGCTCGTGGCCAGCCGCATGATGTCCTCCATCGTGTCATCGACCGATTGGATGAAACATGCGCTTCCCTGCGGGTATTCGTATTGCGTCGCCGCACGCTCCGCTTCGCCGGTCTGCCGATTGTAAAAATAATTTCCCGCTCCCGCGTCGCGTCCGGTGCCGTATTGATGATGCAACCCGACGTTGAACCACACCGGCGAGTTGAATGCGCCATGTTGGTTCAGACACAGCCATGTCAGTTCTTCATAAAAAATGTCCGCCGTCTTTTCATCGGCAAAATATCCGTCGGCCAGGCCCCAGTCCGCGATGGTGCGGGTCACGCGATGAATGAGCTGCCGCACCGACGTTTCCCGTCCGCCCTTGTGTGGATCGGTGCCGTTGGCGATATCTCCGTAGAAGTACTTCGAAACCGCAATCTTCGTCGCCAGCGGGCTCCATGCGCTCGGCACCTCGATATTCTCCTGCTTAAAGATGACCTTGCCGCCGTCATCTGTAATCGCTGCTGTCCGCCGCTCCCACTCCACCTGGTCGAAAGGCGATACCTTGGCATCGCTAAACACGCGTTTAAAACGCAACCGGCCGCGATCTGTTTGCCCTCGCGCGCGATGGCGTGAAGCGGCGGAGCGAGGTTTGCGATGAGTGCCTGCGCGGGTGGTGGAGAGGCCGGGTTTAAGTTGGATCATGTGGCCGATGGATTAGGTTAATATTGTGAAAAAGTGGTGAATTTCTGTGAGCGACGGGTGAGCAATCGTCAACAACATAAAGCGCTTCCCAGCGGTGGGTCACACAAGGTGCAGTAGATGTGCTAGCTCGCGCAAGCCCAAACTCTCCCAACTCGCCTCTTCCCTCGTAAAAATTTTTTAGGCCAGACGCCCCGCGCGTCACTCCGCCGACTTTGGGACCGCTTTCTCCGCCGCCTGAAATCCGATTTTTGAATGCGTGCCGTCGCAGAAAGGTTTCTCGGTGGAAGCACCGCAGCGGCACAGCGCCATTCGTTTCTCCACCGGATAAGAATTGCCTTCGCTATCCTTGAGCACCACTTCGCCCTTCACGATGTAGGGCCCGTTTTTGATGACTTCGATTGATACTTCGGCCATGGCGCAAACTAGGCCGCGCCGTCAAACGCGCCAGGGCCAGCCGCACACGAGCGTTCGGCCGAGGAGCGCGCTAGGCGGACAGCGCCTGGGGCTGAGCGTCGATAATCAGGCGGCGCTCGAGAGCGCCATGGCGATCGCGAATAAGAATTTCGGCTGGCAAAAAAGTACACTGCCGTTGCGCATACTGGATCGCCTGCGACTTGAGGATAAATACACGCTCCTCGCCCGCGCATTGCGCGCAAGTCCAGCCGTATCGATGAGGCTGGATGTCAATGACGAGCCGGGAGTTCACGCGGGAAGGAAAGTTTTGCACATTTGTTCACAAAACGTCTAGCTTCGTGTTGCGAGCAGCTTGTGGGCCTCGCGCTCCAGCCGTTTCACTCGCGGTGCGACAGTGCGCGCACGGGCCTCCCGCATTCAGCCCGGTGAAAGCGTATCGTGCGCAGATTCGTTCCGGACAATGCGAGTCGCTTCGCTTTCCAAAGAAGAATACTCAACGCGCCGGGGGTGCAGATAAAATTCTTCGATCGCAATCTTGGTGAGTGCAGCGGCAGGCAGCGCGAGGATTGCGCCGGCCAAACCGAAGAGCCAGCCCATCGCAATGGTGAAAAACAGGATGAGCACCGGATTCAAACGCATCTCCCGTCCCAGAATATAGGGAACGAGGAAGTTCACCTCGACCTGCTGCACGAAGAGTATCGCTGCCAGCGCGAGCCAGAACTTGGTCACACTGATACTGAGCGCGACGAACAGCACCGGGAACGCCACCAGGATCGGGCCGATATTCGGCAGAAATTCTCCGAAGAACGCTAGCACGCCGAAGACGAATGCCGGCTGCACGCCCACGCACCAGAGCAAAATCCCAGTGGAAGCGCCGGTGATCACGCCATTGATGGCGACGCCGCGGGCCCAGGCCGTCATTTGTTCCATCATCCGGATCAGCGTGCGGCGTCCTTTCTCGCGGTGCCGGTCGGGAATAAGGGCAAGATAGCCGACGACGAGCGCTTGCGGGTTCGCCAGGACAAAGATGAGCAGGAGAACGGCGAAGACAAAGATGAAGACGCCGCCGACGATTCCGATAGTCGAGCGCAACAGGACGTTTGCCATCGCCCCGGCCTGATTGCCGACCGTGGTTGCGACCTGATCAGCCTGCGGCAAGGCATTTTGCAAGGCGGGGTAGCGCTGGGTGAATTCAGCGATGCGCCCGCGAATCCCCTGCCACGCGTCGGGGGCGCGGTGCACGAGCAACTGAAGCTGGTCGGCAAAAGTAGGGACTGCCACTCCCACGATGAGCACGACCAGAGCAGCCAGTGCCAGGAGGACAAGAGCCACACCGAGACCGCGCGGCACCCGATGCTTCTCCAGTTTCACCACGAGCGGGTTCAAAACCATGGCCAGCAAAATAACGATCCCGAAGAGGAGCAGGACAGGGACAAGCGCCCGCAACAGCATCCAGGTCACGATCAACAGCACCGCCAGAATGAGCAGGCGACGGCCATCACGATAGGTGAAATGACCTCTCTCGTCCTTCGGCTGGGGGTGATTACTCACGTCAAAGCTCCTTCAACGAAATGCGGGGGCGCGGCTGTTCCATTTCATGCCGCCACCTCCGCGTCACCAATCAATTCGCGGTAGAGCTGTTCGTATCTTTCCGCCGCGGTTCTCCACGAGTACTCCCGTGTCATCGCCCGACGCATCAGATCGAGCCACACAGCACGGTTCTCGAAGAGCTCGCGGGCGCGTTTGATCGAATCCCAAAACGCTTCCGCAGAATAGTCGTACGAGAGAAAACCATAGCCGCGCTCGAGTGAGGCATCATAATCCTCGACGATCTCCTGAATGCCACCGGTGGCATGAGCGATGGGAAGAGCGCCGTAGCGCAAGCTGTACATCGCCATTAAACCGCCCGGTTCAAATCGGGAAGGAATGAGCGTGATGTCCGAGCCCGCTTCGATCAGGTGGGCCAGCCTTTCGCTGTAGTGGCGGCGGTAAGCGAACCCGGCGCGATAACGCCGCGAGGCGATGGCAAGCGCGGTTTCGAATGCGGGATCGCCTTCGCCCAGGATGATGAGGCGCACATCATCGGAAAGCAGCCGATCGAAAAGCCGGGTCAGAATCTCGAATCCTTTCTCGGCCACGACGCGTGTCACCATTCCGAAAACGGGACCGCGGGGGCTGGGCGCGAGTTGCAGATCGGCCAGGAGCGCGTCACGGCAGATGGTTTTACCCCAGAGCTTTTCCGCATTGAACTGCGCGGGCAAAAGCGTGTCAGTCTCAGGATTCCAGCGCGCGTAGTCGGCCCCGTGCAAAATGCCGCTGAGTTTGTGCGCGTGCTCGCGCAAGACGACATCGAGCTCGTGTCCACCTTCGGGCGTGAGGATCTCGCGTTTGTGATGCTCGCTCACGGTGGTGACCCGATCAGCGAACACGATACCGCCTTTGAGAAAATTCAATCGCCCAAAAAATTCCAATCCGCGCAGGCTAAAGAAGCGCTGGGGCAAGTTCGTCAGCGCGAAATCAAGCCCCCAAAAGCTCCCTTGTTCGGCAATGCGATGGATGGTGAGCACGCTCGCGAACGGCAGATTGTGCGCCCGCACATAAACCGGCACCAGCGCCGCCGCCCAATCGTGCACATGCAAAATCTGCGGCACGGGGGTGAGCCGCCGCGCCAGCTCGATAGCAGCTTTATTGAAGAAAATAAAACGGGCGGCGTTATCTTCGTAAGCGATGCCGTGCTCGCCGTAGATTTCGGGCCGATCGAAGAACTCGTCGCAGCGGACAAAGAATAACTGCACCCCCGTGGCACTGCGGCTTTCGACGTACTCCGCCACGTAATTTTTTTCCGCGACGCGAATATCGACCGTGACCTTCGTGTCGTTCTGCTCGAGGTCCTCGTTCTCGCGGATCTCCCGGTAGAATGGCGACACGACACTCACCTCATGGCCGCTCTCGCGCAGCTCATGCGGTAGCGCTTCGAGCACCTCGACGAGGGCGCCAGCCCGTTGCAAGGGTGGCGCTTCCGCGCTGATCATTAAAATGCGCATGCAATCAAAAGCTTTAGCCACGGATTAACACGGATTTTCACGGACAAGAAGAGCGGCGGCGAAACCCTTTTTCATCCGTGTTTCATCCGTGTCAATCCGTGGCTAAGTATTCCTTGCGAATCCATGCCAGTGCCTCATCGCGGGTGGTGAGCGCGCCTTCGAGCTGGCGCGTCTCCACCGCTTCCAGAATCTCGCCAAACTTCGGGCCGGGCTTCATTCCCAGGGCGATGAGATCTTCGCCCCGCACCAGCGGCAGCGGAATCATTGGTTCATGGGCAAACTCCTCTTTTTTGCGTTGGAGAAAATCATAATTCTCCAGCATGGCATGGCTGCTCGTGCAATCGACCCGATGCAGCTCCAGTTCGTCCTCGAAAGTTGGCCGCGCCATGAAACGTTTTAATTTCGCTACTCGCATCTTTGGCACGTCCTTGAAAACCATGTGTTGGCGCACCATCTCCACGGTGTCGTCGATTTCCGCCCGGGAGAAGCGCAGCCGTTCCATAATTTGCTCCGTCATTGCCGCCCCTATGCGATCGTGCGCGTTGAAGCGGATGCGTCCCTTTTCATCAATCGTGGCGGTGACAGGCTTGGCGATGTCGTGAAGGATAACGCTGAAGACGAGCGGCACGGAGACCTCTTCCGGCAACAGCCCGAGCATGAGGCGAGTGTGCTCAAAGACGTCGCCTTCCGGGTGAAACTGCGGTGGTTGTTGGCAGCCTTTCATGGCTTCGATTTCGGGAAGGATCGCGCGGAGTAATCCCGACTGGTCGAGCAAATCCCAGCCGTGCAATCGTTGCCGCGAACGAAGAATGCGCACGAGCTCATCGCGAATGCGTTCGGCGCTGATCTGCCTGATGGCGGAGGCGTTCTCGAGCAGAGCGCGCCAGGTTTGCGATTCGATTTCAAACTCAAGGACGGTGGCGAACCGAATCGCGCGCAACAAACGCAACCGGTCTTCGGCGAATCTTTGTGCCGGTTCGCCGATGGCGCGGATGAGTCTGGCTTCCAGATCAGCGCCGCCGCCGACGAAATCGATGAGCGCATCTTTCGCCGGATCGAAGAACATGCCGTTGATGGTGAAATCGCGCCGGCGCGCATCTTCTTCGGGAGAGGAAAAATGAACCCGCGTTGGCCGGCGCCCATCGATGTAAGCGTCGTCGGAGCGAAATGTTGCCACTTCGAACTGCTGGGCGTTCTTCAAGACAACAACCACGCCGAAGTGTGCGCCCACCGCATAAGTGCGTGGAAAAATCGCCTGCACCTCTTCCGGCCGCGCATCTGTCGCAATGTCGATGTCTTTAGGCGCGAGACCGCGCACCATATCGCGGACACAGCCACCGGCGAAATAAGCGACGTGACGGCGTTCCCTCAAACAAGCACAGATCTCCCGGGCGCTTTGTTCCATTGATGAAGGCCTGCTCATCAGCGGCACTGTAGCGGCGGTCTATGACCGTCGCCATTGAGGCGCATGCGCGGGAAGATTCGGCGGTCAGAGACCGCAGTTACAACACTTCGGTCGCGGGCGAACGTTTCTCGCGCAGCGAGTAGATGATGAAACAAAAGACCGCCACACATATGCATGAATCGGCCACATTGAAGGCGGGCCAGGGATGCGCGAAAGGCACGTGCAAGTCGAAAAGCAAAAAATCGATGACGTGGCCGTAGGTGAGGCGGTCAGTGAGATTGCCAGCCACGCCCGCGAGCAGGAGCGCGAGGGAAAGCTCGCGCCAGACACCCGCAGGCGGACGTTTACGCACAAGCAGGACTGCGACCGAAGCGAGCGCGACAAATGAGAGCACGATGAAAAAAGCGTTGTTGTTTTTGAAGGAGCCAAATGCCGCGCCGGTATTGGTCACGTGCACGATATCGAAGTATCCCGGAATAATGATTTGCGGATACTCGGGATGAACGTTGTGCAAAATCCAGCGTTTGCTCAGCTGATCGAGGGCGTAGAGCGGAAGTGAAAGAAGAAGGATCCACTTCATCTCATCATCTTTCGAGTGCGCCCCGCTCGACGCGGAATGACGATGCCTCGATTACGCTTTGGCAGCGCTCACACAAATCGGGATGGGCGCTGCTCTTGCCCACCGCTTCGCGATGCCGCCAGCAGCGGGCGCATTTTGCAAAAGGAGTCTTCTCCACCTGCGCCGACACCTCGCTCGCTTCGTCCACGGTGAGATCACTCAGGATGAAGAATTCTTCCAGCTCCTCTCGCGCAATGCCGTCCAGACTCGCGCCATCGCATCGCAAGCTGACGCGGGCCTCGAGTGAGTTGCCGATCAGTTTTTCCTGGCGCGATTTCTCGAGCGCCTGGCCGATGACTCCGCGCAGTTTCAAGAGCGCATCAACTTTGTCGGGAACGAAAGAATCTGCGGGCTGGAGACGAGTCTCAGGCAACAGTTGCAAGTGAACGGAACCGCCGCGATCGAGATGACCCCACGCCTCTTCTGCGGTGAAAACGAGCACAGGAGCGAGCAGGCGGCAGAGTGCCTCGAGGATGTGGCACATCGCGCCTTGCGTGGCGCGCCGCCGCGCCGAATCGGGTGCGTCGCAATACATCCGGTCTTTGGTGATGTCGATGTAAAGACTGCTCAGATCCACGGCGCAAAATTGGTTGATTGCGTGATAAACCTTGTGGAACTCGAACTGCTCGTAAGCGCCCCGGCACTCATCGATCACTTCATCGAGTCGCAGGAGAATCCAGCGGTCGATCAATGTTTCACCACCCCTGCGTTCCTGCGTTCGTGAGAAATCGAACAAGTTGCCGTGCAGGATGCGCAGTGTGTTGCGGATGCGCCGGTAAGCATCGCCGAGACGCGTAAACATCTCTTCGGAAAAGGGCACGTCATCAGTGATGTCGATGCTGCTCACCCAGAGCCGGACGAGATCGGCCCCGTTTTTGTTGACGAAATGAGCCGCATCCATCGGCTTGGAATAAGTGCTCGATTTGGAAATTTTCCGCCCGTCGAGATCGACAACGAACCCATGGGTGAGACAGGTCTTGTAAGGTGCGCGGCCGTTCAGTGCCACGCTGGTCATGAGCGAGGATTGAAACCAGCCGCGGTGCTGATCGGTCGCTTCGAGATACATGTCGGCGGGATCGCGCAGCTCAGGATGCGTGGCGCAGACCGCGCGATGAGAGACACCGCTATCAATCCAGACGTCGATCGTGTCGTTGCGCTTGGTGGTTCCCTCCGGCAGGCCTAATTCGTGGGCGAGTTCGGCATCGCCGAGTTCAAACCAGACGTTCGACCCGCGCTTCGCCACCAGATCAGCCAGCCGGCGAATGCAATCCGCATTGAGAATCGGTTCCTTCTGCGCGGAGTAGAAGACCGGCAGTGGCACGCCCCAACTGCGCTGGCGTGAGATGACCCAGTCCGGCCGCGAAGCGACTGTGCCTGCGATGCGATTTTCACCCCAGGCCGGAATCCATCGCACTTTGGTGATGGCTTCGAGCGCCGCGGCGCGAATTTCGTCAATCCGAATGAAGAACTGGTCGACCGCGCGAAAGATGATGGGTGTCTTTGAGCGCCAGCAATACGGATAACTGTGGTGAAAGTTTTGCTCGCCCAGGAGCATGCCGCGCTCACGGAGCATGGCAATGATGTCAGCGTTCGCGTCAAAGACATATCTACCCACGAGCTCCGAGACACCGACTTCCGCAGTGTAGCGACCGTGATCATCAACCGGCGAAAAAATCGGCAAGCCCTTTCTTGACCCGAGCGCGTAGTCATCTTCGCCATGACCGGGAGCGATGTGCACCGCGCCCGTGCCCGTGTCCATCGTGACAAAATCGGCCGGGAAAATGATGGACGTGCGCGGCAGGAATGGATGCTGCGCACTCAAGTCTTGCAATTTTGCGCCAGGAAAAGTTTCTCTCGGCTCGCCCGTAGGTTCGAACCCGGTCGCGAGGCAAAATGCGTCAACCAGTTTGTCCGCGATGATGAGTGTTGTTGTCGCGGGCTGCGGCGCTGCTTCTGAGCCGTGGGCAGCGACCGCGGCTACAGGCTGAAATTCCTGCACGACATAAATCTCGTTAGGATGAACGGCGACGGCGAGGTTCGCCGGCAAGGTCCACGGTGTTGTCGTCCAGATGGCCACGCTCGCTTTGCCCGCGAGTTCCCCTGTGACAATGGGGAACTTCACAAAGACCGCAGTGTCATCGCGTTCCTGGTATTCGACTTCGGCCTCCGCGAGCGCGGTCTGCGCGCCCGTGCTCCAGAAGACCGGCTTCTTTGATCGGTAAACCAATCCCTTTTCCACGAACACGGCGAACGCGCGCAGAATCTCTGCTTCGTATGCCGGATCCATCGTGAGATAAGGGTGTTCCCAGTCCCCGAGCACGCCGAGACGCTTAAATTGCTCGCGCTGGATGCGGATGAACTTGCGCGCGAACGCTTCGCATCGCTTGCGCACTTCCACTGGCGATAAGCCGCCGGATTCCCTCACCACTTTGTATTCGATGGGAAGCCCGTGGCAGTCCCAGCCGGGCACGTAGGGCGCGCGCTTGCCGAGCATGGTTTGGGATTTCACCACCATATCTTTGAGAATCTTGTTGAGCGCGGTGCCCATGTGCACATCGCCATTGGCAAATGGCGGCCCGTCGTGCAGAACGAAAAGCTCGGCCTCCGCCCGTGCTCTTTGGATTTGACGATAAAGGTGCGTCTCCTCCCACACACGCAACAGCTCGGGCTCGCGCTGGGCGAGATTTGCCTTCATTGGAAAATCCGTGTGCGGAAGATTGAGCGTGTTCTTGTAGTTCATCGGGGAAAGGCCGAGCTAACTAGCACCCCCGCTCTCGCAAATCAACGCGGGCGCAATTCCCCGCGCCGGCGCCGATCAGTATCGGTCCTGGGAAACCTCACTTGGAGGTTCCGTTTCAGTCCGGCGCGCTGCCAGCTTCACGCGTGTGGGCCGCATTTCCACCGGGCTGCCGTGTTTACAGACCTCGCACCAATGCCGCGCAGCCGTTCGCAATCGCTTTCTACTGCCGCATTGATCGCAAACGAATATCTCTGTCTTGATGGAGGGACGTATCATCGAGCGTCCGGCGATGCTGCCAGCTACTGAATCTGCCGTCAATGGAAATGCGGTTTCGCAGCGCGATGCCTCAACCAGGTTCGAGAGATCTCGCGAATCTCAGGGAGCGCGCGGCGGCGTGGCCGCGGCTGTTCCGGATGGCGTGGCCGTCGCAGCTGGTTGCTGGGCGGCGGCGCCGACAGCAAGGTCGGAGGGTTTTACGGAACCGCTCGGCGCCGCTGCGGGCGGTGGTGCGGCCGGGGAAACAATCGACGATGCCGCAGGTGTCGCTGCCGCTCCCCGCATCAGTTCACGACGCACATTGCTGCCGCCTGTGCTGCGCTGCGCATAGAGAACAGAAAGAAGAAATGTTACCACGAAGAAAATGCCGGCGAGCCAGCCAGTGATTTTCGTCAACACGTTCGTTGTCTGGGCGCCGAAGATATTCTCCGTCACGCCGCCTCCGAATGCCGCGCCCAAGCCTTCGCTCTTAGGCCGCTGCATCAGGATGACGAAAATCATGAGCAGCGCGACAACCACGTCGAGTCCAAGCAGGATGCCGATAAGGATGTTCATGGCGAGCGCGGAATATCGGCGGAATCGCGCTCTTGTAAACGAGCGGCAGTTTCCTCCGGACCTGCTTTGACTTGATTCCAGATCGCGTCCAGCTCTTCGAGCGGAGCCTCACCGAGCTTGCCGCCACGGGCGCACAGGCGGTTTTCCATTTCGTTAAAGCGGCAGACGAACTTATCGGTCGCACATTGCAGCACCATCTCGGCCTCGAGGTCGCATTTGCGGGCGAGATTCACCACCGCAAAAAGCAAATCGCCCAACTCGTCGGCGACCGCTTCGCTGTCAGCTGAATTGATTGCGGCTTTTGTTTCGGCCAGTTCTTCATCAACTTTTGCCAGCACATCGCGCAGCTCACGCCAGTCAAAATTCACCCGCGCAGCTTTCTTCTGCACTTTCTGCGCGCGCATCAGCGCAGGCAGGGCCCGCATCAGGCCGGCGAGATAATGCCGGTCATGCTTTTTCTCCTCGCGTTTGATGGCCTCCCACTGCCTGATCACGGCGTCGCTCCCGTGCACTTCGCTCGTGCCAAAAACGTGCGGGTGCCGCCGGATCAGCTTTTCGCTGACCTCGCGCGCTACATCCCGCAGCGTGAAGCGTTTTTCTTCCGCCGCGATCTGCGCGTGCATCACGATCAAGAGCAGCAGGTCGCCGAGCTCTTCCCGCAGGTTGGCGTCATCCTTCGCCCGCACCGCGCCCGCGACTTCGTAGGCTTCCTCAATGAGCGGCGGGAGGAGCGAAGCATTTGTCTGCTCCCGATCCCAGGGACAGCCCTCCGGGCTACGCAGCCGCGCAACAATCTCGCACAGCTGAGTGAAGTCCGCGTTCAAATCCGCCACAACGACCGGTGCGCGCCAAACTCGGTGATCTCGCCCGAGGATTTCTGGCCCACGTAAATGGTGATGCCGATGACACTGGCAAAGGTTCCCAGGAAAATGAATGCGACGAGCCAGGATGGAATGTGGCCGACTCGCAAGGCGTGGTAAAAACCGCCGAGACCGGTGATTGGAGCGGTGGCGTGGAGGAAAATCTTCAACACCCACGCCACCATGATGAGGATGAAAATAAAAACGTAATTGCGTTTGAGCCGGCGTCCGACTGCTTCGAGCCGTGAGATTTTAAACGACGGCAAAATCAAATCTTCGCAGACAAGATTCTTCCAGTCCCCCTGCAGCATCTGCCTGTTCTCCATCACCATCGGCACGAGAAAATGCGCCTCGAGCATGCGGACGCGGGCGCGGAAGGCGTCGTAGAAGCGGTAGCGGCGCGCTTCGATCCAGAGCATGACCCAGACAATGGCCAGATTAAAAAAGAAAATGATGTGCGGCACGCCGGCGTTGGAAAAGGAGATGGTGATAATCGCGGTGCTCGAAGTGATGGCCCAGTTCGTGGTAGTGTCGAGCCGCTGCCGCCAGACCATGATGCGGCTCATCTCGCCGCGATAAAAATGCGACATGGCATTGACGTAGCTCGGGTCGTACGGGCTACGTGTGGAAGTTACGGAGACCTTCGCGTCCTGCTCTGTGGATGGCGCGCTCTTTTCTGCCACGGCTCCTAGATTAACCGGAGAACAGGGCAATAATCCAACGAATCCTCAGCGCTTGTGCCGGACGTCACTGCCTCGAGAACGATTTCGGCTGCGGCATCGCGCCAGCCGAGTTTTTCGGCAAAGAATTCCAAACGTGCACCTGAATGTCGTTAAGCCAGACGGAGCTTAAATCCCGGGCACTCTGGTTCGCTGGCAGATAGAATTATTTCTGCCGGCCAGGACGGCCTGGCAATGTGCGGCAGGTGCTTTGCTTTATCCGGCGGCCGCCAGGAGATTTATTTGGATTCCTTGAGCAAACGATTGCGCGCACGGTCGAGTTGACGGCGCTCGCCCGGGCTTAGGCTGGCGATTCCCGACCTGGCGATTTTGTCGAGAATAGGATCAATCGATTCATAAACATCCTCTTCGACGCGGCGCGGCGCGGCAGGTTTGGGCACGACTTTGAACTTCGGCTTCGGTTGCAATCGCCCTTTGACGTTCTCCAGCCAGAGCATCTCGGGAGCGGCGCCGCGGGCGCAGATGAAGAGGAAGCCCGCCGCGATGCTCGTCCAGACGATGGCAAGATCTGTCCAGGCGTGGAAGGCGAGCAGCTCGAAGGTGTAGATTGCGGCGAGGATGAGCGCCATCCATTTGGCGGTGATGCGCAAAAGCAACTCAGCCGAAGGATAAATGCTGGCGAACGCGACGAAGATGCCGAAGTGCAATGCCGGTGAGCCGGCGAGGCCGGTTCGCTGAGCCAGTCCCCACAACGTCAGCAGCGCTGAAGGGGCGAGCAGCAGCAGCACATAAAGCACGATGTAGGCGCGCTGGCCGATGAACTTCTCCACTTCGCGGCCGAAAATAAAGAGCATGTACATTTCGATGGCGAACCAGAGGAGTGCCGAAGGAAGGTGCACGAAGGCGTAGGTGGCGAGCCGCCAGATTTGGCCGCCGAGCACGCGCGCGCTGTCGAATTGCAGCAAATCGAGAAAACCAGCGGCGCCGAAGGCGATGAGCAGGCAGGTGACGATTGCGGCTGCCACGTGGAGGCCAACGAGTATGGTCGTGACATCGACAGGGAAACGCCCCATCCAAGTGACCGGCTTGTAGTCGTCTGACGTGGTCACCCCAAACATGGAGCAATAAAAGGCGGCGCGGACTGCGGCGCAAGCGATGGCGTTCGCGTAAAATTTGCTTGGAGAAGCGCGCGAACCACCGAACATTTCCGAATCGTTTTGCCCGCATGGAGAAACTCGCGCCTGCTATCGCGCCCCCGCCCGGCATTGGAACACGGCGCTCGCAGAACAAGGCGGTGCTCGATTGGGTGCAATCGGTGGCGCGTCTGACGCAGCCGGAAAATATTTTCTGGTGCGACGGCTCGGCCCAGGAAAATGAATTCCTCCTCGGTGAAGCACAAAGGCAGGGCAGCGTCATCAAGCTCAACGAGCAAAAAGTTCCGGGCTCATATTTGCACCGCAGCAATCCCAATGACGTGGCGCGGGTAGAGCAGTTCACGTTCATCTGCACTCCCACCAAAGAAGAAGCCGGCCCAACCAATAACTGGAGGGAGCCGGCCGAGACTTACCAGAAGCTGCATCGGCTGCTCGCCGGCGCGATGCGGGGGCGCACCTTGTTTGTCGTTCCCTACATTATGGGGCCGTCCGATTCGCCGCTGACCAAAGTGGGATTTGAAATCACCGACTCGATTTATGTCGTGCTCAGCATGCGCATCATGACACGCATGGGCGAAGTGGCCGTGAAGCGGCTCGGGCAAAAGGCGAGCGCGGAATGGAACCGCGGCGTGCATTCGTTGCTCGACGTCAGTCCGGAGCGCCGCTTCATCTGTCATTTCCCGCAGGATAACGCGATCATCTCCGTGGGCTCAGGCTACGGCGGCAATGTCCTGCTTTCGAAGAAATGTCTCGCCCTGCGCATCGGCTCTTATCTGGCGCGCAAACAAGGTTGGCTTGCCGAGCACATGCTCATCCTCGGAGTGGAATCGCCCGAAGGCCGGAAGTATTACGTGGCGGCGGCATTCCCGAGCGCCTGCGGCAAAACGAATTTTGCCATGCTCATTCCGCCAAAGCATTTCGCCGGCTGGAAAGTGACTACCGTCGGGGACGACATCGCCTGGATGCAGATTCGCGACGGCCGCTTGTGGGCGGTGAATCCGGAGAACGGCTACTTCGGCGTCGTGCCCGGCACGAGTTACAAGTCAAATCCGAACGCGATGAGGTCGATCGAGCACGACACACTTTACACCAACGTCGCGCTCACCGATGACGGCGATGTCTGGTGGGAAGGCAAGGATGGCGCGCCGCCGGAGCACGCGATCGATTGGCGCGGGAATGATTGGACGCCGCAATCGAAGGAAAAAGCGGCGCATCCGAACTCGCGCTTCGCTACGCCGATGCGGAACAATCCCGTGCTCGATGCCGAAGTGGAAAATGGCGCCGGCGTTCCCATCACCGCCATCATCTTCGGCGGACGTCGCAGCGACACCATGCCGCTGGTTTTTCAGGCGCTGAATTGGGAGCACGGCACGTATGTCGGCGCGACCATGGCCTCGGAAACGACCGCCGCTGCGACCGGCGCGGTTGGTCAGGTGCGACGTGATCCCATGGCGATGCTGCCTTTTTGCGGCTACAACATCGGCGATTATTTTCGGCATTGGCTCGACATCGGAAAGCGGCTGACCAATCCGCCAGGCATTTTCCATGTGAACTGGTTCCGCAAAGGCGCTGACGGCAAATTCCTCTGGCCCGGTTTCGGCGACAACATGCGCGTGCTGAAATGGGTCATCGAACGTTGCGAAGGGCGCACCGGCGCGGGTGAATCGGCCATCGGGCATGTCCCACGCCGCGAAGACCTCGACCTTGATGAACTCGATGGCGTTTCACCCGAGCAAATCGATGAGTTACTCAGCATAAAAGCGCAGGAGTGGAGAATAGAGCTCGAGGGCCACAAGCGCTTCTTCGACTCGTTAGGCGGCGTGGTCCCGGAGGAACTGCTGAAGCAGCGCGAGCACTTGGCAGCACGGCTCGGGTAGGGCGGGCGTTCCGGCCCGGCGGCAAACGCGTCCTCGCGCGTGCGCTTTTTTGCGAGGAAATTAATGCCTGCTACGGAAGAACGCGCTCACTGCGACGCAAAAACCGCTGGCGAGACGCCCATCATACCCGGAAACCTTGCGTATCACGCCGCGCAAAACGATTGTCTCCGGTGGGTTCGAAGGTCGTTGCCAAATCAGACGAAAAACCATGCGTCACTGCTCCGGCAGAGCGTGGTTGTGTGGAAATTCGCGGGGCGCGGCAGAACAATCTTAAAGAGATCGACGTCGATCTCCGGCTCGGAGAATTGACCGTTGTCACCGGCCCGAGCGGCAGCGGCAAATCGTCCCTCGCCTTCGACACCATCTACGCGGAAGGGCAGCGCCGCTATGTTGAGACCTTCAGTCCGTACATGCGGCAATTCCTCGAGCGCATGGACAAGCCGCGCGTCGAGGAGATCCGCGGCATCCCACCCGCGATCGCAATCGAGCAGGCCAACCCGGTGAAATCATCG
>JBKPQR010000102.1:0-14981 GCA_046734175.1 Verrucomicrobiota bacterium | reverse complement strand
CCGCTGCGCGATGTCGCAGGCATGATGCGCTCGTTCCAATACGCCGCCTACAGCGCGCTTTGGCAGCGCGCCATCCGGCCCGAAGACATGCCGTTTCTGGAGCAATGGGCCGACGTTTGGTACCGTGAAATCAGCAGCGTTTACCTGCAAAGCTATCTGGAGGCGACCTCGGACGCATTGTTTTTGCCGGGCGATCATGCCGACCTGCAAGTCGCCCTCGAAACCTACCTGCTCGATAAGGCGGTCTATGAAGTTGGCTACGAGTTGAATCACCGTCCGGACTGGGTTGTCATTCCAATCCGCGGGATCAAACACATTCTGGCTGGCGCGCAGCACCCTTCCGGGTAGCGCACGCGTCTCGCGTGCTGGGGAAAGCGTCCTCGCTTTCGCGGACCTCCTTATGCGCCGCAAGAATCCATGGATAATTTTGAAAGATTGTTTTGGCGAGACGCCAAAACCAGCACGCGGGACGCGTGCGCTACCCAGAACCGAATGCCGCTCAGGTCTGGATGCCGTTCAAATGGGCGGTGCAGCCAAACTCCCGTAGAGAAACTTTTCCTTTCCGCGCACCGCGAAATCGGGAACGCTGCCGTTTACTTGCGCTTATGAAAACACACCTCGACTCCATCGATCAACAAATCGCCGCCCGCCATCTGCTCACCCATCCCTTCTATCTCGCCTGGACACGCGGCGAATTGAGCAAAGGCGCCCTCCAAGATTATGCGCAGCAGTATTATCATCACGTGGCCGCGTTCCCGACCTACCTTTCTGCCGTCCACGCCGGCTGCGACGATCAGCCGACGCGGCGCCAGATTCTCGCCAACCTCATCGACGAGGAAGCGGGTGAACCGAATCACCCGGAGCTTTGGTTGCAATTTACGGAAGCGCTCGGGCTTTCCCGCGATCAGGTGCGCGCTGCCAAAAAACAGCCGGAGATGACACAACTCATCAACGCCTTCCGCGTCATCTGCCGAAGTCAATCCACGGCGCACGACCTGGCCGCGCTTTATGCCTACGAGAGCCAGATTCCGGCGGTATCGGAATCGAAAATCGAGGGACTGAAAAAGCACTACGGACTTACCGATTCGAAAGCGTACGAATATTTCAGCGTTCACGTTACGGCCGATCGCGAACATTCCGCCACCGAACGCGAGCTGTTGCGCAAGCACGTGAACGATGAAAATGCCGCTTCGGTTAAGGCCGCGGCCGAACGAATCCTGAATTCGCTCTGGAACCTGCTCAGCCGTGTTTGCCAGCGGCATTCCATTGCCTGCTGAGTTGTCCGCCAGCGAATCGATTACACAATCTTGGCGCATGGCTGAAGCGGCGTAGAATGCGCACATGACAGAGCAAATACTCTCCGCCAAGACTGGCGTGGTCTTCGGCGTAGCGAACAAACGCAGTATTGCCTGGGCAATTGCCAAAGCGTGGGCTGCCGCCGGCGCGAAATTAATTTTCAATTACCAAGGCGAACGATTGAAGGAAAACGTGGAGGAACTTGTGGCTGAGTTCGGAGAAGAGGTGCCTCTTTTTCCCTGCGACGTTTCCAACGACGCCGAGATCACAAAATTTTTCCAGAATGTCCGCGACCAAACAAACCAGCTCCATCTGCTGCTGCACTCCGTCGCCTTCGCGCCGAAGGAAGCACTGGAAGGTGACTTCCTCAGCACCACGCGCGAGGCATTTCGCACGGCGCACGACATCAGCGCGTATTCGCTCGTGGCTCTCGCGCGTGAAGCGGCCCCGCTCATGAATGGCGGTGGCAGTATCGTTGCCATGACTTATTACGGCGCCGAGAAAGTAGTGCCGCACTACAACGTCATGGGAGTGGCCAAAGCCTCGCTCGAGGCAAGCACGCGTTATCTGGCCTATGATCTTGGCCCGAAAAATATTCGGGTAAATTGCATTTCCGCCGGTCCGGTCAACACGCTCGCCGCGCGCGGCATCAGCGGGTTCACTGCCATGCTGAAGCATTATCAGGAGCGCGCGCCCCTGAAACGTAGTTGCGATCCGGCCGAGCTTGGCGCGACCGGAGTTTTCCTGGCGAGCGATGCCGCAGCGGCAATCACAGGCCAGGTCATCTACGTCGATGGCGGGTATCAAATCATGGGGATGTAGGGAGACTCGTGCTCTTGCTCGTAATCGTACTCGTAATTGAAGAAACCGACATGCATCGAGCACGATTACGAGCATGAGCAGGATGAAGACATGATTGCGCGTATCTGGCACGGTTGGACGAGTTCGGCGGATGCGCCGGCTTACGAACAGATGCTGCGCGAGGAAATCTTTCCCGGGATCGGGCGGCGAAATATTCCCGGTTATCGCGGAGCAGAGTTGTTTATCCGTGAAGAGGAAAACGAAGTGGAGTTCGTCACGCTCTTGCGCTTCGAGTCGATGAATGCGGTCAAAGCATTCGCGGGAGGAGATGAAAGCCGTCCGGTGATTTATCCGAAAGCAGAACCTCTGCTCATCCGGATGGACCAGCGTTCGCAGCACTACAGGATTTCTTACTCATAATCTTAAGCCTGCTCCTAATCTCGTCCGCTTTCCCGAAAGGATTAGGAGTATGATTAGGATTATGAGTAAGAGTCTTAGCGAGCAGCTCAAGCAGTTGCTCGGCGAGGAAGCCATTGCCGATGATCCCGAGACGCTAGCCGCACATAGCGCCGATAAATGGTTCGCCCACGAAACGCCCGAAGTAGTGGTATTCGCCAAAACCACGGATCAGGTCAGTTCCCTGCTCAAATTTGCTAACGAGAAACAGCTGCCGGTGACGGCGCGCGGCGGCGGTTACGGATATGTCGGCGGATGCGTTCCGGTGCGGCGCGGCATCGTCCTCTCCCTCGCGCGCATGAATCGAGTCAAAGAAGTGAACTTTGCCGACGCCCTGGCGGTCGTCGAGCCGGGAGTGATCACGGCGGACTTACAGCGCGCCGCCCGCGAGCAGAAGCTTTTTTATCCACCTGACCCGGCGAGTCTGGAGCATTGCACCATAGGCGGCAACGTGGCGACGAATGCCGGCGGCCCGCGCTGTTTGAAGTATGGCGTCACGCGCAATTACATCATCGGACTTGAAGTAGTCCTGGCCGGCGGCGACGTGCTCCGCACCGGCGGCCGGGTGCATAAGAACAAGACCGGGTTCGATCTTATCGGACTCTTTGTTGGCTCCGAAGGAATGCTCGGCATCGCGACTGAGATCACGGCAAAACTTTTGCCGCTTCCGCCGGCACGCGCGACGCTGTCGGCCTCATTCGCGAACATGGCGCAAACGGCAGCCATGGTGCAGGAGATTTTCGCGCGCGGATTTTTGCCCTCATCACTCGAGATCGCAGACAAGTTTACCCTCGAAGCAGCGCGAAGCGATTCCGGCGCATCCGATGTCCCGCCGGGCAGCGCGCATTTGCTTATTGATCTGGACGGTCAACCCGAAACCGTGGCCGTGGAAATGAAGGCGCTGCGCGAACTGGTGGTGAGTCGCAAACCAGCAGCTGTCGAAGTGGCGACGTTGGAAAGTGATTGCGAGAAACTTTGGGCTCTCCGGCGCGAGTTCAGCAATTCTTTGCGCGCGACGGGACTGACAAAGTTGAATCAGGACATCGTAGTGCCGCGCAGCCGGCTGGTCGATCTCGTGAAGTTCGCGGAGAGTTTGTCGGCCCGTTCCGGTTTTCCGATCGCATGTTTTGGTCACGCCGGTGACGGCAACATTCACGTCAACATCATGGCGGATCGTTACAATCGCGAGGCGGGGGTTCGGGGCAAAGTGCAAGATGCACTCGACCAGCTTTTCGCGCAGGTGCTGGCATGGGGCGGAGTCATCACCGGGGAACATGGAATCGGCCTGGCCAAAAAACGCTGGTGGACGGAAGCAACAAGCGACGTCTCGCGTGAAGTGCATCAGGCGATCAAACGCGTTCTCGATCCGAACAGGATTTTGAACCCGGGAAAGTTTCTGCATTAATCACATGTTGGGCTAGCCGGCCGCCCCCTCCAGCGATCATCTTAAATGCAGCAACTCCAGCTCATGTGCGTGGTGCTCGCTCGATTGCGGTGATATTGGGACTGACGCGCGGACATGCACCTGCCATGTCGAGGCAAATCGAGACGTCTCTAGTGGTAGACTGGACAAAAGTTAGAGGTTCTTCGACTCCGCTTCGCTGCGCTCAGAATGACAAACGAGAGTGTCAGTGCGCTGAGAACGAGAAACGAAAGTATCAGTGGGCTCGGAATGGCAAACGAGAATATCGCTGGGCTCGGAGTGAGAAACGAGAGCGTCAGCCGCCTCAGAAGGAAAAAACAGCGCGTTGCACTTTGCTCAAATGATTTAACCAGCGCGTCACGGCGCAAGCTCCAGGTCGGCCGCGATTGCGCGATGATCGCTCGATTGCGGTGATGTGGGGATGACGCGGGCCGAAAGCAATTTCGCGCCGCGAAAGAAAATGTGATCAAAACAGGCGGCGGGATAAAAGTTATCTCCCGGAAGAGAAATCCGGCTAGGAAAGGGAGTGTTTTGCCAGCACCAGGTGAAGCCGTTCTCGAGCAGGGCGCGCGTGGTTTTTTCTTTAGCGAAGCGGGTGTCGTCAGGTGCGGTGTTGAAGTCGCCGCCCACGATCCAGGTTATGGCGCCTAATTTCCCGTAAGCGTCATTCATGGCCGAGATGTGTTCGCCGAGCTGGCGGATTGCTTCCTCCCGGATGGCGATATCCTCTATGATTTCGCCCCGGTTGCTTTTCAGATGCACCGCATAAACGAGCAGCAATTGCCGCGGCGCGATTTGATAGGCAGCAAAGGCAAAACCGCGCGGCGGCGTGAGCGGCCCCGCTGGCTTCCACAACTCCATCCACGCGCTCATGGGCGTGAAACGGCTGGCGATCGCCACCTGCTGCCCGACGTTCTGTCCTTCGCGCGCAGGAAAGTTCGAGACGACGTCAACTTTCATTCCCGGCAGCGGCGCGACGGCGAGAGAGGCTTTGGAGAAATCTCGCACTTCTTCCATACCGATGATGTCAGGGTTAATTGCGCGGATGTCGCGCTGCACGGACGCGATCTGTTTTGCTTCCGCTTTCGGCGCGGCATCCGGCTGCCGGCCAGGAAACCACTGAATGTTCCAGAAGGCCGCGCGCACGTGCGTGACGTATCGCGCAGGCGCGGCCGGCTGCTGGGCCTGAAGAGTTCCGGCAACCAGCAACGGGAGAAGCCATCGGCAAACCTGCATTGGTTGAGAATACGTCAAAGCCATTCTCGTGCGCAGCTGATTTGTCATGCGCTGGCACGTGGACTGCGGCGTTCCTTTACTGGATGGAATCGCCCAATACCCGCGTCGAGCGCGGGCTCGTTAGGATTTTCCTCGTTCTACTCGGATCAATCGTGCTGCTCAGTACGGCTGGTTACGGGGCAGTGCGAATGTTTCACCGCTGGCAGGAGCGCCGTCTCCTCGCGGAAGCGAATGCGCTGGTGAACGAGGGCAACTTCAAGCGCGCCAGCTTCGATGCCCAACGTGTGCTCGAGATTAATCCCGCGAGCGCAGGAGCGACTCGCGTTTTGGCGGAAGTGAGCGAACGAAGCGGCTTCCGCGGGGCGATCGATTTCCGGCGGCGGGCGGCAGAATTGAGTCACGATGCCGCAGATGAACTGGCGTTGGCGCGCAGTGCGATTCGTTTTGGTGACGTGCAGGCTGCCAGTAAAGCGCTGGCGGCGATTTCCGAGCCGCGCCGGGACACTGCCCAGTATCACGCGCTGCGCGCTGACCTCGCTTTGCTCGAGCGAGACGTGCACTCCTACGAGGCTGAATTGTCGCGTGCAGCGGAGCTGGACCCGGCGAACAAAACATACCGGGTGGCGCTCGGCGCCCTGCATCTGAGCGAGCCTGCCACGCATGACCGCGGGGTGCGCGAATTGGAGGAGTTGCAAAAGGATCAATCATTGCGCGCGGAAGTGACGCGGCGATTGACCGAGGACGCGCTGCGTCAGGGTAGAAAAGAGCAGGCGAAAAAGTTTGCAGCTCAGCTGAACGATTTGCCGGAGCCGCAATTTTCAGATCGGCTGCTCTTGCTCACTGCGCTTCATCTCGCGGGCGACGCGAGTGCCGCGCCCATGCTGGCGCAGTTACAGAAAGATGCGGGAAACGACCCGATGAAAGTCGGCGCGGTGCTGAGTTGGATGACGGCGGAACAGATCTCAGGCGAAGCCGTGGCGTGGATTAAGACTTTGCCGCCCGACTTACTCGGGAAAAAGACTTTGCCACTCAATGTGGCGGACGCATTCCTTGCGGCGGCGGATTGGAACGGTCTGCAAAAATTTTTGCGGGCGAGCAATTGGGGAGCAGCGGAATACCTGCGGGCCGCACTGCTGGCGCGCGCGTCGCGTCAGTTAGGTCATGCCGAGGATTCGGCGCTGCAGTGGAATGAGGCTGTGCGCGATGTCAACGGACATTCCGAAGAGATTCTTCTGCTGGCGGGAATGGCGCAAAAGTGGGGTTGGGAAAAAGAAGCGCTCGATCTTCTCTGGCTCGCAGCAGACGACCCGCAGAAGGCGAGCCAGACACTGGCGGCGCTTTACAACATCTATGCGGCAAAGCGAGACACGCGAGAGTTGTATCGCGTCTTGTTGCATCTCGAACAGCTGCTACCGAACGATCTCGCGATTCTCAACAACGTGGCTCAACTGTCGCTCCTGCTTAATCTGAATACAGACCGTGCATTCCAACTCGCGCGTGAAGTGCACGAGCGCGAACCAGCCAATGCCGATTTCACTTCCACTTACGCGTTCTCGCTTTATCGGCGCGGCGAAATGAGGAAAGCGCTGGAAGCATTTGCTGCCGTTCCGGAAACGGAACTGCGCCTTCCGCAGATCGCGGCCTATTATGGAATAATACTGGCGGCCGCGGGCGAGCTGGCGCGCGCGCGCGAATTTCTTGATCTTGGCGCAAAAGCGACTCTATTGCCGGAAGAACGAGCGCTGGTGGAGAGGGCGCAGCTCGCCATCGTCCAGCGCTAAATCTTCCCCCCGGCCACGCGCGCGCACAAGGTTGCGCTCGATTCCTATGAAAGAGACAACCCGCTCAAGCGCGCCTTTAGTGCGCATTCTTGTGAGACCATGAAGCCTGGCACACTCACGCACACTCTGGCCGTGGTGATCTCGTCCATCACTTCTGTCTTCACCCATTCCGCGTCTGCCGCACTGCCGGAGACAAAAGCGAAGTTGAGCAAAAAATCCGACCGGCTCCAGGACAACACCTTTCCCACCGTTGAGACGACATATCTTCCGCCGGCGAAACATGAGCCCGCAAAGGGCGCGGAACATTTTTCCTGGAAGTCGCAGATCGTCACCACCGTTTTCTGGATCGGCGAGCAGCCGACGGCTAACAATCCAGTGCCGAATCGCTCCAGCTCCTGGGACAAAAATTGGACGCAGAGCTACGGCGGTTTCGATAATCCTGATCGCGCGCGGCGCGCCGGCTACATTCCCGCGGCGTTCACGCCGAAGCAGAATCCGTTTTATTGCGCGCTGCCTTACAACGATAAGGCAGCGACGGGACATCGGCCGGAGGCGTCGCAGGTGGTCCCCTGGTTCAACGCAGCGTATCAAGGTCCCGCCGTCAGCACCTGCAAGGGACGCTGGGTGGCCATTCGCAAGGGCAATCGCGTGGCCTATGCGCAATGGGAAGACGCCGGCCCTTTCCGCACCGATCACTGGCAATACGTTTTCGGCAATGACCGGCCGAAGCCGAATCTAAACAGAGGTGCCGGACTGGATGTCTCGCCCGCAGTGCGTGATTTCCTCGGGCTGGCCGATACCGACGTCACCGACTGGCGCTTCGTCGATTTCGAAGAAGTGCCGCACGGCCCGTGGGCGCAGTATGGGGATAATAACACGTTTGTATTGAATGCGCGCCAGAAGCAGACGCTCCAGGCGCAGGAGCAGCTGCGCAGAAACCCGCACTAAACCACTTTGCTGAACCTGTGCTCTACACGCGTAGTTCCCGGCGCAATATCGCGGCGATATCTTCGCCGCCTTTCACGGCTCATGGAACCGCCAGCGCCCTCACGGGGCCCCCGATGAAGGCGAGGTTATCGGCTGAGGCGACGGCCCTCGCTCGCTCCGCATCTGGTTTGCGCGCGAGACCATCCAAAACAGAGCAATCAGAGCCAGCAGAATCAGTAGCGACAGCAAGCTGAACGAAATCAGTCGCACTGCACGATATCTCTCTCTCGCGCGCGCCCAGGAGGCGCGCTTCTCCGCGAGTTCCATCTCAACGGAGCGTATAAGTCCGTCAGCCGTTTCTGGCTTGTCCTCCGGCGCCATCTCGCAAAGCTAGCGCGCCGCTCCTTAGAGACAATGCCTGCCGCCAAACGCGTTCTCCTTGCTCACGTCCTGCCGATGGCGCTTTTCATTGCGCTTCTCGCTCTTGGCCGATGGCTGCCCGCATTCGGGCAAGCTTTCGTTTGGCAGCATGCCGAGTTCTGGATTTATCCGGCGCAAACCGCCTTGTGCGCTATGCTGCTCATCTGGCTCCGCGGCTGCTACAACTTCTCCCGGCTCAGAAACGTTGCTTTCACTCTATGCGTGGGGATCATCGTCTTTCTCATTTGGATCGCTCCGCAGCAGTTTTTCGGTTTCCCCCCGCGTCCGACGGGCTTTGATCCAACTCTGCTGAGCGCAGAGCGCTTCTATTGGATCAGTGTCGCCCTGCGTTTTGTCCGCTTGGTTATTGTCGTTCCATTCGTTGAGGAAATTTTCTGGCGCGCATTTCTGCTTCGCTTTGTCGTCGATGAGAATTTTGAGCGCGTGCCCTTCGGCAAGTTCAGCTGGGCTTCGTTCGGAACTGTGACGCTCGCCTTTGCCTTCAGTCATGCCCGCGCGGATTGGCCGGCGGCACTGTTAACGGGCGCGATTTACAACGTCGTCTCCTATCGCACCCGCAGTCTCGCTTCGTGCATTCTGGCCCACGCGACGACCAATTGCCTGCTCGGCTTTTGGATCATGCAGACGCGGCAATGGGGGTTTTGGTAGAACCCGTGCTCCTGCTCGATTCCTTATTCGATGACGAACGATTACGAGCACGAGCACGAGCACGAGCAGGAGCACGAGATGGGCGCATGGCATTTCACGTGCTGCTTTGATCATGGATGCAGGCGACGTTTTTCCAGAAGGTGATCCTTTGCGCGCTGGCGGGCTTTGCCGCCGCCTGCTTGTTTCAGTGGGGAAAGGTCTTCGTCGAAGGCGCAGATAAGGCGCTGAACGACGGCTACCAGCACCGCACCACCGATCCCGGCAAGTAGCAATCTCTTGCTCCTTCGCGCGCGGCGCATAATTTGAGGTGCCGCGCATGAAGATCGGCTTTGCTCAAATCAACGCCACCGTCGGCGATCTGCGCGGCAATTGCGAAAAGATCATCAACGCTTACGAGCAGCTCGAGCGCGCCGGCGCCGAAATCGTGCTCACACCGGAGCTGGCCGTCCCGGGTTATCCGCCGCAAGACCTCGTTTTCAAGTCTCACTTCGTTCCCGACAACCTCGAGGCGCTCGAGCGATTACAGTCGCGTCTCGGCCGCGCCGCGCTCCTTGTCGGATTCGTCGATCGCAACGAAGGCGCGGGCAAACCATTTCACAATGCCGCCGCTCTCTTGCAAGCGGGTGAGCCGATGCAGGTGGCGAACAAATCGCTCCTGCCCACCTACGATGTCTTTGATGAAGATCGTTACTTCGAGCCGGCAACGAATATCACGCCGCTAAAGTTTCGTGGCCGCAAGATCGGCGTCACCATTTGCGAAGACATCTGGACGGAACGCTATTTGCCGCGCCGGCTCTACAATGCCGATCCCGTACGCGTGCTCGTGGAGCGGGGCGCGGAAATCATTCTCAATGTCAGCGCTTCACCCTTCAGCGTGCGCAAACCGGAAATCCGCCGGGAAATGATCTGCGGTCTGGCCGGGGAACACGGGCGCGGAATTTTCTATTGCAATGCGGTGGGTGGAAACGACGAGCTTGTCTTCGATGGCCATTCGCTCGCAGTGAATGCGCGCGGAGAACTGCTTTCACAGCTGGCGTCCTTCTCCGAAACGATTGAGCTCGTCGACACCGAGGCATCGCCATGCCAGAAGATATCCTCGGCGGCCGTGGTAGAGGAATTGTACGCGGCGCTTCGGCTCGGCTTGCGTGATTATCTGGCCAAATGCGGCTTCAAAAGCGCGGTGCTTGGTCTCAGTGGCGGCATCGATTCCGCCGTGGTTGCCGCGATTGCGGCTGATGCCCTCGGCCGCGAAAACGTGACTGGTGTTTCCATGCCGAGCCACTTCTCCTCCCGCGGGAGCGTGGTGGACGCGCTCGCTTTGGCGAGGAATCTCGGGATCGAGTGCCTGGAGATCCCGATCGCGGAAGCGTTCGCCACATTCAAAGCCCAATTCAAACAGGTCTTTGCCGGGCGCACCGAAGACACAACCGAAGAAAACATGCAGGCGCGGCTGCGTGGCATGACGCTGATGGCGCTCTCGAATAAATTCGGCCACATTGTTCTCTCGACGGGGAACAAGAGCGAGCTTGCCGTCGGGTATTGTACCATCTACGGCGACATGGCCGGGGGGCTGGCCGTGATCAGCGACGTGCCGAAAACGATGGTCTATGAGCTGGCGCGTTTCATTAACTCAGATAAATCGCGAGCAGACCGCGAAGTCATTCCCGCATCCACCATCGAGAAGCCCCCGAGCGCCGAATTGCGTCCGAACCAGAAAGATCAGGATACGTTGCCGCCGTACGACGTGCTCGATTCCATCCTGCGCCTGTACGTGGAAGAAAACCTGAGCGCAGCTGACATTGTTGCGCAGGGTTTCGATGAGAAAACCGTTCGCTGGATCCAGCGCCGCGTCGATCTTAACGAATACAAGCGCGCGCAGGCCGCGCCGGGGTTGAAAGTAACCAGCCGGGCCTTCGGTGTCGGCCGCCGCATGCCGATCGCGCAGCGCTACGTAGGATAATCAAGAGCGCTGGAATTATTTCTTCTGCTCATCTTTCGCCGGCATCTTCGTCGCCTGCCAATTCACGACCTGCCATTTCCCATCCCGCTTAAGAAACGTGCCGCTATTGAGGTAATTCGCGATTTCACTCTTATCGCCTTTCGTTGTCTTTGCCACGAGACGGAAAGCCACGATGGCGGTGGTGCCGTACTGCTGAATGCGAATGTCTTCCGCACTGTAGGTTGTACTCTCCGCGCCGGGCTTCGGCGGGCCTCCAGCCCGGACTTCGCGCATGATGTCGGCTTTGCCCAGCCGTCGTCCAACCGAGCCGGTGTAGATGAGATCGCCGGCCCAAAAGTGGTCGTGCGCCGCAATGTCATTGCGAGATGCGCCAGCCAGGAAATCTGTGAGAAGCCTGGCTAATTCGGCTCCGTCAGGCGCCTGCGGAGCTGCCGGTAGATCGCTAGCTTGCCCGCCTGTTGATGCCGGACTCGCTGTGGGAACAGGAGAATCTTGCGCAAGCGCTACGAGCGGAAGAATCGCGAGCATCGAAAGGACTCGAATTGTCCCGGCCAGCAGTCGCGGCCCGGCCACGATATTTCTGCCCTTTCGGTTGGCGGAGGCGAAATCGCGCAGCACCGGTCTGCCTACCAGCGCGAAGCACTCGGCGCTGGTTTGCATTTCGCGGTCCGTGTCGATGTTATTTCCCAGCAAAATCGGAGCCCCTTGGAGCGGCCTTTCGCACCGGCCTTTGCAATTGGTCGGCGCGTTCCGCCATCACGAGGCCTGGTTTACGAAACTACCGAAAGCTTTGACAAGCGAAATCGGCAGTTGATCGCGCTGATGTTTCAAAGCGCAAAATGGCGCACGGTCCCGGTGATTTTCGCCAGTTGAAAACAGCGCGGTGACGGCGAAAAATCTGTGTTTCCTCCGTGCTCATCCGTGGCTAATTACTAGTCGCTTGCTGCCATGAAGAAGAGATTACGCATACTCGCGGTCGACGATGAGCCGATCATTGCCGAATCGATCGCTTACGTTCTGGAAGCGCCCCACCGCAAGATTGTCGTCGCCCAGGACGGCAAAGAAGCGCTGGACCTTGCGGCCAAAGAGAATTTCGACGTTGTCATTACCGACCATCGCATGCCGCGAGCCGGCGGTTTGGAATTGGTGCGGAAACTCCGCCAGCGCAAATACAGCGGCAAGATCGTCGTCCTTTCAGCTTATCTCTCGGAAGACAATATCGGCACGTATGAGGAATTGGCCGTTGATGAAATCGTGAGCAAGCCTTTCGATTCGACCGAGCTCCGCGAAGTCATCGCCGGCCTCGAAGAGCAAATCTAACGAGACGTAGCCAGTGCAGGTGCGAGAGCGAAGTCACAGCCCGGAAAGCTTCCCATCGGATTGTTTTCGCCCCAGCTACACCGGCTGATTAAATGCCAGCTGCGTGCAAATTGAGCGCCTGTCGGATCTAGCTGAGCTTGTTGACGCATCTCTTACTTCTTTTCTCTTTGCAGTGAGAGATCCTTCGACTTCGCTGCGCTCCGCTCAGGATGACAGGAGCAATGCCGCGTTGAAATAATGCGTTGGGTCCGACCGAATCATGTCCGGGCACCAGTGTTCTATTTGCAAGATTCGAAGATGGGTAGCTTAAGATTGCACCGTGCAGGAATCGAACCTGCAACCCGCTGATTAAGAGTCAGCTGCTCTGCCAATTGAGCTAACGGTGCTGTTACAGTGGTAAAAGGGCGCAAAGAGAAACATTCTCATTGCGTTTTTCACGGTGCAATTCTACGGTCTCGCTTGTGAATGAGCGCAAACCGGCGAAAACATGGGAAAAAACGCGCCTTCAAAATCTTCTTCGCCATAGATCTGGGCGATACTATGCCAGAGCTTTTGCAGGGGGCAACGAGGTGTGGAGATCGCTCAAGACATCACACTTCAGTGTCGCCGAAGCGAAGCTTGCTGAATTCCTGAATGAACATCGCAAGAGGGTCAGAAACGGGAATGGCGACGTTTCCGCTAAAATGACCTTTGGTGAAGCAGCGGCCATTCATCTGCGCAATCTTGACGACGACGTGAGCATCAAGCCACGCACGCGCCACTATTGGCGACAGCGCCTTGTTGCACTCATCAAAAGCTGGCGTGGGCTGAATGAAAAAGAAGTTCGGAGGATCACACAGCCGGACTGCAAAAAATGGGCAAGCGCTTACGGCAAAACGGTGTCTCCGACTAACTACAACAACACGGTCGCGCTGCTTCGACACATTCTGAACGTCGCAATCGAAGCTGGCGTGATTTACACGAATCCGGGTGCTGGTCTGAAACGCGCTGCTATTCGGGGCAAGGAGGTCGCATTGCCGAGCATCGCCGCATTCGAGGCGCTGATCTCAGAGATGCGCAACGTTCACAGTCGCTACTCGCGCGCCTGCGCTGATTTCGCGCTCGGCTTGGCGGTCACGGGAATGCGCAAGGGTGAGGCGAATGCGTTGGAGTGGCGCGATGTGGATTTTGAAACTGGTGAGATCGTTGTACGCGGCGACACCACGACTGGCACAAAGAATTGGGAATTGCGCCGTGTTCCCCTCATCCCGGATGCTCGGGCGTTATTTGAGAGGATGCGCGGCGAACAGGCTGACCAATCACCGGCCGCCAAAGTATTCCTCGTTCGCGAATGCCAAAAGGCGCTCGATCGTGCATGCAAGAAGGTCAGAACAGACCGCATCACGCATCACGATTTGCGCCATCTGTTCGCCACGCGCTGCATCGAAAGCGGCGTGGATGTTCCGACAGTCTCGCGCTGGTTAGGCCACAAGGATGGCGGCGCGCTGGCAATGAAAACTTACGGGCATTTGCGACGGGAGCACTCGCTTGCGCAAGCGCAGCGTGTGAGCTTTACGCCTGTCACCACAACGCAAGCCGACATAATTCCATTTTCTGTCACAGCGTGACCGTTTTTTGTCGAAAAGCCTGCTGCTACAATCCGATGTCGCATTCGATCAATCGAACACAGTTTTAGACGGCGAGGCGCGTGCACGCCGGGCCGGTCTGGCCGCGAGTCGTGTGAACAAGCATGCTTTTTGCCTGGCCGTGGCGCTTTTTTGCCAGGGGACGGCGAGGGGGATTTGACGCCGTACCTTCGTATAATACCTCGCTTATTAAGTCCTGCCCTGGTTGGCCTAATAATAAGCAGGCTGGTAGATTCGTGTGCTATTGCGCAGGATAGTATCTTCTCCTTGACGACAACAATTCGATCAATTAATTTACTTTTAGCATCAGAACAGCCCTACAGAAATTGGGCCGCGTTTTGAAAATCGGTTAGGCCACCATACACGCTCAGGTGGCAACGGCGACGGTTCCCTGTCGCATCGCAGTTAACGATTTTCGGAACGATATGGCTAAGTCCTTTGAATTAAGCAATCGATCGGCGCTTTCCCCGCGAGAGTTTGCCGCTTCCTGTGGAAAACATCCAACCTGGAGCTACCGGCTTCTCTACAGCGGTAAGATTCGAGCAATAACTCAGCTCGGACGCATCTTGATTCCCGCTACGGAATTAGAGCGCGTTCTGAATCTTGCCGAACCGTACAATCCAAAGCCTAAGGCAGAGCGTGGGAATGGTGGAGGCGAAGCATGAAGAGGTCGCCAAAGATTGAGCGCGGCCCTTGCGCGAGCGCGTGCCGCTTTTGGTCGAATACACAACTAGTGAGTCGCAGAAAGCAAAGGCGCGCATGCCTTGCCTGTGGTTCCGCAGTAACAAACCGAAATCTTGGCGGTCACGATAGCCGATCCCGGCTGAGCGGCCCGCTTTGGTGCCAGTGGTGCGCTGACTGGTCGCCACAAATGCTGCTCAGATTTGGAGGATCGCTATGAACCGAGACCAAGTCATTTCATTGAATCCAATTGCCGACTTTGTCCGTAGTCGCGGCTATGAGTTGAAACGCTCTGGTGAAAATTTCGTATCGAGCAGCTGTCCACTAACGCAGCACAAGCGCGGTCATCGGCCTGTGACGATTTATCCAAATACTCAATCCTGGAC
>JBKPQR010000101.1:0-13388 GCA_046734175.1 Verrucomicrobiota bacterium | reverse complement strand
GGCCAGAGTGCCGGGTTTGCGTGTGCCGGGGCGGACTTCTTGTTTCGCTTTTAAAGGCAAGAGCGAAGCGGATATTTTTCGGAAGGTCGGCGATGAACTGCATGTCACTACCGTGCTGGAAGGCAGTGTGCGCAAAGCCGGCGCGAAACTGCGCGTGACCGCTCAACTGGTAAACGTGGCCGACGGTTACCACTTATGGTCGAAGGATTACAACGGTGACTTGAACGACGTTCTTAGCTTCCAGAGCAACGTGGCCGAACAAGTCGTGCAGGCGTTGCAGTTGAAACTAAGTGGCGACGACGCCCGCATCCTGGCAAAGAAGCCAACGGAAAATGCGGAAGCGCACCCGTTCTATCTTCTGGTCGTTACGAATTCGGGAAGTACAGCCAGGCAGGCTGGAATAATGCGATTCGTTATTACAAACAGGCACTAACACTGGACCCGGCATATGCCCTCGCTTACTGCGGACTGGCTGATAACTACGCTTACATGGGCAGCGCAGTGATGCCGGGGAAGGAAGCTAACGCCAAAGTCAAAGAGTTTGCCGAAAGAGCGCTCGCGCTAGATCCAGACCTGGCCGAAGCCCACATGTCTCTTGGCACTGCACATACTGCGGTTTATGACTGGCAGAATAGCCTGAAGGAATACGAGCGCGCGCTCGAACGGAATCCAAATCTGGCTTTCGCCTATGAGTTACAAGCGTGGACCTTGACCGGGCTTGGCCGAACGGAGGAGGCGATCGTGAGGGTTAACAAAGCAATTGAACTCGATCCGTTGAATCCGTTCTTCCAGTGGTGTTTGAGCTTCTTCCAGTTTTGGGCTGGGCAATACGACAATGCCATCCCTCAGGCGAGAAAGACGCTGGAGATGGGATCCTCACTCTCCGATCGCTCACGTTTTGTTAGGCGTCTCCTACCTGAAGACCGGCGACACCTGCGGCGCGATCGCAGAGTTAAAGCAAGCTCAGGCGCCGAATCCTGGCGCATGGTATCAAGGATATCTCGGCTACGCTTACGCAATGTCCGGAGACCAGGCGCAAGCCGGGCAACTCTTGCGCGATCTCGAAGAGCTGGCGAAAGAACAATTTGTTAGCCCAACGGCCTTCGCCACGATCTATCTGGATTGGGCGAGAGGGAAAAGTGTTTGGAGTGGCTGGAGAAAGCTTACGCGCAACAGGACAGCGCTTGTTGGTATCTGAAGATTGACCGGAACTATGATTCTATTCGAAACGAACCGCGCTTCCAGGCACTATTGCAAAAGCTTGGCCTGTAGCCGCAGGTCGAAGGCTCGCTGAGTTGGGTTCGTAAGCTAGTAATACCTAACGAGCAAGGACAAAGAACCTCAGTCCCGAGTTAAAGCGCCGCCGATACGAGTATGCGTAGCCATGCATTGACGCTTAAGACCTAAGCTGCGCAACTGGGATCCGCAGCTTCGTTCGCGTCCCTTGGTCGCGCAGTGGTGTACCCATCGCCGAGGTCATAAGCAGCCAAGACAATTGCGATGGACGGCGGTTAAAGCCTTCGCTGGCGCTTCGCCCAGTATGCGGTAGGAAGTTGCGCGCATGCGCGAGGAAACTGCAGCAGAAAAACTCACCGCGGCGCAGCCCGCGCACGATCCCTACGCCGCGTTTCGTTCACGCGGCTACTCCTTTTTCACCGCCGGCAATCTTCTCTCCATCATTGGCCGGCAAATGCTGGCCGTCGCGGTCGAGTGGGAAATCTACGCCCGCACGCACTCGGCCACTGCTCTTGGCCTCGTCGGCCTGGTGTTCGCAATCCCCATCGTCGGTTTGTCGTTGCCCGCCGGCCACCTGGCCGACCGCGTCAGTCGCAAGCAGATCATTCTCGTCTCGCAGGTTTTCAGCGCGATCATTTCGCTCTTGCTCGCGCTTGTCTCGGCTGAGCATCTTGTTATTCCCAATTTCGCGATTCTGCGCGCCTGCAATCGCGGTCTGGCGAGCATCGCCAATGTCTTCGAGCAACATGACCGCGCATTTCATTTCGATGATGCCTCGATTCCCATCATTTACCTGCTGCTTTTTATTGGCGCGATCGCGCGCACGTTCAGCTGGGCGGCGCGCAGCTCATTCTTCCCCACCCTTGTGCCGCGCGACGCCTTCTCAAATGCCGTCACCTGGAACAACAGCGTCTTCCAGATCGGATCGGTCGTTGGTCCGGCAATCAGCGGATTTCTTGTCGCGCGCATCGGTTTCCCCATCGTTTACATGATCGACGCCATCACCGCGTTTGCCTTCTTCCTGCTCGTGCTGCCGATCCGGCGGGCGCCGGCCAGCGGCAAGCGCGCCGAAGCCAGTACGTGGAGCAGTGTCATGGCCGGCTTGCGCTTCGTCTTTAGCAGACATGTGATTCTGGCAACCATCACGCTCGATTTGTTTGCCGTGCTCCTCGGCGGCGCCGTTGCGCTGCTGCCTATTTTTGCCGATCAGATTTTGCACTGCGGGCCGGTTGGTCTTGGCTGGATGCGCGCCATGCCCGCCATCGGCGCATTCGTCACCGCGCTGGTAGTGGCGTATTTGCCCCCAATAAGACGAGCGGGCAAAACGCTTCTCTGGTGCGTGACGGGCTTTGGTGTGGCCACCATCCTCTTCGGGCTTTCGCAACTATTATGGTTTTCGCTCGCGATGCTTTTTTTCGTGGGGGCCTTCGATAGCGTCAGCGTGATCATTCGCGGCTCGATCGTGCAGCTGATTACGCCAGACGAAATGCGTGGTCGCGTCTCCGCCGTGAACAACATTTTTATCGGCACTTCTAATGAGTTTGGGGCGGTCGAGTCGGGTTTGACCGCAGCGTTGTTCGGGCCGGTCATCTCGGTCGTCGCCGGAGGGATCGGCACGATTCTGGTTGTGCTTGGCGTAGCCAGATGGTGGCCGGAGACAGGCAAGATCGGGAGATTGGATAAAACGCTGCGCTGAGGAACCCAACCGCGCAGATATCACTCCTGCTTGTGCTCGTGCTCGTAATCGTGCTCGTAATCGGAATCGCAATCGGAATCGCAATCGCAATCGCAATCGCAATCGTGCTCCTCCTTCGGTACCCCTTCGATTACGAGCACGAGCATGAGCACGAGTAGGAGAAAAGAGGGCGCGCGGGAAATCAGAACGCCCCGTGGAGCGAGATCATGCCATAAGGCGCGCCACCATCCTCGTGGTAGCGGATGTTCGCGCGGTAAAAGTCAAAGTTGCGGTAGGGCTGATAACCAGCTTCGGCGTTGACTGAGATTGACGAAGTGATTTTCCAGTCAATTCCCGCGCCTGCTCGGATCTCGCTATAGGTAAGAACGGCGTGATTAAGCTTCGGAATTCCAGTCGAATCGCCGAAATCGTCACTGACGCGGAAGTTGGTTTCCTTCAATGTGCCGCCGGCGTAAAGCATGAGGTTCTTGTTCCATTCGTACTCCAGCCGCGGCGTCGGCAGGACGGCATCGAGCACCCACTGCGGGCCAAACCGCCAGCGAATCCCGCCTCCGGGGAGCACGGGATATTTGCGCTCCACATCAACGCCTATTCCGACGACGATCTGGAATTCGGGAGTGTAAATGTAAGTGCCGCCGATGACGAAAGGCATATTGAAGAGTGTCGTTCCCGGCTTAAAGGCCTGGCTGTAAACTCCAGGCGCAGCTTCTACCCGCATAAGAATCGAATCGGAAAGCTGCGTGTCTATTCCCACGACGGCGGCGACCGATTGCAGCGTGTTCGGGATGGGGCCGTTGTCGAAGCCGAAAGAGAACTGCTCATATTCAAACCCCAGGCGTAAGACACCGAGCTTTACCCGTGGCGTGAAGACGAAGCGGAGCAGGGTGTCGCTTTCATCGAAATTCGTGACCCGATGCGGCCCGCGCGCCACATTCGACTCACCAATGTAAGTTTCATCGAAGGAATATTCGGCCGGCCAAATATCGATGGCAAAAGTGTTGCCGGCGACAAACAGAAGTAAGCAGAAGAATAAACGCAAGCTGGTCATCGCGCTCGCATCCTGGGCACACGCGAAGGATCTCGCAACCTTCGCACAACCATGGAGAGATTCTTCGCTTCGCCCGAAATGACAACGTTTTGAAACATCAGGTGCGAAATCAGCGGCCAGGTTCTTTGCGGAAACGCGCGATTGAGCGTCCTACGTCCTTCATCATGGCGGATTCGGAGCCGAGCTTCTCCACGCCGTGCAGCTCGCTTAGTGAAGCGGAGGAAACCATGTCGCCGCGCCAGATCAGAGTGGAAGCCCGCCCATTCACGTCGACCGGCCACATTTGATAAAGGGTGAGCGTGGCGTAGTAGCCGCCGCTGGAATAGTAAAAGGTGTCGGCAGCCTGCACGTTCCCGCCATTGTTGCGCGAGTAGAATGCGCCGAGCGTCGCGACGGCCACGTTATCGGCGTTGAGCAGCTCCCAGTACAAGTCCGGCCTCGATCCCGCCCCGCGCCCGATACCGGTGCCGTCGAGGAAACTTGAGAATTGCTTGCGGATTTTCCCCTGCTCGCGCAATAGCCCATTAAGCTCCTCCCCGGCGCGGACGGCCTTGCCGGAGTGATCGTATGGCGGCAGGGCCGAAGTTCCACCGCTGGTGAAAGCCCGGGCCCGGCCCGACAGCACACCCATCCAGAAATCGCCACCCGGGCCCGAAAGTGAAGCGTCGCCGCCATTCCATTTCGCCGCTTCCTCGCGACCGAGCTGGAGGTCGTTAGCCATTTTGCTTGTTGCGTTGACAAAGGCCCGGACGGCAGCGTTGTCCGGTGCGCTTTTGATTTTGGCAAACGCGCTTTCGGGTGGAGAAGCTGGCAGATCGGCGTGCAGAAAAACCTTCGGCTCCCCGTGTTGCACAGGGTTCCATCGACGCAAGGCATCGAGGTTCTGCGCCGGCGAGCCTGCGCTAACAAAGACGCTTTGCACCGAAAGAAAACGGCCATTGTTCATGGGCGGACCGTGGGCAGTTTTGGCTTCGCCGTTTGCCAACTGCGCAAGATCAACCTTATCGAAAACAGAAAAGCTGCTTAACTCGGCGAGCGGATCAGCCTTGCTCGTAAGCGCGGCAGTTGCGGAAATGACGAAGGAAAGAAAGAGCGCACGCATGAGCCATTATCTAGACAGCGGCACGCTGGTTGCAAATTCATCTGGCTCATCGCAATACAGGGCAATGTCCGAGCCAGTGATTTCGCTGCGCAACCTTGGCAAACGCTTCGGTAATTTCGAGGCGGTGCACGCGCTTACTTTCGAGATAGAGCGCGGCGCCATTTTCGGCTTTCTCGGTGCCAATGGCGCCGGCAAAACCACCACCATGCGCATGCTTTGCGGCCTGACGCGGCCCAGCACCGGCTCGGCCATGATTGCCGGCGTTGATGTCTGGCGAAACCGGCAGGTCGTGCGATCGAAATTCGGCTACGTCGCGCAACGCTTCAGTCTGTATCGCGACCTGACGGTGGCGGAAAATTTCCGTTTCTTTGCCGGCGCGCACCGGGTGCCGGCACGCGAAGTGGATGGGCGAATCAATCGTATCCTTCGGCTTATCGACCTGGAAAATAAGCGCGATGAACCTGCCGGAAGTTTGTCCGGCGGCATGAGGCAACTGCTCGCGCTCGGCTGCGCCATGATTCATGACCCGCCGCTGCTCTTTCTCGATGAACCGACCTCGGGTCTCGATCCCGTCCATCGCCAGCAGATTTGGGATTTGCTTTACGATCTAAGCAATCGCGGCATCACCATCTTCGTCACTACGCATTACATGGATGAAGCGGAGCGGTGCACGGAAGTTGGTTTCCTGGCCGAGGGCAGCTTGCTTGCCAAAGCGCCGCCGCGTGACCTCATCTCATCCTTTCGCGTGCGTCTGCTCGAGCTGAACATCGAGCCAGTCATGGCCGCACTGGTGCGCTTACGCGACGCGCCGGGAGTGCTCGGCGTCTCGTTACGCAGCGGCCAGCTGCGCATCTATTCGGGCGCACCTGAGCGTCTGCTCGAGCAATGGAAAAGGCACTGGCCATTTCCCGAGCTGGAGTGGAAAGGACAACGCTGGGTCGAGCCGGACATGGAAGATGTCTTTACCGCTTACTCGCAGGGTTATGCCGCGATGATCGACGGGAAAGAGCCACAATGAGAGGCATCTCGTTGAGCGCAGTCGCCAGTGTCGCGCGCAAAGAATTTCTGCACATCGTGCGCGACCGGCGCGTGCTCATTTTGCTCCTCATTTTGCCGCCGCTTTTCACATTGATATTCGGGCATGCCTTCGAAGCGGGTGATCTCTCCGACGTGCCCGCGCTCCTTATCAATCGCGACGGGACGGAGCAGACGCAGCGCTTCGTCGATATCGCGAAGAAGAACAAGACCTTCGCCTGGCGGTCCGCCCCCGCAGGCATAAGGAATGAAGCGGATTTGATCGGCCATCGCGTGGAAGCCGCCGTGGTCATTCCGCCAGGTTGGAGCGCGAGTCTGGCCAACGGCAATCCGCAGCCGGTGCAGGTCTACCTCGATGGCGCGGATACGAATACGGCGGCGCAGCTACAAGGCGCGCTGCAACAAAGCCTGGGCGAATTTCAGATGGGAGAGCGGCAGGTCATCATCGACGCGCTGCCGGCGGAGGTGTTCGATCTGGCCAAGGATTTGCCCGAGAATGTGCGCAAACAATTTACCTCCATGATGGAAGTGTGGGGCGTGGACGCGCACGTTCTCTATAACCCGAAGTCACGTTTCATCGATTACGTCACGCCCGGGATCATCGGCCTCATTTTACAATTGCTCACGGTCACGCTGATGGCTTGCACGATCGCGCGTGAACGCGAATCCGGCACCCTCTACCAATTGATGGTGACTTCGTTGCGGCGCGGCGAGATCGTGGTCGGGAAAATCGTTCCTTATCTGGCCATCTCGGCTGTGATCATTGCTCTCATCATTCTGCTGGTCGGCCTGCACTTTCACGTGCGATTTTATACACCGGGCGCGCTGGCGCTGATCTGTCTGCTTTTTCTTCTGTGCTCGCTCGGACTGGGGCTTGTTATCTCGGCCATCTCCCGCACGCAGACTCAGGCCATCCAGTTTTCGGTCTTTTTCCTTTTGCCGGTCTTTGTGCTCTCGGGTGCGTTCGCCCCGCTCGAGCATCTCCCGGCTTTCATCCAGTGGGTGGCGGAGATTTTCCCGCTCACCCATTTCTGCCGCGCCTTTCGTATGGTCAATTTGTATCAGGCAGGTCCTTCTTTTTACGGGATGGATTTGCTCGTGTTGATGCTTGGCGTGGTGGTGACATTTGCCGGTGCCGCCTTTCTCCTGCGTCGCATCGAGCAGTAAGGCCATGCGACGCGGCGCCCTCGTCCTGCTCCTCGCGCTATTTCCGCTATGTTTCGCCGCGGCGGCCGGAAGGGAGCGCGACAAGAGCACACCGCAGGAGGTCTTCGATGCGATGCGGCAAGCCTTTGTGCCAGAGAAAGCCGTGGCTGTGCACGCGCGTTACCAGTTCAACATCACCGGTCAGAGCGGCGGCGATTGGTGGATCGAAGTGAACGATGGAAAGTTCAAAATGGGCCGGGGATCGATCGATCACCCCGATGTCACTATCGTGGCGAGCGACAGAGACTGGGTCGCGCTTTCCAACGACAAACTGTCCGGCGTGTGGGCCTCTCTCACCGGCCGGCTCAAAGTCCGCGGCGACCAGGCGCTGGCGCGGAAGCTCGACAAGATGTTTCCGTGATCCGGTGATCGCGAACAGGTGGCGGCGTGCCGCTCCTGGGTTGCCTTTTCGCGGCGAACTTAAGCTAACGCGCGGCTAGCGAAGACCTCCGGCGCTCCGCGCGCGACGCTCAGAACTTGGCGTGAATCTCCATCTTCACGTAGGGCGCTGGATCGGTGCGGAAGCTTTGATCGGCCCGACTGAAATCAAAGTTGCGCTGCAGCGAATAGCCGCCGCTGAAGTCAAGGTCGATGTTATCTGTCGGCGAAAAAGTAAAGCCGACTCCGGCTCGGTAATCAGTGTAATCGAGCACCGCGCCGCTCAGTTTCGCAGTTTTCCCTCGGCGAAGCTTGTACTCGTCGTGGTGGTCGATGCGGAATGCGCTGCCGGCAATCTCGCCGCCCACCCACACGTCGAGTTGCTTGTTCACTGAATAGATCAGCCGCGGCTCAGGTGGCACCGCCATCAAGCGCCACTGTTTAGAAGGCGCCCACACGAGACCAACCAGCGGCACGACCGGAAATTGACTGCTCAAAAATGAGCCTCTCACGGCGGTAAGAAGATAAAGCTGATCCGGCTGTAACACCCAGAAACGCCCGAGCGTAATCGGACAATCGAACGCGCTCAGGTTAATGTGCTCCTCGGTGTAAATGCCGGGCCGGATTTGAAGGAACGCGCCCACATCGGCGCCATGCATGTAATCGACGCCAAGCACGAGCGCTCCGCTTTGCAGGTGGATGGGCAAGGGCGCGTCCGTCCGGCTAAAATCGTAACGGTCGTAACTCACGCCAGCGCGGAAATACCAATTGCCTGAAATCAAAAATCGGTGGGCATATTCGAACTCGTTCTGCCAGCTGTCCTGACTGCCGAAATCGTGGCGGCTATTGGTGAAATCGCTTCCGAAAACATAAGCCGTCTCCGTTTCCACATAATCAATCGGCACCGGCGCAAGCGTCTCGGCCGATTGTGTGCTGGTGACGAGCTGCGGCGGACCGCCTAACGCCGACGCTGCGACCAGACAAAGAGCTGAAAAGAGGAGTTTGTTCATGGCGAAGTTCTTAGTGCATTCGAAGAAAGGAGAGGCGCTGGATTGCTTTTTCGCGTCAAGAGCTGGAAATGTCCAGCTTTTCGCCGGGGCGCATCACTCGCATCTGCACTTTTGAGCCGCGCTTGTTCATCTCCTCTTGCAGCATTTCCGGTGTGCCTTTCAATAGTGGGAATGTTCCGAAATGGATCGGCACGACGTAACGCGGCTTCACCATTTCGACCGCCTCGGCCGCACGCGCCGGGCCCATCGTGAAATGCCCGCCCATGCAAACGAGCATGTAATCGATCCCGCGCTCGCGCGGCACCAGCGCCATATCTGAAAACAAATCGGTGTCGCCCGTGTGATAAATCGCCGGGCCATCGCAAAGCGCGAGCACGATGCCGGCGGGCGTGCCGGCGTAAACTGGCGGCGATTTCTCATCGCGCACGATCATTGATCCATGCCACGCAGGCACCCACCGCGCCATGATTTCGCCATCGAGCAGTTGAATCTCGCCGCCGAAATGGCCGATTAATTCGGAATCGGCCAGCTCCGCCGGGTAACCCAGGGTGCTGCGCATGGCCGCGGCGAGCTCAAATGTGGCAAGCAGTTTGGCTTGGGTTTTTCGGGCAATCTCAATCGAGTCGCCGACGTGATCGGAGTGGCCGTGCGTCAGGCAAATGATGTCAACGTGATCGAGTGCGCGCAGCTCTTCTTCCGCATTGGCAAACGACGGATTGCGCAGCCAGGGATCGATAAGCAAAAGTTTTCCGGAGGCGGTTTCCAGTTTGAATGCGGCGTGACCGTAGTAGGTGAGCTGCGTCGGCATGGGCCTGACGAAATCAAGAATTCGCCGCGGAGCAAGAGTGAGCCGCGCGCCTCTACTGCGGCGTTTCGGAATCCGTACTGATGCCGACAACGAATTCCTTGCAGGGCTGCGCGTGTAATTCGCTCGCGAACGTCCCTGCTCATGCCTGCGCCTGCTGTTTCCTCGGATCGGTCTCCGCGATGATTAAACTCAGCGCGTGCTGATTAATCTCTTGAAACCGCCTTTGCGCTCCAAATTCTCCAAATGACGCACGATCGACCTTCGCCACAAAGTGCTTTTGTAGGAAGGGGATCGGGGTTAAAATGGGGACTGATCATGGACGCTAATTCCTTTCCCGGCAATGGAGCCCGAACGATGACACAGCCACAACCCTACGTCCCCACCGCACGCGAGCAGAAGTTTCTCGAGAGCGTCGAAGAAGGTCGCTATGACCGGCAAATTATCAGTGGGCTCGCTCCGTTCTTTCACGAGAAGGCGCCGGCGGACATGCTCAACTTCTACTCGAAGGACGAGGTGACACGCCTGCAAGCGCTGAAGGGCACCGAGCGTGACGTTGAAGCGCGCATGCCCGTGAAGATCACGCGCCATTACTACGAGCTGGCCAGGACCAGCGCCGCTATTCAGCGCATCGTCAAGGCCGACCCCGCCGAGACACTGGATCTGGCGGGCTCGGAAGATCCCGGCCACCAGATGGACTACAGCCCCGTCGAGGGACTGCTGCACAAATACGAGATGGGACTCATGTATGTCATCTCGACCTGCTCGGCCCATTGCCGCTTCTGCTATCGCGAAGAATTGATCGCCCGGAAGCAGATCAAACGAAAAGACGGCACCGTCGCGAAGAAGGGTCTCGCGATGATCCCCGACATCATCCCGTACATTAAGCAGCACAACGCCGAGGTAGCGGCAAACGGCGGCGTGCACCCCGAAAGCGGACGCGAGAAGTTGCGCGAGATCCTGATGTCGGGCGGCGACGCGATGGTGCTGAACAATTCAAAGATCGCGGCCTGGCTCGGCGCGCTGGCCGAAGCCGGCGTCGAGTCGATCCGCATCGGCACCAAGGATATGGCGTTCTATCCCCAGCGCTTTGACCACACGTTCCTGTCGATGCTCGATCGGTTCCACGAGACGTGGCCGCAGGTCGGCCTGCATATGATGCTGCACTTCGAGCACCCGGACGAGTTCCTCGCCAAGGACGCGGAAGGGAACTACATCGAGGACGCGCAGGGCTTCAAGCAATGGGTTCCCGCGACGGGCGAAGGAATGCGGGGCTTGGCCTCGCGTGGCTGGCTCTCCATTCAGAACCAGGCGCCGATCATGAGGGGCATCAACGATGACCCCGACGCCCTCCGCATTTTGCAGCGCGAGTTCGTGCGGGCCGGCGGCCATAACCACTACTTCTTCTGCGGGCGCGACATCATCGCCTACAAGCAGTTCAACGTTCCGATTGAGACGGCGTGGAATGTTCTCAACGAATCGCAAAAGGGGCTGTCGGGAGTCGAAACCCACGCCCGCCTTTCCATCACCCATTACAAAGGCAAGACCGAAGTTAACGCGGTCACCAACGAGGCGATCCCGGGACTCGCCGGCAGCGAGAATGGCGTCTTGATCTTCAAGATTCTTCGGAACGCCGGCAGCGCCCCGGACCGCGGCAAGGTCTGCATCGTCGGCCGCAACCCCGAGGCGCTCTGGTTCGACGACTACGAGGACCGCGTGCTGTTCGACGAGGCTGGCTTGTATGACTACGCGCGGGTGGCGGCTCCCGGGCAGGCGCCGACTCGCGCCACTCAGCCGGCTGCCCCAGAGGCGCCGAGTATCGGCGCTCTTCAAGCAGCTCTTGTAGGCGCCGAATGATCGACAAGCGGGTCGCGAGCGCGGCCGAGGCAGTCGCCGACATTTTCGACGGCGCCACCATCATGTTCGGTGGTTTCGGCGAAGCGGGCAGCCCAATCGAGCTCATCCACGCGCTGATCGACCAGGGCGCCACGAATCTGACGATGATCAGCAACAACTGCGGCAGCGGCCAGGTCGGCCTTGCGGCGCTCCTCAAGGCGGGCCGCGTTTCCAAGGTCATCTGTTCGTTTCCGCGCACCGCCAACTCGACCGTGTTCCCCGAGCTCTATCGAAGCGGGCGCACGAAATTGGAATTGGTTCCTCAGGGAACCCTTGCGGAGCGCATCCGCGCCGGCGGAGCTGGAATCCCGGCCTTCTACACGCCCTCCGCGGTGGGAACGCCGCTGGCCGAAGGCAAGGAATGCCGGGAATTCGGCGGCAGACAATATGTGCTTGAGCACGGCCTCCGCGCGGATTTCTCGCTCATCAAGGGGCGCATCGCCGACACCCATGGCAACATCCTTTATAACAAGACGGCGCGAAACTTCGGCCCGCCGATGGCGATGGCGGGCAAGATCACGATTGTCCAGGTCGCCGAGGTCGTCGAGCCGGGCAAGCTGGACCCCGAGTCAATCGTCACGCCCGGCATCTTCGTGGATCGCGTCGTCGCGATTGCCAACCCGGCTCACGAATCGGAACTCGTCGCGGCAGGAGCGTCCTACCCATGACGCAGCCGACGGTGATCGGGCGAACGCGCGAGGAAATGGCGCAGCGCCTGGCACAGGACATTGCCGACGGCTCGTATGTGAATCTGGGCATTGGCATTCCAGAGCTGGTCGCCAAGTTCGTGCCGGCGGGCCGCACGTTCATCTACCACACAGAAAACGGACTGCTCGGCATGGGCCCGCCGCCCCGTTCCGGCGAAGGCGATCCCGAGCTGATCAACGCAGGCAAACAGCAGGTGACGGCGCTGCCGGGCGCCGCGTATTTTCATCACGCGGACAGCTTCGCCATGATCCGCGGCGGCCACCTCGATCTCTGCGTGCTCGGCGCGCTTCAGGTCGCGCAGAACGGCGATCTGGCGAACTGGTCCACGGGCGAGCCTGACGCCATCCCCGCAGTCGGCGGCGCCATGGACCTGGTCGCGGGGGTGAAGTCGGTCTTCGTCATCACCCAGCATTGCACCAGGGAAGGCGAGGCGAAGCTCGTGCAAAAGTGCACCTTTCCGCTCACGGGATTGGCCGCCGTGAACCGCATCTACACGGATCTCGCCGTGATCGAAGTCACGCCGAACGGATTTCGGCTCGTCGAACTGAGCCCCGGCATCGATTTCGATTTCGTGCAGGAACGCACCGGTGCGCCTCTGCTTCGCAACCCGGAACGGATCGCCGTGTTAGGTGAAAAATGTTCCTCTAGTTTTCGTTAGGTGCAGGCCATGCCCGCGCAAGAGCAGATGTCGATGCCGCAGCTTTACGACGTGATTTATCACGCGCTCGCGCTCGGCGATTCCACCCTCCAGATTTGGACATCATTCACGTTCGCAGTGATCGTTGCTGTTCACTTAGCCGGAGATCGGATTGGGCGCTCGACATATCGTCTCGGCTCGAGTCTCTATGCACTTCTTTCGTTGGTCTTGGTCCTGAGATATTGCGGCGATGCATATCAGATACTCCACTATCAGAAGCTCCTGGTGGAGCGCCGCTTTGAGCCATGGCCCGTTCCTGACATCCTCGGTGTTCTGATCGGCGTGGGAACGTTCACCCTGATGGTCGGAGGCACGATCGGCACTCTCTGGTTCGCTCGCTCATCGCGAACCCCGGCGGAGGAAAACACCTGACCAAGCGATGCAGCGAACTGACATGACCACCCAAACCGACCTCTCCCGCAGCGCCGCGCTCTACGAGCGGGCCCTCAAAGTCCTTCCCGGCGGCGTCAGCCGCAACGCGATCCTGCGGGCGGGTCACCCGACCTACGTCGAGTACGGCAAGGGCTGCCGAGTGACCGACATCGATGGCGTTACGCGCATCGATTTCTCC
>JBKPQR010000100.1:0-16831 GCA_046734175.1 Verrucomicrobiota bacterium | reverse complement strand
TAGAGAAACAGGCGCAGCTGCACGAGCCGTTCGTAGATTAAGGAAAGCGCGTAGAGAAAGCCGCGCAGCAGGGTGGCGCGAAAGCCGCGGCGCCGCTCCAGAATGACGTCGATGGCGAACTGCTCAAGATTTTCGCGCGCGCTCATTCCTTCAGAGTTTATCGTGGAACGATGCGGGCGCCCGCGTTGGCTGCTGTCGTGATGATGGTATCGGCTCCTTTCAGTCGCGAGGCCCGCAGCATTGCGCGACCGATTTCCTCGGCCTGATTTAGTGTCACGGCGCAGATGGCAGAGCCTGAGCCGCTAAGAAAGGCGCCGAGGGCGCCCGCGTTAACGGCGGCCTGGATCACCTCATCGAGAAAGGGGACCAGTTTTTTCCGGTACGGCTGATGTAAAGCGTCGGCGAAACAGCCATGGAGTTGTTTGTAATCGCGAGCGGCAAACGCGGCAGTGATGGCGGCGGCATTGGATGCATTCATAATCGCGCCGCGTCTGGCGATCTTGCCCGGCAGTAATGCGCGCGCTCGTTTTGTCTCGACTTCGATATCCGGCACGAGCAGAACGAACTTGAGGCGGGGCGAAACCTCGAACCGCTGCACATGCAATCCGCGCGTGACGGTAAATCCGCCGAAGCTCGCCGGGGCAGCGTTGTCCGGATGAGTTTCGAGCCGCGCCGCGAGCGCAAAAAGATTCTCCCGGCTCAGGTTTACCCGCGCCAACTGATTGAGCCCGTGCAATAACCCGAGCCGAACAGTCGCGCTGCTGCCGAGACCGCGCCGCACAGGAACGTCGCCGCGAATCGTGCAGGAAAAAGGGAACGGTCGCAATTTTGCCATTGCGAAAAATGCAGAGGCCGCGCGACGGATCAGCGGCGAAAGAGCGCGGCCGCTTTCGCGCCTAACGCTCACCTCGTTGTAAAGCTGCAGGGCAACGCCGAGGCAATCGAAGCCTGGACCGAGATTGGAAGTGCTGGCGGGAACGCGCACCGTGACGTGCTGCACGGGCGAGCTTATCGTGCGCGCTGGACGCGGCAAGCGGCCGGGCGGCGCGCGAATTGCAGTAAAGAATCGGGTGAAGACGAGGTGGATCGATGCTGGACTGCTGCGTCAGTTCGATGCGGAAAAAACCAACGCGCATCGTCTCTGCACAACTTCCGGCGGATGGATAGAGCGCTACGGCGAGGACGCGCTTGTTTCATTCCAAAGCGATGAAGCGCGCGAACGGCTCACGACCGAGTATTTCCTCTGGGCGGAAAAAACCGGCTTCGCCTGCAAGCGAATCTTTGGGCGTTTCCTGCCGCGGGCGAATCCGGAGCGTGTCGCGCCGAAACTGTTGCTCGGCGACGCCACCAGCAATTTGCGCAGCGTCGTGATGGAGCGCGCGCTGCAATTTGGCGTCGATTTTGGCGCCGGTTACTCTGTCGGTCTCTTCGTCGACCAGCGCGAGAACCGCACTTTTGTGCGCAAGGTCGCGCTGCGGAAAATGCTGAATTGTTTCGCTTATACCGGTTCGTTTTCGGTCGCGGCGGCCGCGGCGGGAGCAAGCACGCTCAGCATTGATCTTTCTCGTAAATCGCTCGAGCGCGCGCGGGAGAATTTCGCCCTGAACGGGCTGGGCGCGGCCGGGCACCGCTTCATCACTGATGATGTGCTGGAGGTGATCCCGCGACTGGCGCGCAAAGGTGAGAAGTTTGACCTCATCGTCCTCGATCCACCGACCTTTTCGCGCGCCGGGCGTGGCCGGACTTTTCAGGTGGAGTCGGATTTCGAGCGCCTGTTGCTCGCGACACTGGACCTGGCGGAACGTGGCGCACGCGTTCTGCTTTCAACCAATTGTTCCAAGCTGACCGAGCGCACCCTCGAAGTCATGTCGCGTTTTTGTCTGAAAACTGCGCGTCGTGCCGGTGATTTTCACCGCCAGCCACTTCCGGTGGAATTTCCACCGGGCAGCGCTGCCACCACCGTCTGGCTGACGTTGCGTTAGCGAAAAAGAACGCGCGCCGCGCCGCTGGAAACCGAAACAAAGGTATGGATGAAAATACCGATATTGCGCAGCGCGGCGTGCAATACGCGCAGGATCAATTTTCCCAATACCTTACTCAGGCGGAAGAATACGTGCGGGAAAAGCCGGCTCAGTCAGTGCTCATGGCGGTGCTGGCCGGATTTATTTTGAACCGGCTGCCGGTTGGCCGATTGCTCAGCGCGCTGGTGCGGCTCGTTCTCTTCGCGCTGAAGCCGGCGCTGCTCGTTTACGGCGCGACCAAAGTTTACGAAGCGGTGCAGGAGGAATAATGCTGCGGCTGGCTCGACCGAGCCACCCTACTCGTCGAGGGTAAACCCGACCTTTACCGTCACCTGCCAGTGATCCACTTTGCCATCCACGATGTGGCCACGCGTTTCACCCAGCTCGAACCAGCGCATGTTGCGAATGGTTTTTCGGGCGCGGGCGAGCGCGTTCTCGACGGCTGCCTCAATGGATTGCGGTGAAGAGCCGACGAGCTCGAGCTTCTTGTAAATGTGATTGCTCATGAGCGGCACGATTTGCGCGGCGCTGCGGCCTTGCAAACGAAAAACTCGCACTGTGCAGATCATCCTGAGGGAAGTCAGGTCTAGTCGCAGGAGCCGGCGGGCGTTGCGCTAAAGCAGGCGAGGGCGACCGGCGGCTTGGCGGGACGATGTGTGTTCACTTGCCCGGCGGCACACACGGCGATATTAGAATCTCGCCACAGATGGAGACGAACATTGAGTCGCACCTGATCGAGAAACGCGTCTTTAAACCGGCAAAGGATTTCAGACGACGCGCTCGCATCCCCAGCTTTGCGGAGTACGAGAAGATGTACCGCGAATCGATCCGGCAGCCGGAAAGGTTCTGGGCGCGTGAGGCGAAGGATCTGGTCTGGCAAAAACGATGGGACCGCGTGCTCGAATGGAAGCCGCCCTTTGCGAAATGGTTCGCTGGCGGGAAGCTAAACATTTCCGAAAATTGTCTCGATCAACATCTGCTCACCTCCCGGCGCAACAAAGCTGCCATCATCTGGGAAGGTGAGCCGGGCGAGAAACGCACCCTCACTTACCAGCAATTACATCGCGAGGTCTGCCGTTTCGCCAACGTGCTGAAGCGAAACAACGTCGGCAAAGGCGATCGCGTGATCATATATCTGCCGACTATTCCCGAAGCCGCCATCGCCATGCTGGCTTGTGCGCGCCTCGGGGCGGTGCATTCAGTCGTCTTCGGCGGGTTCAGCGCCGACAGCATCCGCGATCGGATCAACGACAGCGGGGCAATCGCCTTGATCACCGCGGACGGAAGCTACCGGCGCGGCGGCATTGTTCAGCTCAAGAACAACGTGGATCACGCTCTCGCCGGCGGCACATCAGTGAAGCGCGTCATCGTCTTCAGGCGCGCAGGCAACGAAGTTCATATCCAGGCTGGTCGCGACGTCTGGTGGCATCGCGAGCTGGAGTACGTGGATGCGAAGTGCGAGCCGGTCGCGCTCGAGGCCGAGCATCCGCTTTACATTCTTTACACCAGCGGTTCGACCGGGAAGCCGAAGGGGATCCTGCACACCACCGGCGGTTATCTCGTCGGGGTGTACGCGACGATGAAATACGTTTTCGAAATTCGCGAAGACGATCTCTACTGGTGCACGGCGGACATCGGCTGGGTCACCGGCCACAGCTATGTGGTGTACGGGCCGCTCGCGGCCGGGGCCACGACATTCATGTACGAAGGCGCGCCGAACTGGCCGGAGCCGGACCGTTTTTGGCGCATCATTGAGGAGAACCGCGTGAGCATTCTCTATACTGCGCCGACGGCGATTCGGGCGTTCATTCGCTGGGGGGACGAATGGGTGAGCAAACATGATCTCTCCTCGCTGCGGTTACTCGGGTCAGTGGGTGAACCGATCAATCCCGAAGCGTGGATGTGGTATTACAAAACAGTCGGAGGCGAGCGCTGTCCGGTTGTGGATACGTGGTGGCAAACGGAAACGGGCGCGATCATGATCACGCCGTTGCCGGGGGCAATTCCGACAAAGCCCGGGAGCGCGACGCTGCCGTTTTTCGGCGTGGATGCGGCCGTGGTGGATGAGAAGGGAGAAGAAGTGGGCGCGAATGTCGGGGGCAAGCTGGTCATCCGAAAACCATGGCCATCTATGCTGCGCACGATCTACGGCGACAAAGATCGATATCAGAAACAATATTGGAGCGAATTTCCCGGGACGTATCTGACTGGAGACGGCGCCCGCCGGGACAAGGATGGCTATTTCTGGATTGTCGGCCGTATCGATGACGTGCTTAATGTCGCCGGCCATCGACTCGGAACTTCCGAGATCGAAAGTGCGCTGGTGGCGCATCCGCGGGTGGCGGAGGCCGCAGTCGTGGGCCGGCCCGACGAGATCAAGGGGCAGGCGGTGGTGGCGTTTGTAACGTTGAAGGGCGATAGCGAGCCGCGACCGGAGCTCAAGACGGAGTTGCGCGATCACGTAGGCACGCACATCGGCGCGATCGCGAAGCCGGATGAAGTGCGGTTCGCTGAAGCATTGCCGAAGACGCGCAGCGGAAAGATCATGCGCCGATTGCTAAAGGAAATCGCGAGCGGCAAAACGGTGACCGGCGACACAACGACTCTGGAAGATTTCAGCGTGCTGGCGAAATTGGAGGAGGAAGCGTAGCGCTTTTCCTCGGCTGCGCGGCGGCCGGGCGTCTCGCCTGGCATGCTCCCGCTGGAGGTTCCGTCAGGCGAGACGCCCGCCGGCGCCCACAGGCGGGCACCTGTGCTCCACTGCGCGCAAATCATCTTTGTCAACGCGCAGCTTCAGCTAGCATTCCGCTGTGAGTTTTATCGTCACGGGGTTTCGTGAGCTTGGCCTGAAGGTGCGGCGACAGCGCACGCGCATGGCCTTGCGGCACGTTCGGCGCCTGCTCCAGCGCGCGGAGATTTACCTGGGGCGCGAGGGCACGGCCCAGGCCGCCAGTTTTCCCGAAGTGCGTAACGAAATCGTGGCGCTAAAGAAGCTCGAGCAGGAGCAGAAGGAAGTGGCATTGCGCATCGCGCAAGTCGAGGAAGCGTTGAAACGGATCGAGGAAGAGCGCAAGGCGAACTCGCGCGCTCAAAATGAAGCGCTGGCGAGGCTTGAGGCGGAGAAAAAACCGCTGGTGCAGCGCCGCGATGAAGCGAGACAAGCAGCGAGTGTTTGTGACCGGGAGCTGGCCAGCGTGGACTCGCGTTTACATGCGAACGATGCGGCCGATCGCGAGTTGCTCAACCAGGTTACCTCGCTTCAGGCGCAATCCCCGCCGCCGGATGATCTTGACGCTCGCATGGCAGCACTTGCATCGCGACGTGCGCGCCTGCCGGAAGAGCGCGGCGAGATCATGCGGGCGCGTGAAGGGAGCGCGGAAGCATGCCGGCAAGCCCGGCAGAAACTGACTGCGGCTGAGGACGAGCTCTCGGCGGCGGAGAAAAACATCGCGCGCGTGCGCGGGGAGTTCGAAGCAACCGATCGCGCCTTAAACGAAAAAGCGCGTGCCCGACAGGAGGCATTGCGTGAGGCCCAGGCGCAACACCAGACGGTGGAGGAACGCAAAGATCCCGCCTATCTCAACATCGGCCGCCACCTCGCTACGCAAGGCATCGCGCCGCCCAACGCGCCGCATTTGTTGCACGACGTGCTGCGGCATCGCCAGGCGGTCGACCGCCACGTGCAACACACAAACGAACTGAAGGTCCTCTCCCAACAGATCGACAAACAGGAGCTGCGCCGATTTTATTTCGCGCTCGTTTCCTTGCTCGTATTACTCGCGATCATTCTGCCGCTGGTTTTTCAATCGCCGGCCAAACGGGAGTGGTTGCCGCAATCGACTGACGTCATTCTCTCGCTCAACGCCGAACGCTTCGAGCGCGACGATCTTCCTCGGCGCTGGCACAACGAAGACTTTTGGCAGCGAACGTGGTCGGGCTTGATCGGCGAAGCGGTGCAGACTCCGCGCCTGCGTATCCCGGCGGAGACGGCGCGAGTGACGCGGGCTCTCGTCACGGCCGATGCCGCCAGCGTCCGCGAGTTTCTTCTGGTCGAAGCGCGCAACGATGTCTCGCCCGTGGTCCGCACGATCGCCCAGGATAAGGAGTTTGAGCGGCGCACCATCAGCGGTCTTCCCGTGTGGCAGCACGCAGATTTTACGCTGGCGCGCATCGGGCCCAAAACCCTTGCCGTGGGAGGCGCTGATGGAGTGGATGAACTCGTGCGCGTGCGTCTCGGGATGGCGGCTGATCTGGACGTGAATGGAAACTTCTTCGAGCGTTTTCAGGCGCTCGATCGCGATGCCACTCTTCGCCTGATTTCGCGCGATCCCGCCGGTTTGGCCCGCGCCTTCCAGCCCATCTTTCCGCGTGAATTGCTCCAGCGCGCGGAGCTCATCGGCCTGGGTATTTCCCTGCAAGCGCCGCCGAAGGCAAGGTTGCTCATCAACTGTTCGTCAGCGGATGCGGCCAGCGAGATCGTCACCGGCCTGAAGCAAGATCCCGCGCACTGGCTGCACCTTGAACAGAGCGATTTGCCGCTCTTCGCTGCGCCCCCCGAAATTAATCGCGACGGTGTGAACCTCGACCTGCGCTTTAACATTCCCGAAAATAGCGTGCGCCTGCTTCTCCAGCGCATCGCCAAAACGGATGGCATGCAGGCATCGACCGCGGGAAATCCATGAACGGTTTTTTGCGGGCGCTGGAGCAGCCTGAATACATCCACACGCTCCTCAATCCACTGCCGATTTACGGTCTCGCGCTCGGAGTCGTCGCGCTCATCATCGCCTTGCTCATGCGCAATCGCACTGCGCAAGTCCCTGCGCTCGCCATCATCTCTCTCGCCGCCATCTCGGCCTGGCCCGTAGCCCATTTTGGCGATGAAGCATACGATCGCGTTCTCTCCATGTCCGATGAGACTGGCGGCGCCTGGCTCGCCGCCCACGCCCATCGCGCTGACATTTTCGTCTGGTGCTACTACGCGCTCGCGCTCGGCGCGCTGCTCGCGCTGGTTCTGCCGCGCAAATTTCCGCGCACGAGATTCCCGCTCACGCTTTTGACTCTCGCCCTTGCCCTCGTCTCGCTGGGCGCGGGTGGTTACATCGCCTACCCCGGCGGCAAGATCCGGCATCGGGAATTCCGCAACGAGCCGCCGCCGCCAAAGCCACCGGAACGCGGCTAGAGCGCAAGCGTGACGACGCCATTTGAGCGCGCCGAGCACCGCGTTGAAGACCAGAGCGCATCGCTAAAAAAACCGCTCGGCCTGCGCGATCTCGTCCTTACGCAGGTGCTGTTTGTTGTTGGCTCGAGCTGGGTCGGAGCGGCGGCGAAGCTGGGACAAGCGCATCTCTTTTTCTGGTCGCTCGCGATTCTGCTTTTCTACATTCCGCAGGCCGCCGTCGTCATTTACCTGGCGCGTCGCGTGCCGCTGGAGGGAGGCCTTTATCAATGGGCCAAGCTCGGGTTCAACGAGTTCACCGGTTTCATCGTGGCTTGGAATCTCTGGCTGCTTTCCATCAGCGTCATCGCGCTGGGCGGAATGTTTGTCACCACCAACATCTCCTACGCCATCGGCGAGAACGCTGCCTGGATGCCGAACAGCAAGTGGTGCGTTTCCCTCATCAGCGCCACCCTCGTCGCCGGCCTGAGCTGGACCGCCGTCCGCGGTTTGTCACTCGGCAAGTGGGTGCACAACATCGGCGCCTTCGCCATGCTGCTCGTTTACGCTGCCCTTGTCGCGCTACCGTTTCTTGCTCTCGCCCGGGGCGACCTCAAGCAATATCACCCGCTCGCGCTCGCCGCCCCGAGCATGTCGATCTTTTTTTGTCTTAACATTTTCACCAAGCTTGCCGTGGGCGCGCTGAGCGGCTTTGAATACGTCGCCATCCTGGCCGGCGAAACACGTGCGCCGGCCCGCGACATCGCTCGCTCTGTCATCATCGCTTCGCCAATCATCGCCTTCATGTTCATCTTCGGCACCAGCTCCGTCCTCGCATTCATCGGCACAAATCCCATCGATCTCATCGGCCCGGTGCCGCAAACTTTGCGGCTCGGTCTGCGTGCATTTCCGATCGCCGGCGCCATCGCCTCGCTCGGCATCGTGCTCATGACCGTGCGCACCATCTGCTCGACCAGCGTTCATCTCACTGGAAGCTCGCGCCTGCCCATGGTCGCGGGCTGGGATCGGCTCTTGCCATCCTGGTTTTCGCGGCTGCATGCGAAATACAAAACTCCCATAAACTCGATTGTTTTTGTCGGAGCCCTCACGCTGCTCCTCGCGGTCACGAGCCAGGTCGGCGCTGGGATTCAGGAGGCATTTCAGCTCGTCGATAACGCCGCCAACGTCTTCTATGGAATAGCCTACGGTGTGATGTTTGCCATTCCGCTTTTCGGCGCCCGCGCCATCCGCGCACATGCCGGAGTTCTCTTGCGCATCGCCGCCTTTTGCGGGCTCGCCGTTTCGCTCCTCGCGATTTTCTTCACCGTCTATCCGATCATCGACGTGCCGAGTCCGCTCATTTTCGGCGCGAAAATCATCGCCGTGACCTTGATCTGCAACGCCATCGGCGCGGCGATTTTTCTGGCAGCCCGCAACGCATCATCTCGCGCGGAGCAAAGCCAAGCCGAGAGATCGCGCGGCCAACCTTACAGGTGACTTTCAGGGGGATCCCTGCACTTCGCTCCCGACTGTGCGGCCGCAGCTCTCCGCGATCCAGCGCAAGTACTCCGGCGAACCCTCGTCAATCTTCAGCCGAATAATCTCTGGAACATCATACGGGTGCAGCGCGCGCAAGCGCTCTTGGAATTGAGCAAAACAGGCCGCCGTCATTTTGAAGATTGCCAGCACCTCCGCGCTTTCTTCCACCGTCTCCTTCCAGAAATAGATCGAGCTGATCGACGGCACGATGTTCGCGCAGGCGACGAGCCCGTCTTGCACCAGCCGATGCGCAATTTTCTTCGCCGTTTCCTTGTCCGGAAACGTGCTGAACGCGAGGGTGAACTCCTCCTTCACGCAGCCGGAACCAGCGCCGCCTGCCGGCAAATCCATCCGCCGCCAAGCACCACGTCATCCTTGTAGAACACGGCCGCCTGGCCCGGCGTGATCGCTCGTTGCGGTTTGTGCAATTGCACACGGCAGCGGTTTTCCTCCAGCGGCACGATTGTCGCCGGTGTCCCGGCATGATTGTATCGAATCTTCACCGTTGCCCCGGCAGCCTGATTCACCGTGGCCGGATTAATCCAATTCACCCGCTCCACCTCGAATTGCTCAACCAGCAGTTCGTCCGCGCTTCCGACAATGACGCGACTCGTTGCGACATCAATGTCGATCACGTAACGGGGCTGCGGCGAACCGCCCGGCAATCCCTTGCGCTGGCCGATCGTGAACATCTCGATGCCGTCATGCGGCGCGATGAAGTTGCCGTGGCAGTCGTAAATGCCGCCACGATGAAAGTTCTCAGGACCGAGGTGTGAACGGAGAAACGCTTTGTAGTCCTGTCCCGGCACGAAACATATCTCCTGGCTGTCAGCCTTCTCCGCCACGCGTAACCCCAGCTTGCGCGCGATCTCCCGAATTTCCGGTTTCGACATTCGGCCCAACGGCGTCAGCGCCCGCCGCAGTTGTTCCTGGCGCAAGCTGAACAAAAAATACGATTGATCCTTTCGTGGATCGGTTCCCTTCCGAAGAACAGCCCGGCCGCCGGCCGCGGGCGGTCCGTGTTCGATAATTGCGTAATGCCCCGTCGCGATAAAATCGCAGCCTAGCGCTTCCGCCTTCTCCCAAAGCTTTCCAAACTTCAGCTTTTCATTGCACATCACGCACGGGTTCGGCGTTCGCCCGCCCTGATATTCACTGGTGAAATAATCGATCACGAGCTTCTCGAACTGGTCCGCTTCATCGACGACGTAATGCGGAAACCCGAGCGCGTGCGCGACACCCCGCGCATCCGCCACCGCCTGCGGCCCGCAGCACTTGTCCTCCGCGCGCGAAACGCAATCCTGCGGCCACACCTTCATGGTCACACCAATGACTTCATAGCCCTGCTCACGCAGCAGATAACCGGCGACGCTGGAATCAACGCCGCCGCTCATGCCGAGGAGGATCCGCTGCTTTTTCATCAAAGCAGCAACGTTCCGGTGAATGGCTGCGCGAGTCAACGTCGTCCGGGCCTAGGGCCGGCGAGACCTCGTCTGACCGAGCCAGAGCGGCCAGAAGCTTTGCACAAACTGTTATTCCACTTATCTTCGTCGGATGCCTGACGAGCTTGCCACTATCGACGCCGAAGATTTGAAATCTCGCGTCCGCGAGCTGCGGAGGTTTCTTTGACCTCGACAAACTTCAGGAGCAGCTAGCAGCTCTCGAAGCGCGGATGAGCGCGCCAGATTTCTGGAATCATCGCGAACGGGCGCAGGCTGACGTAGAGGAAGTCTCGCGCTTGAAGTCGCTCCTCAATCCTTTCCGTGATCTTGAGCGCGAGATGGCTGATTTTGAGGCGCTGCGGCAATTGGTGGAAGAAGAGACCGATCCGGCCGAGCGCGCTGAGGCCGAACGCGAGCTTACGCGAGAGCACGATCGGCTGGCGCACAAGCTTTCCGAGTTCGAGCTGCGACAGTTCCTGTCCGGAGAGAACGATCGCGCCAACGCCTTCCTTACTATCCACTCCGGCGCGGGCGGCACCGAGTCGTGCGATTGGGCCGACATGTTATTGCGCATGTATCAACGCTGGATCGAGCGCAACGGTTTCAAGTCGCAGGTCGTCGACATTCAAACCGGCGAAGAAGTCGGTATAAAGTCCGCCACGCTGCTCGTGACTGGCGAATACGCCTACGGTTATTTGAATACTGAACGCGGTGTGCATCGGCTCGTCCGCATCTCGCCCTTCGACGCCAACAAAAGGCGTCACACTTCCTTTGCCAGCGTGGATGTGGTTCCTGAAATTGCCGATAGCGCACCGGTCGAGATCAACCCCGCCGATCTGGAGATCGGCACCTATCGCAGCGGCGGCAAGGGTGGGCAGAATGTTAACAAGGTTGAGACCGCTGTGCGCGTCGTGCATAAACCCAGTGGCATCGTCGTTGCGTGTCAGGCTGAGCGCAGCCAGGGAAGAAATCGGGAGCTGGCCATCAAAATGTTGAAGGCGAAACTTTACGAGCTGGAGCAGGATAAGAAGCGGGCGGAGATCGACCGGCAATACGGCGAGAAAGGCGATGTGGCGTGGGGGAGTCAGATTCGCTCCTACGTTTTCCAGCCTTACCAGATGGTAAAAGACCATCGCACTGGTGCCGAGACCAGCAATGTGCAGGCAGTGATGGACGGTGATTTGGATCAGTTCATCCAGGCGCAGTTGCGCGGCCAGAAAACGCGTGAACATGGCGAATCTGCCGAATAAGCACGCGCGGGAAATCAGCACGTCGTCCCGAGCGACAGTCGAGGGGTCAAGCGGCGGTGCCGTAAAGCTACCTTCAATGATTCCTCACCTTCGCTTCGTTCCGCTAGGATGACAGAACTCCATGCCCACTATCACTGAACGCCGTCAAATCTTTCGCCAACTTCATCGCGCAGGTTGCTTTGCTCTCCCTAACCCGTGGGACATCGGCTCGGCGCGATACCTTCAACATCTCGGTTTCAAGGCTCTCGCCACCACCTCAGCCGGCTTCGCTTTCTCTCGCGGATTGCCTGATGGGAGGGTCGGACGCGATGCCATGCTGGCGCATATTCGCGAGATGGTGGAGGCAACTGATCTGCCCGTGAACGCTGATTTCGAAAATGGCTACGCCGATGATCTTGCGGGTGTGGCCGAGAACGTGCGACTTTGCGGCCAGACGGGGGTCGCCGGCATTTCTATCGAGGATTCGACTGGGCGAAAGGAGGAACCGCTTTACGAGATCGCGCATGCGGTCGAGCGTGTTCGAGCTGCGGGCGTGGCCGCGCGCGAGAGCGACGTAATATTGATTGGCCGGGCCGAATGTTTCCTCGTTGGCCAGACTAACATCGATGAGGTGCTTCGCCGGCTGACTGCTTACGCCGAAGCGGGCGCCGATTGTCTCTACGCGCCGGGTGTTCAGGAACCGGAGCAGATCAGGGCAATCGTGGCAGCAGTCGCTCCCAAACCGGTTAACATTCTTATCAGTGCGCCGGGTGGATTAACGCTGGCCGATGCTGAGGCGCTGGGCGTGCGTCGAGTCAGCGTGGGCGGTGCGCTGGCTCGCGCTGCCTGGGGCGGGTTTATGCGCGCGGCGAAGGAGCTGGGTCGTTCGGGCCGCTTTGATGGCTTTGCGGGCGCGGCGCCGCACGGCGAGCTTCAGAGTTTTTTTCAAGCAGATTCGCGCGGTAATAAGAACGCTTCTGTTAATTGGTGCCCACTTGGTTTGAGTTAAGTCCGCGGCACAACGCTGCCGCGACATCATGCCTTTCAACCAGAGGTGCGGTCTATCAGGAGCGCTCTTGCCATTGACTGAGTTCCCAGTCAGACTCACGCGATGCGAATTGTGCTTTGCTTCTGTCTAGCGGCTGCGATCGCCACGGCGGCTGAGCGCGGGCCAGAAAAGGCGGAGTCCAAATCCGGGCCTTTGTTTGAAACCGTCGCGCGGTTAGATCGGCATTTGTTTGATGCCTTCAATGCGCACAATGTGGAACGGCTTATGTCGATGGCGACAAAGGACCTGGAGTTCTACCAGGACGACGATGGCTTAAAAGACTATCAACAATGCTTCGCTGACTTCAAAACATTGTTCGCTAATAACAACGATATTCGAAGAGAATTGGTGGAAGGCACTCTGGAAGCTTATCCCATCAAAGATTACGGCGCACTGGAGGTTGGCCAGCATCGCTTTTGCCACACCGAGAAGGGCAAGGAACAATGTGGAGTATTCAAGTTTGCCATGATCTGGCAGAAGATAGATGACTCCTGGAAGTTAGCGCGAGTAATCAGTTATGGGCATTGATCCGCCGTCCCGTTGCTTTCCGGTAATGGCCGAGCCCACAACTTCGTTGCGGCATCATGATATTTTTGCAGTCAGGCGCGCAATTTGGCCGGAGTTGCAAAAAGCGTGGTTGGATTTCAAGGATTGAGTTGCTTCTCGCTTAGCGACCAATTACGGCTGCACCCGTGCCTTTTATGTATCAATCCCGTAAATCCCAGTGAAATCGCGGTTTGATATCGTCATTCTTGGGGCGGGCCACAATGGGCTTGTGGCCGCGAGCTATCTCGGCCGGGCAGGCCTTTCCGTGCTCGTGCTGGAAAAGAACGATTATATCGGCGGAGCGACCACGTCGCAAAAGGTATTTCCAGATTACGATGCTTTTCTCTCACGCTACTCGTACCTCGTTAGCTTGTTTCCAGAGAAGATCATTCGCGATCTCGGCCTGAAGCTGGAGCTGCGGCGCCGGACCACGGCATCGTTTACTCCGTATCTAAAGGACGGCAGATACGACGGACTGCTCCTGAGCAACGTTGATGAAGAAGCCGGCAGGCAATCAATGGCGAAACTGACCGGAAATGATCGCGAGTACGAGCAGATGAAGAAGTTCTACAAGCTCTCGCGAGTTTTTGCGGAACACTGCTGGGATAGCATGCTTGCGCCGCTTGTGGCGAAGTCGGAGATAAAAAAGCTTTTCGACGCCGACGCCGTCTCGCGTGAAGCCTGGCGCAGCCTGGTCGAGGAGCCGCTTGGTCGCGCGATTGAACGTTATCTTCAGAACGATCTGGTGCGCGGACTCGTTCTGACGGATGGAAAAATTGGCGTCTTTACCCATCCTCACGATCCTTCCTTAGTTCAGAACCGATGTTTCCTCTACCATCTTATCGGGAATAAGACAGGCGAATGGAAGGTGCCCGTGGGCGGAATGGGGGCCGTCGCACGTGAGCTTGAGCAAGCCGCGCGCAAGGCTGGAGCCGAGCTGCTCACTAATGTCGAGCTTAAGGAGCTTGAGGTGAACGGCCCAAAGCAAACGGTGGCATTCCGAGTCAACCGCAAGCGACACGTCATCGAGACGCGGTTTATTCTCGCTAACTTTGGGCGGAATGTCTTGGCGAAGTTTACCCATCGGCCTTATTGCCCGGAGAAGGTGGATGAAGGCTCCGTATTCAAGATCAACATGCTGCTGCGGCGGCTTCCCAAACTAAAAGGGAGCAGCTATTCCGCCAATGAGGCATGGTGCGGGACCTTTCACAGCAATGAAGGTTATGAGCAGATGAATGTTAGTTATCGAGAGGCGGCGAATGGCCGGCTGGCTGATCGAGCACCATGTGAGGTCTATTGCCACACTCTGACTGATGAAACGATCCTTAGTCCGGAATTGCGGCGCCAGGGCTTTCATACCATGACCTTGTTTGGACTGGACGCGCCTTACTCATTGTTTAGTCGAGACGGGGCGACGAAGCGCGTTGAAGCCGAGAAAAGATTTCTCGCGAGTATCAATCAATGGCTGGAGGAGCCGTTGGGGGGTTGCCTGGCTCGTGCTGGCGATGGCAGTCTTTGTCTGGAAAGTAAGAGCCCGGTTGATATTGAGGAATCGTTAGGAATGTATCATGGCAACATTTTTCAGGATGCCCCAACCTGGCCCTTTGCCACGAAGAAGGAGCAAGTGGGCCAGTGGGGAGTGGAAACTGAATGGCCCAACGTTTTTTTGTGCGGATCAAGTGCGCTGCGCGGCGGTGCAGTCAGCGGAATTCCCGGGCACAACGCGGCGATGAAGGTGCTGGAGCAGTTGCGTGGGAGCAAGTAAGGGATTCGCCTGTAGCGGCGGTCTATGACCGTCGAATGATACAGAAGTTGCGGGGTCGGCGGTCATAGACCGCCGCTACAGATATGATAGCGGCTATTCGCCCAACCGTTCTTGCCAGGTGGCGCGCGCGTATTCGCGGTTCAGCTTCGCGATGAAGCTGGCGCTAATCTCAGCCGGACAAACTGCTTCGCATTCGTAAGTGTTCGTGCAATTGCCGAAGCCTTCCGCATCCATTTGCCGCACCATTTTTAACACACGTGAGGTTCGCTCCGGCCCGCCTTGAGGCAGAAAGGCGAGGTGCGAAACTTTAGCCGAAGTAAAAAGCATGGCCGAAGCATTCGGACATGCCGCCGCGCACGCTCCGCAACCAATACATGCCGCCGCTTCCATGGCGCGGTCAGCTTCTTTTTTTGGCACCAGAATCGAGTTCGCTTCCGGCGCCGATCCAGCTCGGGCGGAGATGAAGCCGCCGGCCTGGACGATGCGATCAAGCGCGCTGCGGTCCACGACAAGATCGCGCACGAGCGGAAATGATTTCACCCGGAAGGGCTCGATTGTAATCGTCTCGCTCTCGCGAAAGCTGCGCATGTAAATCTGGCAAGCGGCCGCGGGATGATTTGGCCCATGCGCCTCGCCGTTGATGGTTAGGGCACAGGTGCCGCAAATCCCTTCCCGGCAATCGGAATCGAAGGCAATGGGTTCTTGGCCGCGTTCAGTGAGTTCATCGTTAACGATGTCGAGCATCTCGAGAAATGAAGTATCGGGGGAAATGTCGCGCGCCTCGTAAGTCACGAGTTGGCCTTTGCTTTGAGGACCGGCTTGACGCCAGATACGAAGCGGGAAGTTCATAGTTGAGAGTGGAGAGTTGAGAGTAGCTTTTTGCGTAGTCCGCTTAGCATCCGACTCAACTCTTCTGCTCCAGAGTAAATGCGCTGAAATCCCTCTTCTGAGAGGAACCTTTGTCTACGCGCGATAAAGGCTTGCGAAGTCACTTCGAAAACCGATCCCGCGGCGATTTCGACAAATCTTGCAAAGTCGGCTTTTGACGAGCGAGACGAACCTTCAGCAATATTTGAGGAGATCGATATGACCGCGCGCCGTAATTGATTTGTCAGGCCAAATCGCTCCTCAGCCGGGAATCGCCGCGTTAATTCGTAAATAAGATCAGCGAAATCGATCGCTTTCTGCCAAACCTCTAATCTTTCAAAATTAAACATGGCAACTCCCCCTTCCGGGTCCTCTCAACTAACAACTCTCAACGTCATTTGTAGCTCCGCTGACTTAAATGCACCGTCTCGAAGTGCAGCGGCTCGCGATGGAGCTTTGGCTGCTCGATTGCGCCGTTGCCCTGGAACTCCCAGGCCGAAACGAAAGCGAAATTCTCGTCGTCGCGCTGGGCTTCGCCCTCGGGCGTTTGATGTTCCTCGCGAAAATGACCGCCGCACGATTCATCGCGCTCGAGCGCGTCGATGCACATCAGCTCGGCAAACTCAAGGAAGTCCGCGACGCGACCGGCGCGCTCGAGCGACTGGTTGTAGCTCTCGTTTTCGCCGGGCACCCGGACGCAGCGCCAGAATTCCTGGCGTAACTCTGGGATCCGCTCGAGCGCTTCGCGCAAACCGGCGGCGTTGCGCGCCATTCCGCACTTGTTCCAAAGCAGCAGACCCAGCTCGCGATGAAGTGAGGTGATGGTGCGGGTGCCGTTGGTCGAGAGCAGGCGTTGGATGCGCGCGCGCACCTCGGCTTCGACGCGCTTGAATTCGGGGTGATCGGGCGGCGGTCGCCGGCCGGTTTGGCCGGCCAGATAATTGGGCAACGTGTAAGGCAGAACGAAGTAGCCATCAGCGAGGCCCTGCATGAGGGCGCTGGCGCCGAGCCGGTTTGCGCCATGGTCGGAGAAGTTCGCCTCGCCGATTACGTGGAGCCCGGGCACATTGCTCATCAAGTTATAATCAACCCACAACCCGCCCATGGTATAATGCACCGCCGGATAAATGCGCATCGGTGTTTTGTATGCGTTTTCGGCCGTGATCTTTTCGTATATGTCGAAAAGATTACCGTAGCGTTCACGAATCGTTAGCTCGCC
>JBKPQR010000099.1:0-39731 GCA_046734175.1 Verrucomicrobiota bacterium | reverse complement strand
ATCGTGTGCTCGACATCGCGCGCTTCGATCACCGCTTCCGGCGCGACGCTGCAAAACATCGAAAGCTTTTGCCGCACTTCAGCGTCGAGCGGAAGCTCAGTGCGGCACATCAGGACCTGCGGTTGCAAACCGATCTCCCGTAATTTGGCAATGCTCTGCTGTGTGGGCTTGGTCTTCAACTCGCGCGCCGCCTTGATGTAAGGCACGAGCGTCACGTGGATGTTGACCACATTCCGCGCGCCGACTTCGAGAATGAATTGCCGGATCGCTTCCAGGAACGGCAGTCCCTCGATGTCCCCGGTGGTGCCGCCCACTTCCGTGATGACGACGTCGTATTTTGATTCATCCGAGAGCTCGCGGATGCGCGACTTAATGACATCGGTCACATGCGGAATGACCTGCACCGTTTTGCCAAGATAATCGCCTCGCCGTTCGTTGTTGATGACCGACTCGTAAACCTGACCGCTGGTGAGATTGTTATGCCGCGAGAGCACACAGTTTGTGAAGCGCTCGTAATGGCCGAGGTCGAGGTCGGTCTCGGCGCCGTCATTCAAAACATAAACTTCGCCATGCTGGAAGGGGCTCATCGTTCCCGGGTCGACGTTGAGATAAGGATCGAATTTTTGGAAAACCACGCGCAGCCCACGCAGTTCGAGCAAGGTGCCGAGCGCGGCGGCGGCCAGACCTTTGCCGAGCGAACTCACGACGCCGCCGGTGACGAAAATATATTTCATGAGCGGCGTCTCTCCGTGGCGCGAGCGAGAATTCGCTCCAGCTCAGCCGCATCAGCCGCGGTATCGATTCCAGGGGAACCTTGTTTCGTGACGAGCACATGAACCCTTACACCATTCTCCAAGGCGCGCAATTGTTCGAGCGATTCGGCGCGCTCGAGCGGCGTCGCTTTCGACTTCACAAACTGAAGGAGCGCCTCGCGATGGAAGCCGTAGATCCCCTGATGGCGCAGAATTTTCACAGACGATTTCTGCTCGCGCAAAAAAGGGATGGCTGAACGCGAGAAGTAGAGAGCATTGCCGGCAAGGTCCCTCACGACCTTGACCTGATGCGGCGACAACGCGTCAGCCGGATTCTCGAAGGGATGCGCCGCGGTGACCATTCCGAGCGGTGAATCGCGGCGAAGTGTTGTGACCATCCGGTCGATGAGGCGGGGATCGATCAGCGGCTCGTCGCCCTGGACGTTGATGATGATGGCGAATTCCTTTTCTCGCTGCGCGATTTCGGCGATGCGATCGGTCCCGCTTTGGTGTTTACGGGAAGTCATCGCGACTTCCGCGCCCCAGCGACTCGCGGCGCCGGCGATCCGCTTGTCGTCCGTGGCGATGATGATGCGCTCGATTTCGCGCGCGCGCCGGCAGCGTTGCCAAACGTGCTGGAGCAGCGGTTTGCCGCCGATTACGTGCAACGGCTTGCCTGGGAAGCGGGACGATCGCCACCGGGCGGGAATGATGAGGAGCGCTTTTTCCACGTGCCGGAGCATAGCCGTCCTCGGCGGTGCAGCCAGCCGGCGCGTCGCCTCGTTGTAGAATGACTAGACGTTCTTCGGTTCGGCTGCGTTACGCTGAGATTGACGCAGGATAATCGCCGCCGCGTCGGCAAAATCCTCAGCGATCCAATCGGCCGAGCTGTCGGCCGTGTTCTTTTCAAACCCGGTGCGCACTCGAATCGCTTTTATGCCGGCGTTATGTCCGCAATGAACGTCGATTTCTTTATCTCCGATCAAGATGGAGTGGGGGAGAGCGACCTCATGCTCGCGCGCCCCTTGCAGGATCATTCCCGGCGCGGGCTTGCGGCAGTTGGATTCTACGCCGGGCGGATCTGGGCAAAAGTAGGCTGCGTCCAGCAACCCATCTCCGAGTTGGCGCAGCACTTCGGCATGCACGGCGTCATATTGCTCGCGCGTGAAATAGCCGCGCCCGATTCCGCTTTGATTCGTAATCATGATCAATTTGAAACCGCGCGCCTTGAGCTTGCGCAGCGATTCACTTACGCCTGCGAAAACGTGAACGTCCTTCGGGTTGGAGCAGTAGTTGACGTCCTCCATGATGGTGCCGTCGCGATCGAAGAAAACGGCCGGAGCTTTCTCAGGCATTCGCGAAGCTCTGCAACAACTCCGCCCGCGTGACCGTGGCAGTGCCGAGTTTGCCCACCACAACCGCGCTGGCGTGATTAGCAATATCAGTCGCTTCCAGCGGAGTCGCGCCCGCCGTCAGCGCGAGAGTGAAAAGCGCGATGGCGGTATCGCCGGCGCCGGAAACGTCGAACACCTGTTGCGCCCGCGTCGGCACGCGGTGCGGCTTTTTATTTCGTTGAAAAAGCATCATTCCTTGATCGCCCAGGGTGATGAGAAGAAGTTCGGTTTCCCATTTTTTGAGTAAACGCCGGCCGACCTCTTCCAGCGCGCCGTCATCGGAATCATCCAAAATGCCGGCAGCGTGGAAAGCTTCCGTGCGATTCGGTTTTACCACCGACACGCCGCGCCAGGAAAGGTCATGCTTGGGATTTGGGTCGACCGCGACAATCTTGTTTTTCGTCCGGGCAGCGGGCACCACCTGCGCCACGAGATCCTCGGCCAGAAAACCTTTGGCGTAGTCCTCGAAAATAATCGCGTCGATCTCCCGCAGTTTCTTCTTTACCGAGGCAACGACGGCAGCGATTTCAGGCGGCTTGGGCGAAATGATTTTCTCCCGATCCACGCGCACCACTTGTTGCTGTCGCGCAATGATGCGGGTTTTGACGATGGTGGAGAAATCTCGCGAAATCGCGCAAGCCTCCGTATTGACGTTCTCTTTCGCGAGCAGATCGAGGAGCAGATCTCCGCAGCGGTCACGTCCGATCATTCCCGAAACGGAAACGTGATTGGTGAACTCGCGCAGATTGCGCGCGACGTTGGCCGCGCCGCCCGGATAAAACGATTCGCCGGAAACCTCTACCACCGGCACCGGCGCTTCCGGTGAGATGCGGCCCACCGTTCCCCAGACGAATTCGTCCAGCATGAGATCGCCAATTACGAGCACGCGCTGGCGGCTGGCGTGGTCGAGGATTTGGCGCAGGCGTTGCTGTTTCATGCGGTAGAATAATGCCGCCGCCGGGAGGCGTTGGCGCGATTAAGTGGAGCAAGCAAGATTTGAGCGCAAAGAGGTTCTATTTAGAGTTTGCATTAATCCTGAATACGCGTTCGAAATCAACAGTCGAAGCTGCCGATGATCCGAGTCTCTAAAGTAAACAAGTGCGTGGGATTTGTGCTGGTGATGGGAACGCTTTGCGGGCATGCGGCCCAGGCGCCGCCACACATCGATGTGAGGCAAATCTCGAGAAAGGTCGAAGACGTGGTGGTGCCGTTGCCCAATGAAGTCTTCGGTGCGCTGAACAAACTCGGGCCCGTCAATTGGAAGGAGTTTGTCCGAACAGAGAAGGGGGCCAACTTCACGGAACGGCCGCGCATCGCGCTGCTTCTCGGCACCGTCATTGCCGATGGTTTCATCGCGGTGCAGGCGGAAGATGCGCCGGCAGTAAAAGACATCGGGCAGCGGGTACTGACATTGGCCAAGGGCATTGGAGTGGGTAATTCTATCACGCCGCATGCGAAGGCGATCACGGATGCGGCGGACAAACGGCAGTGGGACAACGTACGGCTCGAGCTGGACCGCACGCAGAACAGTGTGCAGCAGGCGATGAACGAAGTGCAGGACCAGAAGCTGGCGCAATTAGTGAGCCTCGGCGGCTGGCTCCGCGGCACGCAGGTGCTTACGTCGGTCGTGACAAAACACTTCAGCGCTCAAGGCGCGGAGCTTTTGCATCAGCCCGACCTCCTCGCCTACTTCGGTGAAAAGCTAAACGCCATGCCCGAGTACAAAGTGCCGGTGGTGGAAAGCATCAAAGGCGCGCTCGGCCAGGTGCGGCCGCTCATTGACGACTCCAAAACCATTTCGCCAGATTCGGTGAAAAGAATTAACGAGATCACGACGCGCCTGGATGGTGAGATCGTGACCCGTCAATGAAGAAGCTTCTTCTCGCTTTTGCGGCGGCGACACTGGTGTTGCTGGTGAGTGCAACCGCGTCGGTGGACGACGCGCAATCATTCGCCCTCCAGGCGGCTGAGCCATACGTAAAGGAAGGCTTTCAGGTGCGTGAAGATTATTGGGGTGGCGATCTTGGGGCAGGGGAGAAGAAGGCGGTGCGGCAGCAGTTGTTTAAAGGCAACGAATATTGGTTCTGGATGGGAACCGAAGTGGAGCACGCAAAGATTTCGGTGCATATTTACGATGCCGAAGGCAAGCTCGCAGAGCAGCCGGACAGCTGGCAGAAAGGTCACTTTGCGGCAGCGCATGTTATACCAAACGCGACCGGTAGCTACTTCATCATCGTGACGGTGGAGGAATCGCCGGAGGAGCGCACGCATTGGGCGTTGGTTTACGGTTTTCGGTGATGGCTGAAGAGGTTTCACCGCAGAGAACGCAAAGGTCACAGAGCTCGAAGAGCATTATTTGTTTCCCCTCCGCGAGCTTTGCGTCTTCTGCGGTTAATTTCTGAATGGCGGAAACGCGCACGCTGGAGTTTGAGAGCGCGCGCGCGCTGCAGTCGCTTTATGCGAACGACCTCAAGCTGCTGAAGAACCTGGAGAATTCGCTCGGAGTGAAAGTGACCACGCGCGAGGGCTGGGTGAAACTGGAAGGCGAGCCGGAGAAACTTGATCGGGCGCAGCGCCTTTTTGATCAACTCGAAGAAGCGCGGCGCCGCGGCGTCGATATTCAAAAACGCGAGTTCGATTATGCGCTTGATGCCGTTAGCGAAAATCAGCCGGAGAATTTGGCTGATGCGGTTTCGGCCAAAATCATTACCTCGGCGCGCAAGACGCCGATCATCGCGCGCACGGTTGGCCAGAAAAATTACGTCGACGCGATCGAAAAACATGATGTCGTCTTCGGGATCGGTCCGGCGGGCACGGGCAAGACTTATCTCGCGGTCGCGATGGCGGTTGCTGCGTTAAAGAAGGAGCGAGTTTCGCGCATCATTCTGGCGCGGCCGGCGGTGGAAGCGGGCGAAGCGCTCGGTTTTCTGCCGGGCGATTTGCAGGAAAAGATCACCCCTTACTTGCGGCCGCTCTACGATTCGCTGCACGATATGCTGGAAGCGGAAGAGATGGAGCGGGCGCTGGCGCGCGAAGTGATCGAGGTCGCGCCGCTCGCCTACATGCGGGGGCGCACCTTGAACCACGCTTTCGTCATTCTTGACGAGGCACAGAACGCCACAACCGAACAAATGTTCATGCTGCTCACGCGCATCGGCATGAATTCCAAGTGCGTCGTTACCGGGGACGTGACGCAAATAGACTTGCCCGCGAACAAGCGTTCCGGTCTGGTGGAGGCGGTGCAGGCGCTCAAAAATGTGCCCGGCATAAGGATCACCTATTTCACGGAGCGTGACGTGGTGCGCCATGCGCTCGTTCGCGCCATAATCAATGCCTACCAGCAGCACCGTTCCCCTTCCGGTCGCAAATGACATTCGACTTCTTCAAACGTAGCGAGCTTATTCGCCGCGGTCTTGCTTCAGCGAAATTGCGCCGCCGCCGCGCGCGCTATGAGCTCCTCCGCGGTGTGGAATATTCTTTCGGCATAAAGCTCGTGCTCTTCGCCGGTTTCATTCTCGGCCTCGCCCTGCTCATCTTCAGCGGCAGCCAGCCCGAGCCGACAAAGAACTTCGTCATCGCGCTCCTGTTCTTTCTCATCTCACTGATGATGCTCTGGACAAATCAGCCGCGCACGTTTTCGCAAAATTCCCGCATCCTCCTGGTCTTCGGCGTCATGCTTGTGCAGCTGGCGTTGACCAAAGCGATCTACGCATTGTGCAACAGCAACGTCGTCGGTTTGCATCCCTCGATGGCTGAGTTGCTCATTCCTTTCGCCTTCGCGCCGCTGCTTTTGAGCGTGCTGCTCGGGAGGAACCACGGACTTTACGCCGCCGTCTTCGTCAGTCTCTGGACGAGCGTGCTTTTCGGGAAAATTGATGCGCCGCTGCTCGTGACCGGGATGATCAGCGGGTTCACCGCCGTTTACCTTACGTTGCAAGTGCGGCGGCGAAGCAAACTCGTCCGCGCCGGCCTGGGTGTAGGGATCGCGATTTGGATTCTCTCGCTCACCTTTGGTTACATCGGACCGATTAATCTTTTCCCGCCAACGGCAAATGATTGGACAATGATCGGAGTGCAAAGCGCGCTCGCTCTTGGTAACGGCATCGTCACCGCTACCATCGTCGGCGGCGTTCTGCCCATGTTTGAGCACATGTTCCAGATCACGACCGACATCTCCTGGCTGGAAGCGTCCGATCTAAATCATCCGCTGTTGCGCCGGATGACGATTGAAGCGCCGGGCACTTATCATCACAGTCTCGTCGTCGCGAATCTGGCCGAAGGCGGCGCCGAAGCCATCGGCGCGAACGCCACACTCTGCCGTGTCTGCGCATATTTCCACGATGTGGGCAAATTGGTGAAGCCTGAATATTTTACCGAGAACATGAACTTCGGGCGCAACCCGCACGACGATCTCGCGCCCACGATGAGCGCACTCATCATCATCGCCCATGTCAAGGAAGGCGTGGACCTCGCCATCAAACACAAGCTCAACCAGCGCATCATCGACATCATCCAGGAACATCACGGAACGACGCTGGTGTATTACTTCTACAAGCGAGCGCTAGAGCAGCAGGAAGAAGCGCGCGCCGGCGGCAAGATCACCAGCATTCGCGAGGGGGACGAAGTGCGCGAGGGAGGTTTCCGTTACAGCGGTCCCAAACCACAGACGAAGGAGAGCGCTATTGTCAGTCTCGCTGACGCGGTGGAGAGCGCGTCACGAAGTCTCGACAAACCGACCGCGGCGCGGATCGAGCAACTGGTAAACGATATCATCGATCAGCGCATCGCGGATCATCAGCTTGATCAGTGCGACCTGACTTTGAGTGACGTGCGTGTCATCGCGGAGCGTTTCCGTTTTACCTTGATGACGATGTTGCACAGCCGCATTGCTTATCCCAAAAAGGAAACGCGGCCGCTCTTTCCGCGCGAGCAACAACCCCGCCCCGACGTAATGGCGGCGACGCGCAAGCCAGCGGGCGCCCCGCCCGTGTCTGCCGCGTAGCCAGTGAGCGAGCGCGCCGAGACGCTGCGAAGCTGGCGCGCAGAGACGGCCGTCGTTCTTGGCTCGGGTCTCAACTCCATCGCCGGCGCTCCGATCGAGTCAATCGCGTACTCAGAATTTCCCGGGATCCCGAAGCCGAGCGTCCCTGGACATCGCGGTCAATTCTCGCTCGGCGAGATGGCTGGTGTTGCTGTGATTCTCGCCCAGGGGCGAGTGCATTTATACGAACGGCGAACGGCAGGCGAGGTCACTTCAATCGTGCGTGTGCTGGCCGGCGCGGGCGTGAAGCGATTGATCCTGACCAACGCCGCTGGCGGCCTGAACAGAAAATTTCGCGCAGGTAATTGGATGATGATCACCGATCACCTGAACCTCACCGGAACGTCGCCTCTGATCGGTTCGCCGAATTTTCTCGACGTCTCCGAATGCTATTCCGCCGCCTTGCGCGAGAGCTTTGCGGCGGCGGCGAAGCGGATTGGTCTCGAGCTCCAGCGCGGCGTTTACGCGGCAGTCATCGGCCCGCAGTACGAAACGCCGGCCGAGGCGCGCATGTTGCGACGACTTGGAGCAGACGCAGTTGGAATGTCCACCGTGCTGGAAGTGATTCAGGCGCGGGCGCTGAATTTGGAAGTGGCGGCCTTTTCCTGCATCACAAATCACGCCGCCGGGATCACACGCGCGAGATTGTCACACGAAGAAGTTCTCGCCACCGCAACCAGATCAACGGCCGATTTGTCGCGTTTGCTCACCGAAGGACTAAAGATGTTGTAGCTCCCGCGGGAAGCTGCGGCCGCAAGTCGCGCGTCGCGGACCCCTGCCTTAGCGTCCGCAGAGCCGGCAAGGCAACTACAGTTCTGGTGTTCGAGCCCGCGGCTCGCGGTCTTTCGTCGTCGCAGTGGAAGGCACGGTGACGAAGGGCCCGCCTTCCATCGGCGCGGCCTGGGTGAAAGCGACATCGGGCATTTCGCTGGGCAACCCTTCGAGCGGGAAATCTTTGCGCAAGGGAAAGAACGGATAGCCATCCCACATGAGAATTCGCCGCAGGTCGGGATGGTTGTTGAAGCGGATGCCCATCATGTCGTAAATCTCGCGCTCATGCCAGTTGGCCGTGGGCCAGATGTCCGAAACGGTGTCAACCGCGCAAGTCTCCTCACTGACTGCCAGCTTCAACCGGAGGTGAGTTGCCAGCGTCATCGAGTACAACTCATAGACGACTTCGAAGCGTGGTTCGTCGCCGAAATTGTCCACGCTCGAAATGTCGAGCAGGTAATCAAACGAAAGCTCGTCGCGACAGAACTTCGCCACTTCCCGCAAATTTTCCGGAGCGATGGCAAAGGTTGTCTCACCGCGGAATTCCGTTCGTTTTTTGAGTCTCGGCCCGAGCAATCGGCTGAGCGAATTAAGTAACTCGGGAGACGTCATCGGTCAGCTCAAGGCCTCGTCAAGCTCGTCCGCCAGCGCAGGTTTCTGGGCTATGAACGAGTGCTCACCCGCGATCTTCTCTTGTAATCGCATCAAGCCTTCCAGCAATGCTTCCGGCCGCGGCGGGCAGCCTGATACGTAAACGTCCACCGGAATGAGCTGGTCGATTCCCTGAAGCACGGCATAACTGCGATACATGCCGCCACTCGAGGCACATGCGCCCATGGCGATGCACCATTTCGGCTCGGGCATTTGTTCCCAGATCCGTTTCACCGCCAGCGCCATTTTATAAGTCACCGTTCCGGCCACGATCATGACATCACATTGTCGCGGGGAAAAGCGCATGACCTCCGAGCCGAAACGCGCGATGTCGAAACGCGAAGCCGCTGTCGCCATCAACTCGATTGCGCAACAGGCCAGGCCCATCGGCATTGGCCAAAGCGAATTCTTGCGCATCCAATTCATGGCCGCATCGAGCCGCGTAAAAACTACGTTGCCCTCGATCTTCGAATCGTAAGCGGCGGGGCGCATGTCCGGCATCAGCGAAAGTAAAGCCGTGATGATTGCGCGCAACAGGGGACAGCCAGCCCTCCTCAACGATGGGCCAGGCGGGCATCCTGTCGATTCGTGGTCGTAAGGCCGCGGGCTGTCGCGCAGACGAGACGTCTGGTCCCGAGCTAACCCGCCGCCTGCATTTCGTAAGCAGGCGCGATGTGTGGCTGGTTGGCTTGGATGGTCTCGCGCACAATCCGACCAAGCTCACTCGCTTCATACGGCTTCGCGATCACCCCGCGGAAACCGTACTCCTGGTATCGACTCATCGTCGCGTCGGTCGCATATCCGCTCGAAACAATGGCGTTAACACTTGGATCGATCTCGAGGAGCTGCTTCAGCGCCTCGCGTCCGCCCATTCCACCAGGCAGAGTGAGATCGAGAATGACCGCATCGAAACGGCGGCCTTCCTCCAGGCGCTGCCGGTATAATTCCACGCCCGCCATCGCGCTTTCGGCCGTGGAAACTTCGTAGCCGAGATGGCTCAATGTAAAATCGACGAGTTCGCGAATCGCCTCTTCATCGTCGACAATGAGAATCCTTCCCGTGCCGGTAATTTCGGTCGCCGCTTTGCGCGGTAGTTCCTCGGCCACGATCACGCGCGGCGCGGCCGGAAGGTAAAGGCTGAAAATCGAGCCGCGATTCACCTCCGACTCCACCGTGACCAGACCTTTATGGTGCTTGATGATGGAATAGGTCGTGGCGAGACCGAGCCCGTTTCCTTTTGGTTTGGTGGTGAAATAGGGATCGAAGATGCGTTTCAAGTACTGTTCCGGAATTCCGACGCCTTCGTCCTTGATTGTGATCTTGACGTAATCGCCCGGCGCGAGATCGGAGATGGCCTGGCCGTTGCCGGCTGCATGCCGGTAGTTTTCGCAAGAGACGGCGATGGTGCCCCCGCTGGGCATAGCCTGGTCTGCATTGACCACCAGGTTGGCAATGACCTGACTGATTTGCCCGGCGTCGATTTCCGCCGGCCACAAATCGCCAGAGATACGGAATTCGCTTCGGCTCTGTGAGCCGCGCAACGAGAAGCTCACCGTGTCCTGGATAAGCTTGCCGATGGAGGCTGTCTTTTTAATGGGCGCGCCGCCTCGGGCAAAGGTGAGCAGCTGTTGCGCGAGGTCGCGTGCGCGCATGGAGGCGTTCTTCGCATCCTCGAGGCGCACGGACATTTCGCTCTCCTTCGGCAGAAGAATGCTAGCAAGCGAGATGTTACCGATAATGGCGGTGAGCAGATTATTGAAGTCGTGCGCGATGCCTCCGGCGAGGAGCCCGAGTTGCTCCAGCGATTCCGCTTTGCGCCGTTCGCTCGCGTTGTGTTCGCGCTCGGTGATGTCGCGAAAAACAAGGACAACGCCTTCGACCTGATTCTTGCGATCCCGAATGGGAGAAGCGACCTGCTCGATGAGCCGCTCCGAGCCGTCGCGCGAAATCAGCTTGGCATTGTCGGAGGAACTCATGACGAGCGAATGTCCGTCACTGCGCAAAACACCGCGATGCGCTTTGGCTTGCGCACCGACGTCGATGGAAACTTTGAAGACCGATTTCAACGGCTGCCCGATCGCTCCCGCTGAATCCCATCCCGTCAGGGTTTCGGCGGCGTGATTGATCATCGTCACCTTGCCCTGCACGTCGGTCGTGATGACGCCATCGCCGATGGAACGCAGGGTGACGGCGAGGCTTTCTTTCTCCGCCGCCAGCTCGCGCTCGAACCTTTTTTGCTCCGTGACATCGCGGATCATCGCGACGTAGATCCTGGCGCCGTCGACCACCATCTCACTGAGCGAAATCTCGATGGGGAAGCTTGCGTTAACCCGAGTGCGGCCTACGGCCAGGGTCGTGGTCCCGGTGCGTTGGGCCAGCTCCTGCCACGCCACCGGCACGGGCGGCGCGTTCGGATCGCGCGCGTAAGCTTTGGGCACGAGCTTGGTGAATTTTTGCCCGACCATCTCGTTGGTCATGCAGCCGAACATTTTTTCGGCCGCCGGATTCATTGAAAGGATGGTCCCGTTCCCGTCCACCGTGATCATGCCATCAAGAATGTTCTGGATCATCGCGCGGATGCGCGTCTCAGCGGCTCCGAGTTTCGACATCTGCCGCCGCACCAGAACAAAAGAGTAGGTATTGGAGGAAATGAGCAGTGCCACGGCGACCAGTGCCAGAATTGAAAGCGCGACGGTGCGCCAGATGCGTTGCCGTGCCGCCAGACCGGCGCGCGTTTCGTAAATGTTGATCTCGCCTTTTTGAAACTCGGAAATCGCGTGCTGAACATCACGCATCAACTGGTCACTTTGATCTTTGGCCTGGAGTGCACTGACATCGCGACCCGCGCGCCTGGCATCCAGCTCAGGAGCGGCGCTCAGATTGATCCAGCGCTCCACACGAGCGCGCACGTCGTCCAAGAATGCGGCCTGTTCCGGCGCGCTTGCCACCAGGATACTCAGATAGCTGTAATAGGTGTAGAAGTCGGCCTGCGAGCGCCGGTATGCTTCAAGGAAACTGTTGTCGCCGGTGAGCAGATATCCACGTTTCTCCTTCTCCATCTCGATCACGGCCCGCTCCAGCTTTGGCTCGAAATCGAGAATTTGCGCGGATTGCGTCGCCCAGTCCTGCTCGCGCATCCGTTGGTTTAGGACGATCTGCTCCTCGTTTTGCAGCGACTGCAAAATCTCACGCGCTTGATCCAGAAGCTGGCTGCCGAGCTTGGGTTCATTTATGCCGGCTACAGCTGGTCGGCCGGTAAAAGCAGGCTGGGCGATTTCCTCAATCCAGTGCTCCACTGTTTCCTGAGCTTTCGCCACGCGCCCGCGCTGAGCTGGAGCCTCAGCAACTAACGACGCCAGTTCGTCACTTCGTTTTTTGATAATCTGCCGCCGGCGCTGAAATGGTTCCAGGAAACGCGCGTCATGCGTGAGCAGAAATCCGCGGTGATCGCTCTCCAGCTCCGCAATGTCGTTCTCGATCACACTGCTCAGCCGCATCACCTGCACCGTGTGTGCGCGCAGTGTCTCCTGATTATGATTTCGAAATGTGACGAACAGAAAGGCGCCGGCCAAAAAGATAATGACGAGCACCGCCGCCGTCGTGCCGGAGAGCAGTTTGTAAGGGAAATGCCGGGAGCTGAGTAAACCCGTGAGCCAGCGCCGGAAAAGGCGCGGCCTGGCCGCCGCATCGGCAGACGGCTCCTGATCGATACCGGGCATCATCGATGAGAAAGCAGTTATTCTGCCAATCGCGGGTGCCGCCCGCCCTATTCGCGGCGCGAATCAATACCGCACGCGCACGAGGTAGAGCCCGTGCGCGGGCGCGACCAGGACGCTGCTGTGAGATTCGCGGGAGCGATCTTCCAAACGCATCGTGATCGCCGCGAGCGGCTCTTTGCTCAGTGCGCAACGCACGAGCGCGCCTACCATCATTCGCGCCATCTTGTAGAGAAATCCGCTGCCACAAATCTCGATGACGATCAGCTCGCCGCGACGACTAACGCGCACCGATTTCACCGTTCGCATGGTGTCGGCCTCGCTCTTGCCGCCCCTGGCGGCGAACCTTGCGAAATTATGGCTGCCGACGAACAGCCCTGCGCCTTCTTGCAGGACCTTGAAAGTGAGCGGTCGAGCGACATGCCAGGCGCGGCCAAGCTCGAAGGGTGAAAGAATTGACGAATTGATAATACGATAGCGGTAGAGCTTCGCCTCTGCCGAGAATCGCGCGTGAAAGCGCTTAAAAACAAATCGCGATTTTAGGACGCGGATCGTTAGCGGCAGTGTTCCATTCAGCGCGCTCAACCATTCCGCGGCGGACAATCTTTTAGCCGGAACGTCAGCGTGGGCACATTGGCCGAGAGCATGCACTCCGGCGTCCGTCCGTCCCGCGCCGATCACCGCTACTTTGCGCTGGCAGATTTTCAGGAACGCGCGTTCGATCCGGTCCTGAATCGTGTTGCCGTGAGTCTGGCTTTGCCAGCCGGCGAAATCCCGTCCGTCGTAACTGACAATCAGCTTAAGCCGCTGAGTTGCGTCTTGGACCTGCTCCCCGCCCTCGCCGGCAGACGCTTCGCGCCTTCTACGCATTCAGGCGGTCGAGGTAACTTTGCAAAATCATTTGCGCCGCAACCTGATCGATGACGCCGCGCGTTTGCCGCGTTTTTTTTCCGCTTTCGCGCAGGAGACGCTCCGCTGCCTGGGTGGAGAGGCGTTCGTCCCACATGATGACCTGGCAAGGAAGTTCTGCGCGCAATTTTTCAGCAAACTGTTTCGCGCTTTCGGCCCCGAGGCCAAGCGTTCCATTCATATGCCGTGGCAGACCAATCACGACCTGCTCCACAGCTTTCTCCGAGACGATCTGTTTGATCCGCTCTATCAGCTTGGTCGTGGCTCCGCTCGCGATCGTCTCCAAAGGGTGCGCGAGCAAACGGAGCTCGTCAGAAATGGCCAGCCCGGTTCGCGCCTGACCAAGGTCGACGCCAAGGAGGCGTTTCATTGCAATTTTTCCGGCAACTTTGCCACAAGATTTTTGATCTTCTCCGTGTCATGGCGATGGCACACCAGCACCGCGTCGCGTGTGCGGACAACGATGAAGTTGTTCACGCCGAGCAGCGCAACGTTTCCGCCGGTCTCGTCAAAGACAATGTTCCCGGTCGCGTTCAATGTGGTCAGTTCGCAGTTCGCGGCGTTTCCGTTCTCATCCTTCTTCAGATAGCGGGCCACGGCCTGCCAACTTCCAACATCATCCCAATCGAACTTGGCTTGCGCGACGAGCACGTGCTCGGCTTTTTCCATCACGGCATAGTCGAATGAAATTTTTGGGAGCTTTGCGAATCGCTCTCGCAGCGCAGTTTGGAATCCGTCGCGCGCGCTGCATGCAGAAATGAAGCGCGCCAGCTCCGGAGCATGTCGGTTAAATTCGGTCAGAATCATCGGCACCGTCCAGGCGAACATCCCCGCATTCCAACGGAAGTTCCCTTTGCGAATGAAGGATTCCGCCAGCTCCACATTTGGCTTTTCCCGGAATCGCATCACCCGGTGCAAACCATCGGAAATCTCTTCACCCGCTTCGATGTAGCCGAAACCAGGGTGAGGGGATGCCGGTTTGATCCCGATGGTCACGAGCGCGTTGTTCTCTTGGGCGGCGCGCACAGCGATTCGGATCGTTTCCTGAAACGCGCCGGTGTCTTCAATAACATGGTCCGCCGGCAGCACGATCATGGTCGCGTTGTGATCGCGCGCCGCGACCCAGCCGATTCCGAGCGCGACCGCCGCCGCCGTGTCGCGTTTGGAAGGCTCGGCGATGATGTTTTCGGGCGGGAACTTTCCCAGAGTTTTGCGAACGCTGCCTTCCTGTTCGACATTGGTGAGAATAAGAATGCGCTCAGGCGCAACGAGTCCATCGAGGCGGGCAATGGTTTGTTCGAGAAGCGTCCGGCTCGAGATGAGGCGCAACAGTTGCTTTGGTAATGCGCGACGGCTCAGCGGCCAGAAACGTTCACCGCTTCCGCCGGCCAGAACCAGCGCGTACAATTTCATGTCCACCTTCATCTTCGTCTATGCTTCGGCAGCCGGGCACAACAATTTCCCGTTTATTTTTCCCGCGACCGCCGTATAGAAATACGCCAATGCCACTGACCATTTCCATCCCGAAGTCACCGGACGATTTACCGCTCGATCCGCTCCTGGCGCTCACCCGCGCCACGCTCGGCCTCGGCCTGGGACTGCTCGTGGCCGACCGCATCAAACGCCCGGCCCGCCAGGCCACGGCCATCGCTCTCATGTCCATCGGGACATTGGCTGCCGTTCCTTTTCTGGTGAAACTGACGGTCGGCTGCTTCAATCGCGCCGATTCGGAACGCGGCAGCCGCAATCGCCTTCGCAGCATCCGCGACAGCTCGGGTTACCATTCCGAGACCGACGCGTATTAAGCCGCCGACTCCTGCTCGATTTGGCGAAATTTCGATTACGAGCACGAGCACGAGGACGGGCCCGCGCTTGAAGTAATCACCGCGCCGGATTAAACCCTCCAGCGCATGAGTTCATCTCGCCCGCTCAAGCTCACCGCGGAATCGTTGCACGATCGCTGCAAAAAGCTGCTCGCTGAAGAAGCTTTGCTGCGCGAGGGCGGAGGCAAGGCCGGCCAGGAGCGGCAGCACAAGCTCGGCCGTTTGCTGGCGCGTGAACGCATCACGCGGCTGCTCGATCCGAGTGCGTCGTTTTTCGAAATTGGTTTGTGGGCCGCCTACAAAATGTATCAGCAATGGGGCAACATCGCCGCGGCTGGTGCGGTCGCCGGGATCGGAGAGGTCGCAGGCGGGCCCTGCATGATTATTGCCAACGACGCGACCGTGAAAGCGGGCGCATTCTTTCCTCAAACGGTCAAAAAACTCCTGCGCGCGCAACGCATCGCCTTCGAGTGCAACCTGCCCATTATTTACCTGGTCGATTCCGCCGGAGTGTTCCTGCCGATGCAGGACGAGATATTTCCAGATGAAGACGACTTCGGCCGGATCTTTCGCAACAACTCGGTCATCTCCGCCGCCGGCATTCCGCAGTTCGCTGCCATCATGGGAAATTGCGTCGCCGGCGGTGCTTATCTGCCGGTGCTGTGCGACAAGGTTTTGATGACCGAAGGCAGCGGGCTTTATCTGGCCGGGCCGTCGCTCGTGAAAGCAGCCATTGGCCAGATTGTTGATCAGGAAGAGCTCGGTGGTGCGCACATGCATGCTGAGATCAGCGGCACGGTCGATTTCTACGAGAAAGACGACGAATCTTGTTTAAGCCGCTTACGTTCGCTTGTTTCGCTATTGCCTGCGCCAGAGACGCGGCCAGCCGGACAGCAGCATAAGACCCAGCCCAGCAGCGCGCCCGAGACTGTTTACGACCTGGTTAGTCTTGATGGGCACAAAAACTATGACGCGCGGGATTTGCTCGCAACCATTATCGACGAGAGCTCCATGGATGAATACAAGGCTGACTATGGGAAAACGCTCGTGACCGCTTACGCGCGCATCGGCGGTCGCGCCGTCGGCCTCATCGCCAGCCAGCGTCTGCAAGTGCGGACCAAGACCGCAGGCATTCAAATGGGCGGCGTCATTTACGCTGACAGCGCAGACAAGGCAGCCCGCTTCGTCATGGATTGCAACCAGGTGGGATTGCCGATCATTTTTTTCCAGGATGTGACCGGCTTCATGGTCGGCAAAGACGCGGAGCAAAGCGGGATCATTCGCAGCGGCGCAAAACTGGTCAGTGCCGTGAGCAATTCTGTCGTGCCGAAAATCACGGTCGTCGTCGGCGGCTCTTTTGGCGCGGGCAATTATGCGCTTTGCGGCAAAGCATACGACCCGCGTTTTATTCTGGCGTGGCCTAACGCGCGTTATGCGGTCATGGGCGCGGCGCAGGCGAGCGACACGGTCTTCTCCATTCTGGCGCGGGCACGGGAGCGCGGCGATAAAAAGTCGAGCGCGGAAGAACTGGAAGCTTTGCGGGCGAAAGTGAAGGCGAGTTACGAAGAACAAACCGATATCCGGTACGGGGCTGCGCGCGGTTGGGTCGATGCCATCATTCAGCCACACGAAACCCGCGACATGCTTATGCGTTTGCTCAGTTACGTTAGCCGCCCCGCGCCGAAAGCGCGTTTTCACACCGGCGTCGTGCAGGTCTAAGTATGCCTACTGTCTTGATCGAGCAGAAGAGTCCGCAGATTATCGTCCTTACTCTGAACCGCCCGGAAAGACGCAATGCGCTCACGGTTCAGTTACTAAGTGAGCTTTGCGACGCCATCGCTACGGCAGAGGCGACTGAACAATGCCGCATTTTGATTTTGCGCGGCGCCGGCCAGGCCTTTTGCGCCGGACTCGATTTGCAGGAAACGCTGGAGACAACCGACGCACATCGCTCCGCCGGAATGGTAGCGCGAACCTTGCGGGCAGCGGCAGAGACGCGACTAATCACCATCGCCCAAATTCATGGCGCGGCCGTGGCAGGTGGCGCGGGGTTGATGTCCGCCTGCGATTTCGTCATCGCCGCTGCGCGCACCAAGATCGGTTACCCGGAAGGCAGACGCGGGCTGGTCGCGGGACTTGTCATGACTTTTCTCCGGCGCCAATTGCGTGAACGCGACATCCGTGAACTGCTGCTGACGGGAGAGCTGATCGCAGCCGAGCGCGCACAGGAAATGGGGCTCGTTAATCGCGTCGTCGCGCCGGATCAATTAGAGAGCGAAACGGCCAAAATTGCCGGCGCAATTTTGAAAAACGCCCCGGAGGCACTTGTTCGCACGAAACGGCTCATCGAGGAACTCTGGTCCTCCTCAGTGCGCGATGATGTGGAAAAGGCGCTGCATTATCACACGCAGGCGCGCGAATCGGAGGAAGCGAAAGAAGGTATCGCGGCTTTTCTTGAAAAGCGTTTGCCCAAATGGGATTTGTCCGGCAGTGAGCCTCCTCGCTAGGAGGCTGAGAACTCCCGCGCGATCGTCTGGTTCAGCCCGCGCACTGGCCCAAGTTTAATCCCGAGCTGCACCGCGCGTTGCTCCTCCAGCGCACGAATGAGTTCTTCGGTCGGAATATTCCCGACCAGTTGATTCTGCGCGAATGGACAACCGCCGAGTCCGCCGAGCGCCGAATCGAACCGGCGGCACCCGGCATCGTGCGCGGCCAAAACTTTCGCCGCCGCCCCGGCCGGCGTACTATGCATATGCACGCCAACCTCGCATCCTTTACATTCGCGCACGACCGCACTGACCAGGCGCGCGATGAGTTCCGGCTCCGCCATTCCGACTGTGTCTGCCAGGGAAATAGCGCGCACACCTGACTGCGCGATGCCCACCGCAGCTTCTATCGCTTTCTCTTCACTCCATCTATCGCCATAAGGATTGCCGAAGGCCATCGAAATGTAGGCCACCAGGTCAAGCCCGGCGGCATTCGCCAAACTGTGGATCGTTAGAAGCACAGCGTGATTTTCTTCCGCCGATTGATTCTGATTGCGCCGCAGAAATGTTTCCGAAATGGAGCAGGGATAACCGAGCGTGCTCACCGCGCCGGTGGCGACCGCGCGCTTGGCGCCTTTTTCATTCACAACAATGCCGATGATTTCAACGTCCTTTGCAGGCGAAAGCTGTTCCAGCACCGCTTCGCTGTCCGCCATTTGAGGAACTGCTTTCGGTGAGACGAAGCTGACCGCATCGATGTGCTTGAAACCAGCCGCAATGAGCGCGCGCAGATACTCCACTTTGCGCTCGGTGGGGATCTGACGATGCAAACCCTGCCACGCATCACGCGGGCACTCGATTAACTTGACGCCACCGTGAACGTCTGAAGGCACGTGTCGTCTAGGCCGCGCTCGGCGTCGCTGCTGGAATGGTAAAGCTCTCGATCTGCTCCTTCACTTCGCGCGCGAAATTCGCCGCGCCCGCGCCATTCACCACGCGGTGATCGAAAGTGAGTGAAAGAGTAATGACATCCGCAGTCTCGTCGCGGGCGCCGTTCGCGATCATTTCGCGATGGGCCGAGCCGACGAACAAGGTCGCCATCGAGGGCGGGACGACGATGGGAGCAGCCGCGCGCACGCCGAAAGCGCCCAGGCTGCTGATGACAACAGGAGCATTCATTGCATCAACCCGGCCACCGCGCGTGCCTTCCACCACTTTGCGATAAGCCTCGGTGAATTCGCTCCACGATTTCTCGTTAGCGCGCGTGATCACCGCGGTAGCGAGCCGGTCGCCCTCGAGTGCAACGGCGATTCCAAGATCAAAGTCCTCATTTTCGACAATCGTTTCGTCCTCCAGGATCAATCGCCGGAATGGCGCGTGTTTTTCTATGGCGCGCACGACCGACCACGCGATCATGGCTGAAGGCGAGGGAGCATCGCCGCTCGCGATCTTTTTCGACTGCTCGCGCGCGGCCCGAATCGCGTCCCAGCGTGCGTCGATTTGCAGATTGGCCGCGATAACCTGGCTGAGCTTGCGCGTGATGGTGGGCGAAAGGGCAGGCTCAATGTGGCCATCGTGACGATCCTGTGCTGCGCGAGTCGTGCTCTCTTGCTCCGAAGCTTCGTCCGTCAGAATTGTTCCAAGCTCCTGGCGGATGGCAACACTATCGCCCACCGCCGTTTTCCATTCGCCCATCGTTCCGGCGAATGACGACTCGATCGGGTAAACCGCTTTATCTGTTTCCACTTCACAGAGCGGATCATCCAATTCGATCCTATCACCGGGCTGCTTCAGCAATGCCACCACCTTGGCTGAACGAATTCCTTCACCCATGATGGGAACGGTGATGCGTTGAGTGCCGGCTGTAGCTCTTGTAGCCGCGGTCGCCGGGCGCGGCTCGCTCACGCGGATCCGGCTCTCACCGGCACCGCGGTCAGCAACCGCGGCTACAGCGCGTTTTGTTCTCACCGCCACTGATTCCTTAATCGCAGAGATGATGCGCTCCGTGTCAGGCAAGGCGGCGTATTCGTAGATCGGATTGTACCCGATCATGACATTGCCTTTGCTAACGAGAATCGGCGAACTCACCATTTTGTCCCACAAGCGCGAACTCAGATGCGTAATGATCATCTGCCCGACACTACAGTTCTCCGTGTCTTCTTGGACGACGAGCACGCGGCCAGTTCTGCACACCGACTCCTCAATCATCTCGCGGTCCCACGGCACGATGGAACGCAAATCGATGAGTTCGACATCAACCTCGTTCCCCGTTTGCGCAATTGCCTCGAGCGCTTTTTCCACCGTATTGCCCCAGGCGATCAGCGTGAGGTCTGAGCCGCTTTTGTGTTTGCGCGCTTTGCCCAGCGGAACCGGACGCACTGGCCCGTCACTTTCTTTCTCGGCCCAGAACATGTGCTTCGGGATGAGAAAGACCACCGGGTCGTCGCAATGCATCGCCGTCCAGAGAAGTCCGGCCGCATCTTCCGGTGTGGAGGGAACTACAACGGAGATGCCGGGATAGTGCGCGAGCGCGCTTTCGTTTGCCTGGCTGTGCCACAAGCTTCCACCCGGAAGATACGCGCCGTAGGGAGCATAAATGACGAGCGGGCATTTCCATTGGCCAAAGGAGCGCCAGCGCAAACAGTTGATGTTCGTCACGAGCTGGTTCCAGCCCGGCCCGATGAAATCGATAAATTGTAGCTCGAAGACCGGACGTTTCCCGTACGAGGCTAGCCCGCAGCCAACGCCCAGAATTGTTGATTCCGCGAGCGACGAATTAAAAACCTGATCCGGAAACTCGGTCGAAAGTTTCTGCGTTAAGCGAAACACGCCTCCTTTGGGATCTTCGATGTCTTCCCCAAAAATAATCCGTCGCTTGTCGCGCTCGAGGCCGAGTCGCAATGTTTTGTTAACCGTGTCGCCGATGCGATATTTGCCCGGCGGCAGGATCTCATCGTCCAGCTCGGGGATCTTCCCGGTTACCTCCGCGAAGAGCTCCCCTGCGGCGGGATCGCTCTCCTTCTCTGCGTCGGAAAACTCCCGGCGGATGCGCTCCTTGATTTCATTGTCCAGCTTATCGTAGTCGCTCTCGCTAAGTACTCCATCGTCAATCAACTTCTCCTTCCACGCGCGCAGCGGGTCGCACTTTTCACATGCCGCGAGCTCCTCGGCGCTGCGGTAAAGCTTATGATCATCAGAGCTGGTGTGACTGGAGAGCCGCTCCATCATCACCCAGAAAAAAACCGGCCCTTTCCCGGAGCGAATGTGCGCGAACGCTTCCTCGGCCGCGTTGTAGACGGCTCCCACATTCGCGCCGTCGATCTCCCGCCAATCCTTCGGCTGCACGACATCAAGCGCGCGCGGATTGGTTTTACGCGTTGGGCTACTGATGCCATAAGCGTTGTCTTCGACGACAAACAACAGCGGCAGCTTCTTCTCTTTCGCGAAGCAAATCGCCTCATAGAAATCACCCTGGCGGGTTGCAGCGTCGCCCACTGTCGTCACCACAACGGCATTTTTGCCATCGAGCTGGATGCCCCACGCCATCCCGCATGCCGGCAAGAGCTGCGAGCCGGTGGGCGTGGGCACGCTCCAAATATTCTTTTCGCGACAACTGTAGTGCGAGGGCATTTGCCGCCCGTGACTCTCGCCCTTTGCCTTGGCGAAATAATCGAGCGCCAGTTGTCGCGAACTCACACCGCGACCCAGAACAAGGGCCCGGTCTCGGTAATAGGGCACGATAAAATCATCCGGCAGCATCTGAATGGAGATTGCGGACAGCGCTTCGTGTCCCATGCCCGAAACATGAAAATGACCTTTGCCCTGGCGATTGAGATTCTGCTCGCGCAAGTCACCATGCCGGCTCTCGAGCAGGATGGTGAGTAAACGAAGTTGTTGATCGCGCGAAAGCTCAGCCATAAAGCGCAGCTAAACCAAAACTAGCGCGTGCCTTTTGCAACGCTTTTCGCCATTCTGCGCTCATGAGATGAAAACGGACCTCGACCCATCGCGGAGTGGCGGAGTCATTCCACGTTATCTTAAGTTCCTCCCCATGACCGACGCCACACCGGTCGTGTCGCTCGGTGAAGGCTCTACCCCGTTTCTCTTTGCTCCGCGTCTTTCCGATCATGTCGGTTGTCGTGTCATTATCAAATGTGAAGGGCTCAACCCGACTGGCTCGTTTAAAGATCGCGGCATGACGGTGGCAGTATCGAAGGCGCTCGAGCGCGGCGCGCAAACCTTGCTCTGCGCCTCGACCGGAAACACCGCCGCCTCTGCCGCAGCCTACGCTGCTCATGCCGGCATTCAGTGCGCTGTCGTTCTGCCCGAAGGCAGCATCGCAAGCGGCAAACTTATTCAGGCGATTGCGCACGGCGCGAGGATCGTCTCAGTAAAAGGTAATTTCGACGATGCCCTAGGCGTGGTGCGCGAGCTTGCTAACGAGAAACAGTTTAGCGTCGTCAATTCCACTAATCCGGACAGGATCGCCGGGCAAAAAACGGCTGCGTTCGAGATCATCGATGAGCTGGGTGACGCGCCAGCCATTCATATTCTGCCCCTGGGCAATGCCGGCAATTTGACGGCCTATTGGAAGGGTTACACCGAGTTTCACGAGCTCGGCCGGTCGACGCGGAATCCGCGTATGATCGGCATCGAAGCCGAAGGAGCCGCCCCAGTGTTTCGCAAGCGCGTGATCGACAAGCCCGAGACGATTGCGTCAGCCATTCGCATCGGAAATCCCGCCAGTTGGGATCAGGCGCAGGCGGCGATTGACGAATCAGATGGCCTCGTTGATGTGGTCACGGATAACGAAATCAGATCCGCACAGCTTTGGCTCGCGCGCGAAGAAGGAGTCTTTGTCGAGCCGGCAAGCGCGGCCCCAATCGCGTGGCTGTTGCGCGAGCCATCTTCGACAGCCGGAAGTCTCTTCGCGGACGATCCCATTGTTGCCTGCACCGTCACGGGCCACGGTCTGAAAGATCCTGAAATTATCAGCACTGATCTTGCGCCGGCAGTGGCCGCCACCACTGCGGCAGTGCACGCTGCCATCGGCCGCAGTTGACACACGCGCCAGCGTAACGCAAAGCGTGCCGTGCTGCTCCGCCCTTTTCCCAGCCGCGCCATCTCGCGATGCCTCTGATCGTCCAGAAATACGGCGGCACGTCCGTGGCCACACCGGAGCGCATTCGCCATGTCGCGCAACGTTTGCTCGAAACCCAGCGCGACGATTGCCGCGTCGTCGGGGTGATCTCAGCAATGGCCGGCGTCACTGACGATCTCCTGCAACTTGCGCGCAAGGTCTCGACCCAACCAACCAGTCGTGAGCTCGACCTTTTGCTCGCCACAGGTGAACAAGCAGCCAGCGCGCTCGTGGCCATGGCGGTCAACGCCCTCGGCGGTCGCGCCATTTCTTTGAGCGGAGCCGACGCAGGAATTCTGACCGACCGCACCCACACCAAAGCAAAAATCGCTAACATCAGTCCGCGGCGGATTCAGAATCTGCTGAGCGATGATTACATCGTGGTGGTGGCGGGATTTCAGGGGCAGTCGGCGGAAGGCGAAACAACAACTCTTGGCCGCGGCGGCTCAGACCTGAGCGCGATCGCATTGGCCGGCGCGCTCAACGCTGATGCGTGCCAGATTTTCACCGACGTCGAAGGCGTCTTCACATGCGATCCGCGGCTTATTGCCGACGCCAAAAAGATCGATGAGATCTCCTACGACGAGCTCCTGGAAATGGCCGGCGCGGGCGCGAAAGTCATGCAGTCGCGCGCTGTAGAATTCGCCAAGAAATTCGCCGTTCCTTTCGAAGTGCGTTCCACTTTTAGCGACGCGCCCGGAACGCTCGCCCGCGAGGAAGCGCCGAGCATGGAGGATGTGGTCGTGCGTGGTGTCAGCGTCGATCGCAAGCAGGCCAAGGTGACGATCTGCGGCGTGCCGGACAAGGCTGGCGTCGCCGGCGAAATCTTCGGAGCCATCGCTGCGTCCAATATCATTGTCGATATGATCGTGCAGAATGTCTCCAGCGGTGACACCACGGATCTATCGTTCACGGTTCACGAGAGCGACCTGGAGCATGCCCGCGCCATCATCGAGCCGATGCTCAGCCAGATCAGAGCCACGGGTCTAAACGCGCGCAATGGCGTGGCCAAGCTCAGCGTGGTGGGAATAGGGATGCGCTCGCACTCCGGGGTGGCGGCGAAGTTTTTTCATTGTCTCGGCGCCGGCGGCATTAACATCGAGTTGATCTCTACCTCCGATATCAAGATCGCAGTCGTCGTGGCCGAAAAAGACGTCGATCAGGCCGCCCGCCTGACGCACGAAGGCTTTGGTCTGGCTCGCCTCGCACCTGCAGTAAGCTAAGAGACGGGCCTGTATTTGGGTCGTGAAGGAAAGACCGCCTACGATAACATCAGACAATATGTGTCATATAAAATTGACAAACGAGGCTTGCTTCGAAACATCCTCCCGCCGCCGCGGACCCCGTGCTGACTGTCCTACCGCCCGATGATGACAAACAGGACGACGAATAGCGTCAGGACTAAAATGCCGGCGACCACGCCCCTGACACGCAAATCTGCCCGACTGTCGTCCAGCGCTGGCGGGTGCAATCTCTGGGGATCGATTAAGATCACCTCGGTCTTCCGTGCGACGCGGAAATCGCTCACGGGATGATAGTCTTCGAGGCCGGCTCTCCAATAGAAGTCCGTCGGCATGATTTCGCCCGCGAACACCTTGTTGCGGAACGTCTGCTCCTCGAATTCGCCGATCACTGCACCGTGCCGCGCGACGTAAAACCTCATTTCTGACCCGGGAGTGTGCCGTATTCCCCCAAGCAAAAGCGAGCAAAAAATGGAGCCCATTCCCGAGTAGATGCTTCGAGGGCAAGCTGCAGTCCTTAAATGGGTTTTGTTAGATGTTACTCCCCGTCCATTTTAACTTCTGCCGAAGCACCCCGAAGAATGACACTCCGGGAAGAAATCCCAATTTGAGCGTAGTGTTCGCGCGGCGGACCGTGACTTCGCCTTCGCTCGGCACTCGGACAGCCTGGCGCCCGTCCACGCTGAGGAATGTCGGATATTCGGCACTGGCCGGGGAAACCTCGATTGTCGACGAATCGCTGATGATGACGGAACGGTTCGTCAAAACGTGCGGACAAATCGGTGTGATGACGAAGACGCCGGAATCGGGCGCGAGGATCGGTCCGCCCGCCGATAGCGAATAAGCGGTCGAGCCCGTGGCCGTGGCAACGATCAATCCATCGGCGTTGAATTCGGTGAGCAGTTCGCCATTTACCCTAGCGTGGAGCCGGATGAGACGCGACAAATCACCGCGGCTGATGACGGCATCGTTGAGGGCGCGAAAAGTGGAGAGTATCTTAGCCCCCTGGCGGAGCTCGACCGCGAGCAGCGCGCGTTCGCTAAATGCGATGTCTCCGCTCACAATCGCGCGCACCGCTTCGCGATAAGCTGAGGAATTCACGCAGGTCAGAAAACCAAGCGAGCCGACATTGATTCCGAATATCGGTTTCAACTGTTCGCCTGCGGAAGCGACGACGTTCAAAATGGTCCCGTCTCCCCCGAGCACGACAATCAGATCTGCCTGCGCCGCGATTTGCGCGATGGTGCCGGCGCCCGATTGCTCCGCCAGCGCGGCGGTCTTGTCCTCAATAACGACATCGAGTCCACCACCGCGCAGCTCGCGCACGACTGCGCAGGTCAACTCAGCCACGCCTGGTTTTGCCGTATGTCCAACTAAGCCGAGCGTTTTCGCGCGCATAAGAAAAACTCCTGGTTCCCGTCGGCGCCTGTAATTATCGAAGGCGCCAGAGCGATAACATCGTGACCGAGTTCCATGAGGAACGAAATGATTTTCCGCTGGGCTTTCTCGTGCAAGGAGGCGTCGCGCACGATCCCGCCGCGGCCCACGGCCGAACGTTCCAGCTCGAACTGCGGCTTGATCAAGGCAAGCACGATGCCACCGGGTTTCAGGAGCGAAAAGGCGTTCGGCAGGATCAATCTGAGCGAGATAAAGGAGACATCGATGACACACAAATCGACCACTTCAGCAATAAATGATGGCGGCAATGTGCGCGCATTGACCTTTTCCAGCACGACCACACGCGGATCATTGCGAATCCTAAAGGCCAGCTGCCCGCGACCGACATCGATGGCATACACTCGCCGTGCGCCGCGTTGCAGCAGGCAGTCAGTAAAGCCGCCGGTGGAGGCACCGATATCGGCGGCGACAACATCGAGCGTATCGATATGGAAATGTTCCAGCGCGCCTTCGAGTTTAAGGCCGCCGCGACCCACAAATCGGGGCGGCGCCGCGATCGTAATGCTTGTCTCGGGCGCAATCAGCAGCGAGGCCTTGTCTGCGATCTGTTCATTGATTCGCACCTCGCCCGCCATGATGGCGCGCTGGGCCTTCTGACGGCTCGGGTAAAACCGGCGTTCAACCAGCGCTTGATCGAGCCGGGTCTTTTTCACGAGAAAATTGCAGGGCGAAAACTGTGTGACCTCGACCGGCATCCACTTACGTTCATCCGCTGACAGGCGCCTCACACATCGGTTTCCTGCACCAGTTTCTGAATTGCGCTTAGTTCATCTATCGTGGCGCGGCGACGACGGTACTTGCGCGAGATCAATTGCTGTAATGCAAGCAAATCGTGTCGCTGCGGGCGTTCGTAATATGTCCACTGCTGGTCATCGCGGCGCTTTGATTGCAGGCGCCAGACGCCGCCAAACCATGTTGCGCGCACTTCGCGTTTCACGCCATCCTCTTGGCGTTCTGTCCATACATGTTGACGCGGCATAATCTCGCACAGTTAGATTAGCGCCATTGAAAGACGCCGCCAAACTCCTCGCTTATTTCGCCGCGGTTGTTCTCGGGGGCGCACTGCTGGCGCCCATTCTCTTCTGGGCGGCGCAGGCAGCTGCTGCGCATGGCATCGCGGGTTTCTTGATGCACTTCGATTTCGAAACATTTTTTCATCGCGCCCTGCTCGTCTGCGCAGTTCTTTTTCTCTGGCCGCTGCTGCTCTCCCTGCGCATTCGTTCGTTTCGAGACTTGCAATTATATCGCAATCCTCACGCCTGGCGCGACCTCGGAGCAGGTTGGCTTCTGGCCGCGATTCCGCTTGGCTGCACCGCTATAGCTCTCTTCACCTGTGGCAGTTTCATTTTGAAAAATTCCATTCCCTGGAATGCAATCGGGGGCGTCGCTGCCGCGGCCCTCGCCGTTCCCATTATCGAAGAGACATTGTTTCGTGGATTGATTCTGGGAATTCTCCTGCGCGCCTGCCCAGTTCGTTTCGCTCTCTTTATCACCTCGGGCTTCTTCGCCATTATCCATTTTTTGAAAGCGCCCGATCGCACCAGCACAACCGTGACGTGGACTTCCGGGTTTCGCTCCATCGCAAATTCATTCTCTCAGTTTGCCGATCCCATGATGGTGCTCGGATCATTTGCCACCCTCCTCCTCATCGGCCTTATTCTCGCCGATGCCAGGCTGCGGACTGCTTCTTTGTGGTTGCCGATCGGCCTCCACAGCGGCTGGGTCTTTGTTAGCGGCCTTGCCAGCAAACTAACGAGGGCCACGACACTGGTTCTGCCGTGGCTCGGTAAAAGCATGCTCATCGGCTTCATCCCGCTCGGGCTTGGATTGCTCACGTGGGGAGTTCTCGCACTTCTTTTCCCGCATGCTCATCGCAAGAGCCACTGAACCGCTGCGCGGCCTGGTTTCGCTTTTCTATCCGGAAAATTGCGAGCTCTGCGGCGAAGCCATTGCACGCGATGAATATCTTTGCGCGAACTGCGCTGGGAAAGCTCCGCGCATCGTGCCGCCCTTTTGCGCGGTTTGCTCCGAGCCATTCTCTGGCGCGATAGATCAGGAATTCACCTGCGCGAACTGCGCTCATCGGGCGCTTGATTTCGACGCGGCGGTCTCCGCTTACCGAAGTCGCGGCATCGTCCGTGTCGTCATCTTGCGCTTCAAATACGGGCGCGATCTTCACCTCCGGCATCCGATCAGCCGATGGTTGGTTGAAGCCATGGATGACAGCCGTCTGCGCAATCGCGGCTTCGACGACATCGTGCCTGTGCCGTTGCATCCGGCACGTATGCGCGAGCGGGGCTTCAATCAGGCTGAGTTACTTGCCCGGATCCTCAGCGCGGCAATTAACGTTCCGCTCCGCGACGCTCTGCAACGCATCCGTTACACCACCACGCAAACGGCATTCGACCGCCAGGAGCGCATGGAAAATCTGCGCGGCGCCTTCCGTTTACGCCGAAACTTTACCGTGCGAGATTCCCGCGTGCTTCTTGTGGATGATGTTCTCACTACCGGCTCAACCTTAAGCGAATGCGCCCGCGTCCTGCGCCATGCCGGCGCGCAATCAATTCACGCGATCACTGCCGCGCGCGCCTGACATGGCCATATTCCGCAAACCCACTCTCAAAAGCCATGGGCGCAGGCGCCGTGACATCCCGCAGGGACTATTCCAAAAGTGTCCCGGCTGCGATGAAGTCGTCCCCGAAATCGAGCTGACGGAAAACCAGCGCGTTTGCCCGCGCTGCGATTATCACTTTGCCCAATCGGCTCGCGACCGCATCGCTGCCCTGCTTGATGCGGATTCCTTCGCCGAAATGGATGGCAACCTGCAATCAGTCGATACCCTGCGCTTCCAGGGCATGGCGACATACAAAGACCGGCTCAAAAAATACCAGGACGCGACCGGCTTGATGGACGCGGTGCTGAGCGGGCATGGTTCCATTGAAGGCATTCGCGTCGCCCTGGCAGTGATGGACTTCAGCTTTCTCGCCGCCACCATGGGCTCGGTCGTGGGCGAGCGCATTACGCGCCTGATCGAGTTTGCCACGCGAGAGCGCATCCCCCTCATCATTATCTCGGCTTCCGGCGGAGCGCGCATGTACGAAGGCATGCTCAGCCTCATGCAAATGGCCAAGACGAGCGCCGCGCTCGCGCGCCACTCCGAAGCGCGGCTGCCATATATTTCGGTGCTCACCAATCCCACCACCGCGGGGGTGATGGCGAGCTACGCCTCGTTAGGCGACATTATTCTGGCTGAACCAAAGAGCATGATTGGTTTCGCCGGCCCGCGTGTGATCAAGGAAACGACGCACCAGGATTTACCGAAAGGATTTCAAACCGCCGAATTCCTCGAAGAACACGGCTTGATCGATCAAATTGTGCATCGCAAACGAATGCGACCGCAGATCACTGAGTTCCTTCGCTTCCTCGCGCCGGCAAACACTAACGCTGCCAGGGCGTGACTTATCGCGAGGCGCTCGCGTGGTTATACGCGACGCAAAAGTTCGGCATCAAGCTGGGCCTGGAGAACACGCAGCGGCTGCTGCGCACTCTGCGAGTCGAGAAACTCGGGCGCATCATTCACGTCGCCGGCACCAATGGAAAAGGCTCCGTTTGTGCCATGATCGACGCGATTTGCCAGGCCGCAGGCTATCGCAGCGGCTTGTTCACATCCCCTCACCTCATCTCATTTCGCGAACGGATTCGGGTCAACGGCGAGATGATTACTGAGGGCGCGATCGCAGACGGTCTCAGCGCGATTCGTGATCTCGTGCGCCAATGGGAGACGCACCCGACATTTTTCGAAATCACCACCGCCTTGGCGCTTCAACATCTCCAACAGGCGCAATGCGAAATCATCGTCCTCGAAACCGGGATGGGTGGACGACTCGACGCCACCAACGCGGTTACTGCCGATGTTTCAGTTATCACGCCGATAGATTTCGATCATCAGAAATGGCTCGGTAATTCACTCGCCGAGATCGCGGCCGAGAAGGCTGGTATCATCAAACAAGCAGTGCCCGTCATCTCGGCCGGCCAGCAGAAGGCCGCGGCCAAAGTCATTGCCGATCGCGCCGCTGATTGCGGCGCACCTTTGCAGTTTGTGAATGAGCCTCGGACGGCATCCGACGTCGCTTTGCCCGGGGCGCATCAGAAGCTTAACGCGGCCGTTGCTGTCGCAGCGATAGGCGCGCTAGACAGTTCAATTCCAGAAGATGTGATTGCGCGCGCGCTAAGGTCGGTGGCCTGGCCGGCGCGCTTTCAAATTTGGGACGAACGTATTGTCATCGACGGTGCTCACAATCCAGCTGGCGCACGCGCTTTGGTTCAAACGTGGCGAGAACAGTTCAGGGATGAAAATGCCACGGTGGTGCTCGGGGTCTTGCGCGACAAGGAGGTCGCGGAGATCATTAGCATTCTGAGCCCGATTGCAGCCCGCTTCGTTCTCCCGCGAATCCGCAGCGAACGAGCCATACCTGCTGCGGAGCTCTCTCAGCTGATCTCCTCCATCATTCCGTTAGTCCCGCACTCCCTTGCCATGAGCACCGCGGACGCCATTTCTCAAGCTCTCGCTCAATCCAATCGTATCCTGATTACCGGCTCGCTTCATTTCGCTGGAGAAGCTCTCGCTCAGCTGCGCGGGACTTCGAACTCGCTCGAAGATTGCGCACAATGAAACTATGGAATCCGAGGAAACAGAGGCGCAGGTTTGCCGACAAGGTGTCCGCCGCGCAGCTTCCCCCACTCTGCTTCAGCTAACGAGAACCGTTTCTCCTCCCCGTTCAGCTCTGGTTTCCAATTAAGCTGGTCGAAAATTCCATGGGCCGGCTTTGGCAGCACCGGCGAAATCAGAATGGCGATGATCCGAACCGTCTCGGCCAGCCCATAAAGGAGCGCATCCAGTTTCTCTCTCTTACCCGCATCCTTGGCGAGCTGCCACGGTTCCTCACGATCTATCACTGCATTACAACGACTCGATAGACAATCAGCTGCCGAAAGCATTCCTGAAACGCTGAACCTGCCGGCGGCGGCAGAAAAGCTTTCCTTCTGCGCTTTGGCTTCTATCTCCAGCTCGCTCGTGAAGGTCTTGCGCTGGTCGTTAAGCACACCCTGGCAGAAGCGATTCAGCATGGTAAGAGTGCGGCTAACGAGGTTGCCGATGTTGTTGGCGAGGTCGGAATTGTAGCGGGCAATGAGTCGCTCTTCCGAGAACTCGGCGTCTTTTCCAGTGACGATGTCGCTCATCAAGTAATACCGCAACGCTTCAACACCGTATCTGGAAGCCAGCACGTCCGGATCGACAATGTTACCTAACGACTTGCTCATCTTCGCTCCGGAAAGGTTCCACCAGCCATGCACGAGCAGCTTAGGCATTTCCTCGTCTGTAAAACCAATGGCTTTTAGCATAATCGGCCAGTAGATGCCGTGCGCTGGAATGAGGATGTCTTTGCCGATGATTTGCACGGCCGGCCAGCGCGCGCGAAAGGCTGAAGACTGGAGCGGGACAGTTGAGCGGGATGGGTCGTAGCCGATGAAGCTGATGTAGTTACTGAGTGCGTCGAACCAAACGTAGTTAACGTAATCAGGGTCAAACGGCAGCTCGATTCCCCAGTTTAGGCGCGACTTCGGCCGGGAGATACAAAGGTCGCCTGACAATTTCTCGACCGCATTGATCAATTCAGTCTGCCGGAAGGACGGAGTAATAAAGTCATGGTGTGACTTCAAAAAGCCGAGTAACCAATCCTTGTAGTTGCTTAGCCGGAAGTAGTAGTTCTCTTCCTGGCGGTACTCGACGGGTCCCCATTCGGGGCCAAACTCTCCGTCAGCTCCGCGTTCTTTGTCGGTAAGAAATTGCTCTTGCCGGACGCTGTAGTAGCCGGCCTGTTTGTCTTTATAGATCTGCTTCTCATCCCAAAGGCGCTGGAGCATGCCCTGCACACATCGCTTGTGCAGTGGGTCGGTCGTTGCGGCCCAGCCGTCATAGCGAACATCAAGCTTGTCCCACAGCGCGATGAATTGTTTCGTCACCCCGGCCACGAACTGTTCCGGGGCTATGCCTTCCCGTTCCGCCGATTGCTGCACTTTTTGCCCGTGCTGATCCACGCCGGTGAGAAAAAACACTTGCTCACCTTTCAGCCGCTGGTAGCGGGCGATCACATCGGCCAGCACTTTTTCATAGGCGTGACCAATGTGCGGCGCCGAATTCGTGTAATCGATCGCGGTGGTGATGTAGAACGTTTCCGACATCGTAGCCGCACACAGTGAAGGAGCGGGCCGACCAACGCAACCATCGCTCAGCTATGCTGTTCCTGCTGCGCCTTGTGCAACTTGCATTCGCCATTAGTTCGGCTACCAAATCGCCAGGCAATGGCGTTTGCCATCCCGACGGGTCGCGGCTGCACTTCACCGCGGCAGAAGCAAGTGAGCGCAGAAAATGAGCCAACCGCCCTCTCCCGCGCCACTGCTTTCCGGTTTGTCCTCATCCTGGGAATCGCGAATTGTTTCGCGGACCTGACTTACGAAGGCGCGCGCAGCGTGACCGGGCCGTTCCTCGGTGCGCTCGGTGCAAGCGCGACCGTCGTTGGTTTCACGGCCGGTTGCGGCGAGTTGCTCGGCTACGCGCTACGCTCAGTCACGGGAGTGATCAGCGACCGCACCGGCAAGTACTGGGTGGTTAGCATCACCGGCTATATCGTCAATATGCTGGCCGTGCCGGCGCTGGCGCTAACCAATCACTGGCCGCTCGCGGCCGGATTGATAGTGACCGAGCGCACCGGGCGCGCTATTCGCAAACCATCGACGGCCGCAATGCTTTCGTTCGCCGGGAAACAAATCGGGCGCGGCTGGGTCTTCGGCTTGAACGAAGCGCTCGACCAAACCGGCGCGACCATAGGGCCGCTCCTCATTTCATTGATGCTGATGCGGAGCGGAAGCTATCGCCAAGGGTTCGCGCTTTTGCTCATTCCCGCCCTGCTTACGATCGCGACAATTTTTGCCGCCCGCCATTTTTTTCCGAACCCGCACGACTTGGAAGTTCCCGAGAAAATCGAACCCGCACATTTTCCGCGCGCTTACTGGATTTACATGATTGGCGCCGCGCTTTTTGCCGCCGGCTTTCTTGATTTCGCCCTTGTCGGTTATCATCTGCAAAAGGCGGGCGTTGTTTCCGCGAGCGTTATTCCCGTTTACTACGCCGTCGCCATGGCGATGGGCGCGTTGGGTGGACTCGCCTTCGGAAAGTTGTTCGACAGATTCGGAGTAGCGATTTTGGTGTTCGCCTTTCTGCTTTCCGCGGGCTCGGCGCCGCTTCTTTTTCTGGGTAATGCAGCGGCGGCCCTCACTGGTATGGTGCTCTGGGGAATGGGGATGGGCGCGCAAGGCTCGATCCTCAGCGCGCTTATCGCAAACTTAGTCCCATCGAATAAACGCAGCACCGCTTTCGGTTTTTTCGATGCGGCATTCGGCATGGCCTGGTTCCTTGGGAGCGTGACCATGGGAGCGCTCTACGACAAATCCATTCTCGCTCTGGTCGTCTTTTCCGTGCTGCTGCAACTGAGTTCGTTGCCGCTTTTGCTGATAGCGAAACGAAATCAATAGCTGCTCAGCTTTCCAGCGCGATCACTGCAACGGCCTGATGATGGGTGTGGCTCAGGCTGATCAGCACCGCGCGCACTCCGCGGTCACGCGAGAGCGCTTCCGCGCCGCCGCTGAGCACGACGAATGGCTCGCCACTTTGCTTTTTTCGAATGTCGATGTCACGCCAGCCCATGGACCTGCCAATTCCGGTACCGAACGCCTTGGAGAGAGCTTCCTTGGCCGCGAAGCGCGCTGCAAAATGGCGCGCCGGAAATTTCATCGATTCGCAATAAGCGATCTCTCCATCGGTGAAAACGCGCCGCGTGAATCGCGCGCCGAAACGTTGAAGCGAATGCTCGATCCGCTCAACTTCGACCATGTCCACGCCGAGACCGATCACGCTCATTCGGAAGAAGAGATCGAATGAGGAAAGCAGGAACGCAGGAAACAAAGATTTATGGCCAAGAAAAGCTGGGAGAGCACTAAGTTAATTTTTCGTGATTTCCTGCATTCCTGATGCGTTTTCTCCTCCTGGCTATCTGGTCTCCGGATTCATCCTTTGTAACTTTCCATCGCGGCCAGCATTTCGCGCACGGCATTTTCCAGGCCGGCAAAAACTGCGCGTGAAACGATGGCGTGGCCGATGTTCAGCTCCCGAAGGTGCGGGATTTCATGGATGAGCGCGATGTTGCGATAATTGATGCCATGTCCGGCGTTGACTTGCAGCTTCAATTCCGCCGCCATCTCTGCGCAGGCGCGCAAGCGCGAGAGCTCCTGGCGCTCGATCTTTTCCGTAAACGCGTTGGAGAGCCTCCCGGTATGCAGCTCTATCATGTCCACGCCCAGTTCCGCCGCGGCATCAACTTGCTCAGTTTCCGGATCGATAAACAAGCTCACCCGAATGCCGACTGCGTGCAGCCGTGAAATGGTTGCCGAAAGTTCGCGGCGGTGGGCAACGACATCGAGCCCGCCTTCAGTCGTTACCTCCTCTCGCTTCTCGGGAACGAGGCAAACTTCATCCGGTTGCGTCTTTATCGCGAAATCCAGAATCTCGGGGGTGTTTCCCATCTCGAAGTTGAGCTTTGTCATGATGCTCGCGCGCAGGCGCTCGATGTCGCGGTCCTGGATGTGGCGCCGGTCGCTGCGGAGATGTGCCGTTATCCCCTGCGCGCCGGCCCGCTCGCAAATTGAAGCGGCCAGAACCGGGTCGGGCTCGGCATTCTTCGATTCAGGAGCGGCGGCGTATCGCGCCTGCCGCAGGGTCGCGATATGATCGATGTTGACTCCGAGGCGCAGCGTTCCCATGGCGGTGCAAATCAGAGCAGAACTTCCAGCGTTGTCATCCCGAGCACAGCCGAGCGGCGCCGCGCTTGCAAGATGCGTTGTGAATGCATTGTGAATAAGAATTTTTCAAAAAATCTCGCGGGCCGATTTCATGCCGCGGCAGTCTAGGCTATTGAGTCGGAGGAAATGGATCGGGCCGAGCGTGAACTCTATCGAGACGCCATTCACGGCGACCAGGAAGCTTTTGCGCTCGCGATTAAAAAGATGAGCCGCCCTTTGTTTGCCATCGCCTTCGGCGCGCTGCAGAACCGCGAGGAAGCAGAGGACTCGGTGCAGGACGCGTTCGTCAAAGCATGGAAATTGCGCTGGCGGGTGCGAGATCCGGAGAAATTTCCGGCGTGGATTGCGACTATCGTGCGGCATCGCGCGAATGACATTCTCATGCGTCGCAAGACCATTCCGCTGGAGGAGCAGTTTAATGAGATACCCAGTGACCAGGCGCAATCGTGGCTGGCTGATGCTGAGCGCCACCAAAAGGTCCACACGGCGCTTGCCACGCTGCCGGAGCTGTATCGCGCCGCGCTCGCTTTGCGCTACCTGGAAGAACTTGATTACGCCACGATCGAGCGACTGCTCAGTGTGAGCAAAGGCGCTCTGCGTGGCATTCTCGGTCGCGCGCTCGCCACCATGCGCAAACGTCTCAAACCCAAGCTGGAGGTCTTGCATGTTAACCATTCATGATCGGATAGAGGAATTTCTCGCGGCCGATTTGCACGATGAGCTGAGTGAAGCAGAGCGCGACGACCTGCATGTCCATCTCATGGAATGCGCCGGTTGCCGCGCCCTGCACAAGGAGGAGCAGGCCATCAATCAGGTGCTGCAATCGACCCTCGAGCACGCAAAGCCGATGTTTGGCTTTGAGCAGCGAATCCTGAGCGCGTTCCGCAATCGCGTGCCTTACCGCAAGCGGCGGGTGAGCGGTTTTTTTGTGAACGCGATGCGTTCCCGCGCGCTGCAAATCGCGGCCGGCATCGCGCTGTTGCTCGGGCTCCTCGAGCTGGGACAAATTGTGAGCGGCGATAAAAGTCGCGCGGGCGTAAAAGAGAACGCGCCGCCTGTTCCGCCGGTTCAGGGGACGAATGGCAGCTTCACTGCGCCTGCCCAGCCGGTGCCGGAGCGCAAGGAGACGGAGCGCTCGCGCCCTTTCGATGCTCTCTCGGCATCGGGAGGAAATCTGTCAGCGACTCCGCCGGTTGAGCATTCATCCAAGATCCAAACGCGAACGGAAGAAGAACCGGCAGCTGCGAAGGCGCCCGCAGCTGCTTTAGCGCCGGCGGAGGAGGAAACCGCGCCCGCCGCGAGTCTCGCTCCAGCAGCGGCGCCGGGCGATGAGCGCAAGCTGGTGCGCAACGCAAATCTCGACCTCGAAGTGCGCAACTTCGATGAAGCGCTGCGGAACATCACCGGCTTCGCCACGGATGCTGGCGGTTACGTCGCCACCAACAGCTCGCAGAAACAAGAGAATGGAAAACTGCGCGGTGACATTGTCGTCAAAGTCCTGCCCGAGAATCTGGATGATTTTCTGGCCAGGTTGCGGGCGCTCGGTGATCTCAAGAACCAGACGATCACCACCCACGACGCGAACAAGCAAAACCTCGATGCCAATGCCCGCCTGCGAAACGCGCGCGTGCTCGAGCAGCGTCTCGTGGACATGCTGGAGAAAAACAGCGGTCGCGTTGCAGATTTGCTTCAGGTGGAAAAAGAACTGGGTCGTGTGCGCGAGCAGATCGAGCAAATGGAAGGCGAGATCAAGTTCATGGATTCGCAGGTGCAGTACGCCACGGTGACAATTCGCCTCGCCGAAAAGGACATGGATACGGCTGCGGCTTTCCTCATCAAGGAGCGCGTGGAGCTCGCCCTCTTTGTTCCGGAAGTTGAGACGGTTTATGCGACCATTCGTGGGTTCGCTTCCGGCGGCGCGCAAATCACCAACGCCGCGCTCGAGCACGATGAGGCCGGGCGCGCCTCTGCGCGCATCTCCATGCTGGTCGCGCCGGAAGAAAGCGATGACATCATCGCCAGAGTCAAGACGATGGGGAGGGTGGCAAATTTCCAGGTGCAAAGCGAACGCGTCGCCCGCGGCCGACAAGGTTTGTCGCCCGATGCCAAGACCGAGTTCGACAAGGTTGAGTTAAACATCACCATCGCGCGCGAAGATGATGAGCCCTCGCGCCAGCAGACGACCTTGAGTGTGCGGGTGAGTGATGTGAGCGCGTCAACGAAACAACTGGCCCAGATCGCGGCCAAAGCTGGCGGAAGAATCCGCACCTCGAGCTTTTCACGCGATCCCGGGGGCGCCGAGTACGCCAATGTTTCCCTCCGGGTGCCGGTGAAGAATTACAGCGCGCTCATGCAGTCGCTCGCCGCTGTGGGCAAACTCGAGAATGTCGCCGCTCACCGCGAAGATCGTCCCGCCGAATCTGCCGAAGCGCAGAGCGCGCCGGCTGATGTGACGGTCACCATTTATTCGCAAGGCAACATTGTTCCGGCTGAAACCGGATTATCGGCGACGCTGCGCCGGACTCTTGGGCAAAGCGCGGGAGCGTTGATGTGGAGCCTGCGCATGATCGGTGTGGCGCTCGCCTCCATCGCGCCGTGGGCAATCATACTGGGCGTAGCCATCGGAATCATCAGCGGCATTCGCCGTTCGCGGCGCAATCGCGTTCCTTGATTTTTGGTCTTTGACCGAACTGGAGTTAGTTGCTGCTATGACCACGGAGCAAGTAGCGCAAAAAGTCGTCGAACTCACACGGAAGCAGGCCTGGCACGAAGCCATCAACACTCTTTACGCGGATGACATCGTGAGCGTGGAGGCGCGTGCCGCGGACGGATCGCATGAAGCGCAGGGAATCGCCGCCGTGCGGGCGAAGACAGACTGGTGGGTGAATGCGATGCAGGTGAACGACATCAAAGTGCACGATCCATTCGTCGCGCATGAGCGATTTGTTGTGCAATACGACGTGGACTTTACCGAAAAAGCTTCGGGCAAACGCATGCAGATGTCGGAAGTAGGCGTTTACACGGTGAAGGACGGGAAAATAGCACGCGAAGAATTCTTGCCACGCATATCTGCGTAGCTCAGGAACGGCTGTTCGCATAGACGGAGTGTCATTGCTCACAAACGCAAGGCTCGCGCGCGGGACGATCTTGTTTTAGAGTAAGGTGCGGTCGCGACCAAAGAAAGAAGGAACCATTATGAACGAGAAGCCCGCCATCCCCATGAACAATGCGGCGGTGCGGTCACTGCCCAAGCACCTCCTGCAATTCGCGGTGGACCAGCGCTACGACGAATACACTCCGGTCGATCACGCCGTCTGGCGTTTCATCATGCGGCAGAACATTTTTTTCCTGCGCGAGTACGCCCACAAGGTTTACTTCCAGGGGCTGCTCGAAACCGGCATCAGCTTCGATCGCATTCCGCGGATCGAGGAGATGAATGACATTCTGGGCAAGATCGGGTGGGGCGCGGTGGCGGTGGACGGCTTCATTCCGCCGGCCGCGTTCATGGAGTTTCAAGCTTACAAGGTGCTGGTGATTGCCTGCGACATGCGCCAGATCCATCATATCGAATACACCCCGGCCCCGGATATCGTGCATGAAGCCGCCGGGCACGCGCCGATTATTGTCGATCGCGAGTATTCAAATTACCTGCAACGCTTTGGCGAAGTCGGGGCGAAGGCGATGCAGACACGCCGCGACTTCGAGCTTTACGAAGCGATCCGCCATCTTTCCATCCTGAAGGAATTGCCCAACTCAGATCCGGAAGAGGTCGCGGAAGCGACCAAACTCGTTGAACACCGACAAAAGAACCTTGGTGAACCGTCGGAGATGGCGCTGCTCTCGCGGTTGCATTGGTGGACGGTGGAGTACGGACTGATAGGCACGCTCGAGAACCCGAAGATTTACGGCGCGGGTCTGCTTTCCTCCATCGGCGAATCGGTTTCCTGCCTCGAATCGAATGTGCGCAAGATCCCCTACTCCATCGACGCGCAGAACCAGCCCTTCGACATCACCACCCGCCAGCCGCAGCTCTTCGTCTGTCGCGATTTCCAACACCTGCGCGAGGTGCTGGAAGAATTCGCCAGCACGATGGCGTTCCGCGTCGGCGGCCTCGAAGGCATCAACAAAGCGATCGAGTGCCAGCGCGTCGCCACCTGCGAATACTCGAGTGGCTTGCAGGTGACGGGCGTCTTCAGCGAAGTGCTGGCCGATGATAACAAGCAGCCGATTTATCTTCGTACTGCTGGCCCAAGCGCTCTCGCTTTCAATTACAAACAGATCGAAGGTCACGGAAAAGAGCGCCACGCTGAAGGCTTCGGCGGGCCGATCGGAAATTGGACGCCGGCCAGTCTCGAGCGCGGCAAGCGCGCAAGATTGGTTTTCGCTAGTGGCATCACCGTGGAAGGCAAAGTCGATCGGCTCACCGAGCGGGACGGCAAACTGCTGCTCGTCACCTTCTCGGATTGCACGGTGAAACAGGGCGAGCGGGTCCTGTTCGATCCCGCCTGGGGCGAATACGACATGGCTGTCGGTGAGCGAATCACCAGTGTGTTTAATGGCGCCGCCAACAAAGACGCCTACCTCGAAGTCGCGCTCGTCCCGAAGGAGCGCACCATTAAAGCGCCCTCTGATGCGAAGCGAAAAAAACTGGAGAACCTTTATCAACAGGTCCGCGACATTCGCGAACGCAAAGTCGGTTACGAACGGCTTGGCGAAATTTGGGAAACGCAGCAGGCCGAGCACAGCGGTGACTGGCTCCTCTCGATGGAGATCTACGAATTGTTAGACGATACGGGCCAGCAACCGGAGCTAAGAGAAAGGGTGGCCGCGTTCCTGCGGAAGATCGCTTCTATTGACACGGACAAGCAGACGCTGGTCGAATGGGGTTTCCGGTTGGTGCGCTATCACAAGTTACCAGAGTACAGATCGATTACGGAACGTGCCGCTGTTACGCACTGAAAGCGAAAGGCGGCACATTCGAAGAGTGTTGCGTTCTGCTTGGGCGCAAAGGCAATCATGACTGCGGCTGAGATTAGGACATTGCAGGCTCCGTTAAAGGAACGCTACCGGCAGTCGCCGGAGGCGGCGGTCGTGACGCTGAAAGCGCAAGGGCGGCTTGGTGAAGGAGTGACTTGCCGGGTGGACACGGGCAAGGCGATGGTCGAGGCGGGACTTCATCCTGCCACGGGTGGAAATGGTTCGAGTGCGTGCTCGGGCGATATGTTGCTCGAGGCGCTGGTGGCATGCGCCGGTGTGACGGTTGGTGCGGTGGCCACCGCGCTCGACATTAAACTGCGTGATGCCGTCGTTCGAGCCGAAGGCGATCTCGATTTTCGCGGTACGCTCGGCGTGGCCAAGGATGCACCTGTCGGTTTTCAACGCATCCGGCTCGCTTTTGATCTGGATACTGACGCGACCGACGACCAGGTCGCG
>JBKPQR010000098.1:0-3630 GCA_046734175.1 Verrucomicrobiota bacterium | reverse complement strand
AAGGGCTGGTTTCGATCCCGAATTTTACTATTCCGTCAATACTGAGCATCGCAAATAGATGGATTTGACGATCAAAGGTGGTTTCGTCTTTGACCAGAAGCTTTGCCAAAAAGTGCAAAAGGTGAGGGCTGATCACCTCTTCCTCCCTGCTCTGTGCGTTTTAGACCGCTCTAATTGAAGTTGCGATTGTTGCGCAAGAGAGGACAATCTTGCCTATTACGCCTCCCTTCCCGAGCAACCGGTGCGCATGTCTCGCCTCGCGAAGAGAAAATCGTTGTGCGATTAACGGCTTGATCTTCTGCTCTTGAAGGAGATCAAACAGAGCGATCAAATCTTCTCGGAACTATGCGGGTCTCAGCCGTTTGAGCCACTGGATGAATACGGAATCACTCGCTTCCGGCCGGGCTGGAGCCAGCCGCCAGCAACATAGAGCCCAAAAATGCGGATTTCGCGAAAGCGCTCGCGGCGACCGAAACGACCGGAGGCCAGTCGTCCGCCACGTCGAGAGCGTTGAAGAAGATGTCCCCGAACCGACAGGCGGTGAAGTCCGGGTGAGAGTGCTAGCTGCGGGTGTTTCCTTGCCCGATCTGATGATGCGCGAGGGTCGGGGTCATGGGTGCTCGGCATGAGCAAGTAGATGCCGGCACGGCGGCTCGGCGAAATCCCTCTTTGAGGCTCCGATCGCTGGTGCATGCGTCCAGCGAGCAGATCACAATTTCCTAAAGTGCTCCGCTGCCCTTCGCGAAATCGTGCACGGTACGACCGTCTCCGGGGCAACTGCGGACGACGTTGCCGCGCACTGCCCGCCAAAAGAATGATGTAGAGGCGCATGTGGCAAGCGCGTAAACTCATGGGGTGGGCACGGAACAGCAAAACGGTGTCCGGCTCGAAATCGGCCATGTGCTGTTCATTGATATTGTCGGGTACTCCAAACTGCTCATTACGCAGCAAAGCGATCTGCTTTTGAAGCTGAAGGAGATCGTGCGCGGTACGGAGCAGTTCCGCATCGCCGAAGCGGAGGGCAAACTGCTGCGCCTGCCTACTGGTGACGGTGGCGCGCTGGTGTTTCGCAACAACCCTGAAGCGCCGGTGCTCTGTGCGATGGACATTAGTCGGGAACTGAAGAAGCATCCCGAGCTCCGTGTCCGCATGGGAATCCACAGCGGTCCGGTGCACGACATTAGTGATCTCAATGAGCAGGCCAACATTGCGGGAGCTGGCATTAACATCGCGCAGCGGGTGATGGATTGCGGCGACGCCGGACACATTCTGCTCTCGCGCCGCGTTGTGGAAGACCTGGAACAACATCCGCGGTGGCGTCCTTACCTGCATGAGCTCGGGGAGTGCGAGGTGAAGCATGGCCTCCGCGTCGGAATCGCGAGTCTTTATGATGATGAGATCGGCAATCGGGAACTACCGACAAAAATTCGCAGGATAAGGAGGCGAGCGCAGGTACGCTGGGCCGCAGCCGCTATTGCGCTGGTGCTGATTGCTGCCGTCGCTGTGACCTTCTTGTTGCGTCGGCCGTCTCAAACCAAACTTAACACTGCCGACAAAAGCATTGCCGTTTTGCCATTCGAAAACCTCAGTAGCGACAGAGACAATGCTTATTTCGCTGACGGCATGCAGGATGAGATCCTCACTCACCTAGCGAAGATTGCCAACTTGAAGGTCATCAGCCGCACGTCTGTAATGCAGTACAAGACGGGCGTCGCGCGTAACCTGCGCATGATTGGCGAAGAGCTGGGCGTAGCACATGTTGTTGAAGGCAGCGTGCAGCGGGCCGGCAACAAAGTGCGCGTAAACGCCCAGTTGATCGACGCTAGGAATGACTCGCATGTTTGGGCAAGCACGTACGATCGCGATCTGGCGGATGTTTTCATCATCCAAAGCGAAATTGCCAAGGCGATCGCCGATCAACTCCAAGCGAAGCTTTCACCTAACGAAAAGAAAGCGATCGAGCAGCCGCCCACAAGCGACCTGCCGGCTTTCGACCTTTACAGCCGGGGCAAGACTATCCTGCTCACCAGAACTCAGAGTGTGACGAGCGAGCAAGACCTGCGACAGGCAGCCGAGCTGCTTGAGGAGGCGGTGAAGCGCGACCCCTCCTTTTTCGACGCGTATTGCGAGCTAGCTTATGCGCACGAAGCGCTTTATGCCGGGTTCGGCGGCGAACATACTCCGGCCCGACTAGCCCGCGCTGAAGCTGCGCTCCAGGCCGCGAGAGGGCTGCGGCCAGAAGCCGGAGAAACTCATCGAGCGCGCGCGCAATATCTCTACTACGGGCTACGTGATTACGCGGGTGCACTGGCCGAACTGGAAGCGGCGCGGCGAGCCTTACCGAACGATCCGCGGATCCTCGAACTCACTGGCTACATTCTGCGTCGGCGTGGTCAGCAGGAGGAAGGGCTGCGCCATCTGGAAAGGGCGGTCGAGCTCGATCCACGCGATTTTGATACTCTGCAACAGATCGCGGTCAGCTATCAGTACCTGAACCGCTTTGCCGACGCTATCACAATTTTAGACCGCGCGTTAACCATCGTTTCTGACGACATCGAAACGAAGGCTACTCGTGCACAATTTGAATTCTGCTGGAGAGCCGACACTCGTTCTCTTCACCAGACGATTGATCCAATTATTGCGGAACGTCCGGGCGCTATCTTCCGAGTGGCAGATGCCTGGTTTCTATGCGCACTGGCCGAACGCGACGTGGCTGCGGCCGAGCGGTCGCTGATCGCGCTGGGTGACAATCCCTGGTGGGGCGATGCCACCATCCAATTGAGCCGCAGCTTTGGCGAAGGTCTGCTGGCGCGGATAACGAAAAACGACATACGGGCACGCGCTGCTTTTGGCGCGGCACGCGCGCAGCAGGAAACAATTGTGCAAGCGCAGCCCGATTACGCGCCGGCACTCTGTGTCCTCGGCTTGATCGACGCCGCACTGGGGCATACAGAGGCAGCTTTGAATGAAGGCCGCCGCGCGATAGCACTTCTTCCCGTGGAAAAAGACGCCATTAATGGCAGCCGCATGATCCAATATTTCGCGATCACCACCGCCTGGGCTGGCGAGAAAGACCTTGCCTTGCAGCAGCTGGAGAGCGGACTCCGTGCTCCCGCCGCGTCGGTGGCGCTAAGCTACGGTGTACTGAAGCTGCTGCCGTTTTGGGATCCGTTGCGTGGCGATCCACGCTTCGAGAAAATCGTCTCTGATCTCGCCCCAAAACACGCAAACTAGATTCTCTGTACAGCGTGCGCTCGATCTGCTGAAACAGGCGATGCAGGAGACTGGGGCCTAATTGCTGACGACGTTACAGAGGTTACAAGGGGCCCCGCACTGTTGCACTGCGAAGAACGTGAGCAGCAGCTTTGCCCATCTCATCGCGCACGTATTCAGTCACTGCCTCATAGAGTGCAACCTCGACGTCAGAAAGCTTGTAGTTGACCGTGTACGCCCTTCGTTCGGGGAACAGCGGCGTGCCGTCGAATTTGCGCAGTTCTTCTTTGATCATCCGGCGGAACAAATCCGGCGAATCGACTTTGTGTGAAGCATCTTTCTCGCGGAACTTCCCGGAGAATCGATCGGAATCGAGAAGAGATAAAAACAGTTGAAAATCTTGTCTTTGCCGTTGTG
>JBKPQR010000097.1:0-17613 GCA_046734175.1 Verrucomicrobiota bacterium | reverse complement strand
GGAATTAACAAACAGTGACCAAACCCTTGGCTACTAAGTGGATAAAAGCTAGTTACTATCTCATTAAAGACGAAGAGGCCTCCTGGCGGGCTTCTAATCTGATGAAGATCCGGAACGCGGAGAATGATCGTCGCGCGGCTGTGGCTTGCCACCCAGGAGTGGGAATATGCTGCATAACCAACCGGAAGGAGCAATTTTATTTCCTGCTCGAAGGAGGCCGCATGCGTGTGGAATACCACCGCTTGACGGTGCCGTAACGCGGTGGTGTGCTCGTCAGGCCGGATCAATTGTGCCAGGTATTCAACGACAGCGATGCCGAAGTTCTCTGGCTCATTATTGGCGCGCCGGGGGAACTTGAGTTTCTTCAGGGTTCACAATCTAACATGGATCTCTCGCTGATTATCCTATGGATCCGAAGCAGTTGCCGAAGGAACTGGCCGGCGTGGAGTGGCCCCCGAAGCAGTGACGTGTGAGCAGGGCGTTCATACGCGAAGACGTCGATCCTCGGGAGCGGAGTGGCAGAAAACGCTCCGCCTCGGGATTGCCTCCGGGCACGATGAACTACATGACGTCGCGCGGGGCGGCACGTTTGCGAAGTGAGCTGGCGGAGTTGAGCGATAGCGGTGGTAACGCTGAACGTGTTGCAGATCTCGAACGTATCCTGGCTTCAGTCCATGTCGTCGATGCGCCGGACGCGCCATCAAAAAGCGTCGCCTTCGGCGCCACAGTAACAGTGAGTGATGCAGCCGGGGAAACCCAAACGTTCACGATTGTCGGTGTAGATGAACTCGCTCTCGAGCATGACGCGGTGAGTTGGATTTCGCCGATTGGCAAAAAACTTCTCGCGGCCGAGCTGGGCGATCGTATCACACTGGAGGATGGACGAAGCGCGAAGGTGGCTAAGATTGAATACCGGGAAGGAGTTTAGCCGCGGAGAAGACAGCATTCGATCTGCGCCTGTGAAAAACAGCAAATGAATAGGGCCAGATGGCTGGGGCTCGTTAGCTTCGCCTGCGCCGCGATCGGGTTGCTCCTCATTTTCGAAATCATCCGCCCATTTCGCGACCTCGAGAAAGACGGACCGCTGGCCCTGATCTGTTGGAGCGTCGGGACAATTGTCGCCCTGAGTTGTTTCTTCCGCCGGGAACGTTCGCTCGCAATCGCGATCATCGCGTTGTTGGCGAACCTGGTTCCGATCGTTGTGTTATCAGCAGTGCTCTGGCTCCTCAGCCATTCAAATTTTGCATGGCATTAAGTCTTGCCGCGGGAGAGCAAAGCTTCAGACGTGACGCGACTCGCCGAAGCTAATTGGTCGGTTACAGTTCCACGATGAACACCGCATTGCCTGAACCGGAGATCGCGACAAAGAACGGCAAACCTGTGTCAGTCATCAGGATGACATTCGCGCAGCGCACATTAATCGCCTTCGCCATCGCGGTGAAGTTGGACCGCTGACCATAGTTAGTTAGCTGAATAATCCGATGCCAAAAATCGATCTTCGAAATCCGCCTAACGAGATGCCGGACATCGTTGGTGAAAAACCGCCGGCGAATCCGTTTCTTGCTTCCTTCAAACCACATGTGCCGGCTTCGGCGCGGATCCGTGAGCTGACACCAATTCCACTCGTCCTCGGCACGTTGCTCGGGATTGTTTTTGGCGCGTCCTCCCTTTACCTCGTGCTCAAAGTCGGGCTCACTGTCAGCGCCTCGATTCCGGTGGCGGTTCTTTCCATCACCTTCTTTCGCATGTTTTCCAAAATCGGAATGCGCGACGCGACCATTCTGGAAAACAACATCGTCCAGACCGCAGGCTCGGCCGGTGAATCGATCGCATTCGGTCTCGGCGTAACCATGCCTGCGATCATGATTCTCGGCTTCGATCTCGAAATCACCCGCGTCATGCTCGTGGCGGTGACTGGCGGATTGCTTGGCATTCTCATGATGATTCCGCTGCGGCGCGCAATGATCGTCGATCAACATGGATTGCTGAAATATCCCGAAGGCACGGCCTGCGCGGCGGTGCTGAAAGCGGCCGAACGACCGGACGGCGACGGACACACTTCTGCCCGATCCCGCAAGGGCGGAAGCTCGTCCCTCCCATCGCAAGAGGAAGAAGCGGCGCGCAGCGGCGGCAAGACGATTTTCGCCGGGTTTGGCATCGGTTTCATCTATTACGTGCTCGAGAAGGCGCTCTATTTCTGGAAAGAAATTCCAGAGAAAGTTTTCGGCGCGCCGTTCAAAGCGGGATCAGTCGGGATCGAGATTAATCCAGCGTTGCTGGGGGTCGGTTACATCATCGGTCCGCGCATCGGGTCAATCATGTGCGCGGGTGGAGTGCTCGCTTATCTGGTCCTCATTCCAATGATCAAATTTTTCGGCGAAGGCATCGCTGGTGTTGTTGCGCCCGGCACAATGCCGATCGCGGACATGGCGCCGGATGATATTCGCGAAGCTTACGTGCTTTACATCGGCGCGGGCGCGGTCGCCGCGGGCGGAATCATTAGCATGGTGCGCTCCCTGCCCACGATTTGGCACGGATTGAAAAGCGGCCTGGCCGATCTGCGCGGCACACATGGACGTGTCGGCGCCACGCCGCGCACCGATCAGGATTTATCGATGAAGTTCGTTGTCGGCGGCGTGATTCTCCTGCTCCTCATCATCATGGTCGCGCCGCAATTGCATCTGCAATGGAACTTGTTAGGCGCGCTTCTCATCGTCGGGATCGGATTTCTTTTCGTCACTGTTTCATCGCGTCTCACCGGTGAGATCGGCTCGTCTTCGTGTCCCACCTCGGGAATGACGGTGGCAACGCTGCTCTTAACGTGTCTCGTCTTTCTTATCGTTGGCTGGACCGGGCCGGCCTATTTTGTCACCGCGCTTTCCATCGGCGCAATTGTCTGCATCGCGTCTTCCAATGGGGGAACGACGTCGCAGGATTTGAAAACGGGCTTTCTCGTCGGCTCGACGCCGCGCTTGCAGCAGATCGCAATTCTCTTCGGCACGCTCGCCTCCGCCCTCGTGCTCGGACCGATTCTCCTCGGGCTAAACGATGTTTACACGGTCTATGTTCCCGCGAACAAACTGGACGCTTCCATCGCCAGCTTGCGCGCTCCGGCTGGTCAGCTTGTCGGCACGGAAAAGCTGAAGGGTTCGCAGGGCACGCAGGATCAGAAATCCTATCGCGTCTGGCAACGGCCTGATCCTTCGGGCGGCGCCGCGCAACGTTACCTCGTTAACGATAATGGCAGCATCGCTTACCTCGTCGACCCTGGAATTAACGGCACCCACAAGGTGCGACCCGACGGGACTACGGTGGACAAATTCATCGCGCCGAAGGCGACGCTCATGTCCTACATCATCAAAGGCATTCTGGGTCATCAATTACCCTGGGCCCTGGTCTTGTTAGGCGTGATGATCGCGATCACCCTCGAGATGAGCGGCATTCCATCGCTCGCTTTCGCAGTGGGCGTTTATCTGCCGCTGTCGTCGTCCACGCCAATATTTGTTGGCGGCATGGTTCGCTGGCTGGTGGATCGCTGGTTGCGCAAACATAAGTTCCGCGGTCACGGACTCACTGAAGAAGCGCTTGTGGCCGAAGGCGATCGCAGTCCGGGCGTCTTACTCGCCTCAGGTTACATCGCGGGCGGGGCGCTCTCGGGCATCGTCATCGCGTTCATGATCGGTCTGCCGAAACTCATCCCGATCAATCATCGGATCGAGCAATGGCAAACGGCGCACAACCCTTTTTTCGCTGGCCCATGGGCTGATGCGCTTGCGCTCATGCCTTTCATGGTGCTGTGCGTTCTGCTGTATCTGGTCGGGCGCGACCTGTTCCTGACGATGTCACCGGCGGTGAAGCGCGGGTAATCGATCATCAGCCGAGCACGAGCACGATTACGAGCAGGAGCAGGAGCAGGAGTTTGTCTATGCTCGATTTGCTGACTTGCTCCGCGGGGCGGCAACGCGTACTCGTCGTGAATGGCAGAGAACAACAACTACGCTCATCCCGAAGCGCTGGTGGAAACGGAATGGCTGGCGCAGCATCTCAATGACGAAGACGTTCGCATCGTTGAATCAAACGAAGACATTTTGCTCTACGACACCGGTCACATTCCTGGGGCGGTGCATATCGATTGGCGCGCCGATCTTCAGGATCCAGTGATCCGCGATTACATTCAGGCGAAACAATTCGCGGAGCTCTGCAGCCGCAACGGCATCACGCCGGAGACGACCTGCATTTTCTACGGAGACAAATCCAATTGGTGGGCCTGCTACGCGCTCTGGGCCTTCCGGCTGTTTGGACACACCAAGGTGAAAATTCTCAATGGCGGACGCGATAAATGGAAAGCCGAAGGCCGGCCAATGACGCGCGATCTACCCAAGCCGCGCCGGACAAATTATCCAGTGCCGGATCGGCGGCACGATGAGGACATCCGGGCTTTTGCCGAGCACGCGCTCAAACAAAGCACGGCGCACAAGCCGTTGATCGATGTGCGTTCGCCGGGCGAATTCCGCGGTGAAATTACCCACATGCCGGAGTACCCGCAGGAAGGAGTGTTGCGCGGCGGCCACATCCCGGGGGCAAAGAGTGTGCCGTGGAAAATGGCGGTGAATGACAATGGCACCTTCAAGTCCGCGGAGGAGCTGCGGGCACTTTATTTGCAAGGCTGCGGACTCTCTCCGGACAAGGATACGATCGTCTATTGCCGCATCGGCGAACGCTCCAGTCACACCTGGTTTGTGCTCACCTATCTGCTCGGGCTCGATAATGTGCGTAACTACGATGGCTCCTGGACCGAGTGGGGTAACCGCGTCGGCGCACCGATAGAGAAAGGCTAGCGTATTCCGCGGAATGGGAAGCAGGCGTGTGCCGGTTGCTCGCGCTCGGTCACAATTTCGGCGACTCGCGCCCAGCGTGCTGCTTATACTGGCGCGCCCGCAGCTAACCGACTTCCACTTCGATCGGCAGACAGTGATGGATCATGTAGGTGCCGGCATCCGCATTGCGCTCGAGCGGTTGAATCCGACCGTGTGAATCGGTCGCACGCGCGAGCAGCGTTCGTTTCCCCGGTTTGGGATTGATCCATTCGAAACGCCACAGCCGCCACGCATTCGTCAGCGGCTCGCCTTCCAAACTCGCTTCCCGCCACGATTTTCCCCGATCGACACTGATCTCCACTTTGTCGATCGCGGCTTCGCCGCTCCAGGCCGCGCCTTTGATCACGTACGTCCGTGCAGCTGAAATAACGGCATGGTTCTCCGGTTGCGCGATCTGCGCCTTCGGTTTCATCTCGGTCAACGGCGCGAGCGTCGCGCCGGCTCCATCGCGTTTCCAGAAGCCGTAATCAACCGTCTGATAATAGCCGTTGAACGGCTGATCAGTCACAATGATGCGCTGGAGCCATTTGATCGAGGCCATTCCGTACCAGCCGGGGACGATTGCGCGCAGCGGAAAACCGTGTGCCGGCGTCAGTGGCTGGCCGTTCATCGCGAGCGCGAGCAGCACATCCTCCTTCGCTTTTGCAACGGGAATGCTGCGCGCGAAATGGATCGGGCCGGCGGGACGGGGCGGCTCGGCGATCGTTCCCTTATCAGCGCCTTCCAGGATGATTTCCAAAGCGTTCTCTTTCACCCCGGCGCGTTCCAAAAGATGCCGAAGCGGCACACCCGTCCATTGCGCATTGCCGACGGCGCCGAGCTCCCATTGCACACCTTTGACTTTCGGGACAAGGAAGACGCGGCCATTGCCGGCGCACTCCAGCGTGGCCATGCGCGTCTCCGATGGAAAATTGCAGAGATCATCTAACGAGAATTGTACAGGCTGGAAAACGGCTCCTTCTACTTCCAATCGCCAACTTCGCTCATCGATCTCCGGAATCGGAAAATGGCAGCGCACGTAGAAGCGTTCCGTCGGCGTAATGAATCCATCGAGCGTGCCAAACGGCATCTCCAGGTTCGGCGGCTGCCGCTCTCGCGTGATCATCCCTCAGGCGGCCTTTTCTTTGGCGGCGGCCGAGCGCTCGACTGGATACTTTGCCTGCTTCCACGCATGCCAGCTTCCCGGCACATTGCTCACTTGGTTGAAGCCGTTCGCCTTCAAGATGCTGGCAGCGATGCTGGCGCGGTAGCCGCTCGCGCAATACACGGCTGTCGGTTTACTCGCATCCAGCTCGCTGATGCGCTGGCGCAGCTCGGAAAGGAAAAGATGCCGCGCACCCGGCACATGACCGCCTTTCCACTCGCGATCGGAGCGCACATCCAGGATTTGCCAGTCGGATCCTTTTCGCTTCAGCTCGTGCACGCTCATCTGCGGCACTTGCGCGAATGGATAACCCGCGTTGTCCCACGCCTTCATCCCGCCCACGAGATACCCGGCGAATTTCGTGAAACCGGTGCGGATGAAAAGACGCACGATTTCCTCGAGATCTCCGTCCGTTTCCAGCACGAGCAGAAGAGGCTCTTGCGGATCGAGCAACGACCCGGCCCAAATCGAAAGCATGGGCGAGCCGCCGATGTTGAGCGCGCCGGGAATGTGCGCCGAACCGAAAGCGAGCATCGAGCGAGTGTCGATCAAAACCCCCGCATTCTCCTCCACCGCTTCTTTGAATGCTTTCGGCGGCAATCCCGCCACGCGGGGCAATCCGCCGAGCACCTCTGGCCCTTCCGCGTTCACTTTCTTCATCACCGGGTAATATCTTGGAATTGGCGGGGCGGTGGAGACGGCGAATCGGGTGAAAGACTCCACATCTTTGAATTGCAAAAAAGGATTGAGCGGTCGTTCGTAGCCAATGGTGCTGTTAAGCCGGTCGCCAATCTCCGCGCCGCAGGGCGAGCCGCTGCCGTGCGCCGGGTAAATAATGACGCTATCCGGCAGCTTCATGTAGAAATCGTGCAGGGTGTGAAATTGCTGGGCCGCCAGTTTCGCCGTTTCCTTTTCGCCCAGAAGATCGGGACGGCCGGCTGAGTTGACGAAAAGCGAATCGCCGCTGAGCACGCCCCACGGAATCTCCGGATGGTCTGCGTCGGCCAGAAGGTAGGAAATATGCTCGGGGGTATGTCCCGGCGTGTGCCGGGCGGTGATGATCACGCCTCCGAAAGTAAACGTGTCGCCGTCGTGCACCGGCTCGTTTTCGAATCCATACTTTGCGCCACCCTCGTGGCTCGCGTAAATGCGAGCGGATTCGGCCCGGTTGCATAATTCGCGCGCGCCGCTCACGAGATCGGCGTGAATATGCGTTTCGAAGATGTGAGTGATGGCGACATTCTTCGCTCGCGCCAGCTCGAGGTAAATCTCCACGTCAGCGCGCGGGTCGAAGACCGCGGCCACGCCATCCTCATCGTCGCCCACCAGATAGGAAATCTCCGCCAGGCCTTCGGTTTGAATCGGTTCGAAAACGAGTGACATGGGCCGATTATACGACCGCGAGCTCACTCTGCTCAAGCCGCCCTCTCACTGCGTCATGGCCGAGCGGGACTGGAGACGATCCTATTGCGAACTCTTGCGGCGAGCTTCAGCCTCGCGGCTGTCGCTCCGGATGACTATTGAGTCCGATCGGCAAAATTCCTATACTTGCCCGCCATGCGCATTCTGGTCATCGAAGATGAGAGCAAAACCGCAGCGTTTCTTAGCAAAGGTTTAAATGAAGCCGGCTACGCCGTAGAAACAGCCGGCGATGGAATAACCGGGAGTGAAGTCGCTTCGGCCGATGGTTTCGACCTGCTCGTAATCGATGTCATGTTGCCGAACAAGGATGGGTGGACTTTGGTCAAGGAATTGCGAGCCAAACATGTGCGCACCCCGATTCTTTTCCTCACCGCGCGCGATCATGTGCGCGATCGCGTTAAGGGACTTGAGCTGGGCGCCGATGATTACCTGGTGAAACCATTCGCCTTTACTGAGTTGCTCGCGCGGGTGCGTTCGCTTCTGCGCCGTTCTCCCCCGCAGGAGGATGAAATGGTGCGCCTCGAAGATCTCGAGATCGATACTCGCCGCCACCGAGTTTGCCGCGGCGGAGTGCCTCTGCATTTAACCATGAAGGAATTTCTTCTCCTCACCCACCTCGTCCGCCGCAGCGGTGAGGTCGTCTCACGCGAGGAAATCGCGAGAGAGATTTGGGACATCAATTTCCCCACCGGCACCAACATTGTCGATGTGATGGTGCGACGGCTGCGGAGCAAGGTGGACGATCCGTTCGCGACCAAGCTGGTGCACACCATCCGCGGCGTGGGCTATGTCTGCAAAGCGGCCTGAACCGCGCTCCATCGCTTCGCAGCTCGTTTGGTTTTTTACTCTCGCGGCCGCCTTGCTGCTGGCGAGCGGCCTTGGCACTTTCTACCTCTTCATGGTCCGGCACGCTTTTGAGGAAGACAACGCCGTGCTCGCCGACAGAATCTATGCCCTGCGGGCAACGCTCAAAAAAGGGGGCGTCGCACTTTTTGCCGATGAGATCAAAACGCTGCGCGAGACTACCTGGCATGTGCGTTTGCTCGATTCCGCTGGTCAAGTCCTCGCCCAGACTGAGGCGATGGAAGAGTTGCTGCCGAGCGCTGTTTTTCCCGCACCGCAATCGGCCACATTGCCATTGGTTCCGCGAAATTTCCGGCGCGGGGGCAAACTTTTCTCCCTCGCCAGCACGCGGGTGGAGAACCTCACCTTGCAGGTCGGGCAAGACCGTACCACCGATGAGGAATTCACCCGGGAGTTCGGCGTTCTTCTCGCTCTCTTGCTCGGGCTTGGGCTTATCGGATCCGCCGGCATCGCCAGCGCGGTCACCAGGCGCGGTTTGCGTCCGCTTGCGGAGATGACGCAGGCTGCCGCGCGCATCCAGCCAACCCATCTGAATGAACGAATCGGGGCGGCAAAATGGCCGCGCGAACTTCAGTCACTGGCGCGGGCCTTTGATGATATGCTCGAGCGGCTGGAAGATTCCTTCACTCGTCTCTCGCAATTCTCAGCCGATCTCGCGCACGAACTTCGCACTCCACTGGCTAACATCCGCGGCGAAGCCGAGGTCGCTCTGACCCGACCGCGCGACAAGGCAGAGTATCGTGAAGTCATCGAGTCGAGCCTGGCCGAGTGCCAGCGGCTCTCGGCCATTGTCGATAACCTCCTCTTCCTCGCCCGCGCAGAAGCCGCTGAGCGGAAAGTGGACCGAATCTCTTTCGATGGACGCGCTGCCATTGAGAAGATCGCGAACTACTACCGCCCACTCGGCGAAGAACGTCACATCACCATTATTTGCACCGGTGAAGGAGAGGTTCTGGCTGAGCCATTATTGTTCGATCGGGCGCTAAGTAACTTGCTGGAGAACTCGCTGCGTTTTACCCCTGAGGGTGGGACTATCTCGATAGCTGTCCTTGCCGCGCGCGACGGAACTGAGGTAAAAGTAAGCGACACGGGGACGGGCATTCCGGCGGAGCATCTTGCGCGCGTGTTTGACCGCTTCTACCGTTTGGACCCCGCGCGAACTTCGCAAGGAGCTGGACTCGGTCTCGCTTTGGTTAAATCGATTCTTCAGCTTCACGGTGGCTCAGCTGCGATTACGAGCGAACCGGGCCGCGGCACGCAGGTGACACTTTTCTTCCCCGCGCATCCAACCGCTAGTCTTTAGCGACGCGCCGCAACTGCCGAGCCCGGTAAGCAGTTACGTTTTGAATTCTGCCGCTGAATCGGCTATACTTCACGTTGTTCATGCTCTTCCTGGGTTGCTTGAAGTGGGCTGCAGTCGGGTTCATCGTCGCCTTTTTTCTCATGTTTCTTTTCGAGGCAACACGTATTCACGACGATATTCCGGTGCCAGAATTTAAGCGCAAACATGCCAGCCGGGTCGCGCTGGCTCTTTCCACCTTTGCCGGAGTGCTTTCTGGCTTGGTCTGGCTCCTGGTGCAGAACTGGGATTAGCTCAGCCTTGTGAGGCACGATCAATTTGCTCGTGCCGCGCGACCGTCTCCGGCCCGAGATAGGGGCGAAGCCACACCCGCTCGATAATGGGATAACTCGCTACCAACGGTAGCACGATAATTACACCAGGTATTCCGGCCAGCATGCCCGCAGCCAGGCAGGAAAGAAGCACCGTAAGAGTAGATAACTTCAAGGCATGTCCGTAGACCTTCGGGACAATGAAGTAGTTCTCGAACATGTGATAGCTAAAGTAGAGAACAGCGACAGCTAATGCAGTTAAGGGCGACACCGTCAGCGCAATGAGAACAGCCGGAATCGTGAAAAGAAAGAACCCGATTAAGGGAAGCACATCGAACACTGCCGCCAGCACGGCCAGAATGGCCGCGTTGGGGACATGCAGTAGAAGCAGAACGGTAAAAACATAAGCTCCGCATAATAGCGAAGTAATTAACTGACCTGCCATGTAGTGGGCCACCACTGAAACAATCTCTTCCCCGGCCATCGCCATCTTCTCCCGCTGGACTTGAGGTAGAAATGCCAGCAACCACCGGTAAACACGCGGGCCATCGGCAATAAAGTAAATGGCGACGATAAGCATGACAAAAAGCTCCGCCAGGCCGGTTAATGCGATCGTTCCCCAGGCGACGAACTGCTTGAGCCACGGCTCGGGATCGTTGAATCCGCGTGAACTAAAAAACCGCGCGGCATAATCATGCAACGCCCCTTGTGATGGCAGCCACCGCAGTGCCTCTTCTTTCAGCCGCGGCAAGCGCGAGATGACCTCGGTTCCTTCGCTGCCGACCGTCGGCACAAGCATGCCGAAGAATAGCAGAGTCATTCCGAATAGCAGAAGGGCAGAGATCAGCACGCTACTCCAGTGTGGCCAGCGACGTTTCTCCAGCCATTGCGCGAGGGGCAAGAAGGTTATGGCAATCAGTAAAGCCAGAATGAGTAGCTCAATGAGCGGCCATACCCGAATCAGGCCATAGGCAAGCAGGAGCGCAAGCAGCACCTTGGCAATGGTGGACCAGGGAATGACTAGTCTAACCTCCCGCATGAAGTGAGTGCCGGCGCCTAATTAAGCGGTCTCGTTGCTATTTAACTTCGGCCAGTTTCTTCAGATCAATTCGTTTCACCCACTCCTGCAAAGCGGCCGGATCCTGCCCTTTCGTTTCGATCTGAACAAAATAGCGCTTGGCCACCATTAACCAAAGCGTGCCGTGCTTGCCTTCGTTCTCGAAAGTTTCGAAAGCGGGGTTGCCATCAACCGTCGCTGACTTCGAGTAACCTTCGGTCGAACTAGTGGTGAAGTTCCAGGCTGCGGTTGTCGCTTCCACATCGGGGTTGGCTGCAGAATCCAGAATACTCACAGATGTGCTCGGCGCGTTCTCCCCATCTCCTTTGCGATAATCGCGGTGCACATTAGTAAGCTTGAAGCCACCGGCATCCGTGGTGGAACCTTCGGGCTTGTCCGCGGTCCAACCGGCGGGAGCATTGGGTAGGAACGGGAGCAATTTTGAATAATCAACCACGTTGACTAAAGAAGGTAACTCCTGACCATGCGCCGGTCCCGGAATGACGAGACACATGAAGACACCAAAAAAGAATAGTGCTGGGCGGTTCACACGTGAGCTCTACTCGATTGACTTCGCCTTTGCCCTTTGTCAAGACGCGAAGCGATGTCGCGCCGCGTTTATTTTTTCTTGCGCGCCCATTTCATCGCGGCACAAGCTGCTGACTCGACTCCTATTCCAGCTTCAACGATTGTCTCGCTCGCACTTGGACTCTGCCGGATTCGTCCGCCGAGTCTGCGATTTACGAATTGAAGAAGGAACAATGACAGAGCAATTCCAAATCCGCGGTGCGGTGATGAGCGACGTGCCGCTGATTCTGCAATTGATTCGCGATCTAGCGACTTACGAACGCGCACCGGACGAGGTCGTCGCGACCGAAGCGGGCCTGAGCGAAGTCCTGTTTGGAAATGAGCCAGCCGCCCGGGTGCTGCTCGCCTTTGAAGGAGTAGAACCGGTCGGCTTTGCAGTTTACTTTTTTAACTTTTCGACCTGGATGGGCAGGCCAGGGCTTTATCTAGAGGACCTTTTCGTAAAACCCGAAAAGCGTGGAGGTGGCTATGGCCGGGCCTTGCTCGTGCGGCTGGCTCAGATTGCCCAAGAACACAGATGCGGCCGAATGGAATGGGCGGTGCTGAATTGGAATGATCCCGCCATCCAGTTCTATAGGAAACTTGGCGCCAAACCGCAGGAGGACTGGACGGTGTATCGGCTAACGAGAGATGGGATCGAGCGGCTGGCGAAATCGTAGCCGCAACGCAACTCAGCCCGCAAATGAAGATCGAAGATTACGGGTTCCTTAGCGACACGCAGACGGGCGCGCTCGTGGCCCGTGATGGATCGGTGGATTGGCTTTGTTTTCCTCGATTCGATTCGGCCGCCTGCTTTGCCTCGCTCCTAGGTGACAAGAACAATGGCCGCTGGATCATTGCGCCGGCTGCGCAGGTGAAACGCTGTGCTCGCAGCTACCGCGGTGACACTTTAATCCTGGAGACAACGCTCGAGACGGAGGAGAGCGCGGTGCGCCTGGTCGATTTCATGCCACCGCGCGGGACCAATCCCGATATCGTCCGCATCGTTGAAGGCGTGCGAGGCACGACGCCGTTGCGGATGGAATTAATCATTCGCTTTGATTACGGCGACATCGTTCCCTGGGTGCGCAAACGAGACGGCGGTCTTCAGGCGATCGCGGGACCGAACGCTCTCATGCTGCGCACGCCAGTGGAAACGCGCGGAGAAAATCTCACCACCGTCGCTGAGTTCGAAGTCGCGCAAGGTCAGCGCGTGCCGTTTGTGCTCACCTGGTTTGCCTCGCACGAAAAACCGCCCCGGGCCGTCGATGCCGATGATGCATTGCGCGACACGGAACAGTTTTGGATTGATTGGGCGCGCCGTTGCGATCAGACCGGGACTTGGCGGGACGCGGTGGTGCGCTCGCTTCTCACGCTCAAAGGCCTGACCTTCGCGCCCACGGGCGGCATGGTGGCGGCTGCGACCACTTCGTTGCCCGAGCAGATCGGCGGGGTGCGCAACTGGGATTATCGCTTCTGCTGGCTGCGCGACGCCACCTTCACTCTTTTCGCCCTGCTTCGCTCCGGTTATCTGGATGAAGCGCGCTCGTGGCGCGAGTGGTTATTGCGGGCCATCGCCGGGAGCCCGGCGCAGATGCAAATCATGTACGGTGTGCGTGGAGAGCGGCGCCTGCCGGAGTTCGAGCTGCCCTGGCTGGCCGGCTATGAGAACTCGAAACCTGTGCGCGTGGGCAATGCCGCTTCCAATCAATTTCAGCTCGACGTTTACGGCGAAGTGATGAGCGCGATGTATCACTCACACCGCGCCGGCATCAAGGTGGAGCCGACCGATTGGGCGCTCCAGAAAGCCCTCCTCAATTTCCTTGAATCCCACTGGGACAAACCTGACGAAGGCATCTGGGAAGTGCGCGGCGGACGCAAACATTTCACCCACTCCAAGGTCATGGCATGGCTCGCTTTCCACCGCGCTGTGCAGTTGGTGCAGGAAGCCGGACTCGCTGCCGATGAGCAACTGCCACGCTGGAAAGCAGCGCGCGATCAGATCCACCGCGAAGTCTGTGATCGCGGCTACAATCCGAGGGTAAACGCATTCACGCAGTACTACGGATCGGACGCGCTTGATGCCAGTATTCTTATGATGCCCATCGTCGGCTTTCTGCCACCGGAAGATCCGCGCGTGTCCAATACCATCGCTGCGATTGAGCGCGATCTGATCGTCGATGGGTTCGTCTTGCGCTATCGGCCGCAGGAGGAAAATGTCGATGGGCTTCCCGGCAATGAAGGAGTGTTTCTGCCCTGTTCGTTCTGGTTTGCCACCTGTCTGGACCTCATCGGTCGCAAAGCCGAAGCGCGGGCGCTGTTCGAGCGGCTGCTCACATTGCGCAACGATCTTGGTTTGCTTTCGGAGGAATACGACCCGCGCGCCAAACGACAGCTCGGCAATTTTCCGCAGGCCTTCTCCCATCTTGCTTTAGTGACTACAGCTCATTTTCTCGAGCATGGCGTCTCCGCCATCCGCGAAAAGAAGAGCAGCAGTGACGACGAGCACGCGCTGCAAAAGTAACGGCAAGGCAGGAAAACCTGACACGCACGCGCTCTCACCGCGGGTCGTGCGATTCATTCATTAAAGATGGAATTCGCGCGCGAAAGGGCTGGCAATAACTTTTCATTTTGGGAGCGCACAGCTCACAAATTCCGCACCGCGCCGTTGAGTAGCGACCTCGAGGCGGACGTTTGCGTCATCGGCGCCGGCATCGCCGGCATGACCAGCGCGTATGAGCTCGGGCGCGCGGGCCGCAACGTTGTTGTCATCGACGATGGCGATGTCGGCGGCGGAATGACGGGCCGCACGACGGCGCATCTGGTTAACGCTCTGGACGATCGCTTCTACGAATTGGAAAGCATCCTCGGTGAAGAAGCCGCCCGGCTTGCCGCCGAAAGTCATAGCGCCGCCATCGACCGCATCGAAGAGATTGTGCAGGCCGAAAAAATCGATTGCGATTTCGAACGGGCTGATGGCTATCTTTTTTTACCCGAAGGCGGCGATAGGGCCAGTATCGACAAGGAACACGACGCGACCGTGCGCGCCGGCCTGCTCGAGATCCAACGCATCGACACCGTGCCGATCATTCAAAACGTCAGCGGACCGGCCCTGCGTTTCCCGCGCCAGGGACAATTCCATCCCCTCAAATACCTGAATGGTCTCGCTCATGCCGTCCAGCAGAACGGCGGAAAAATCTTTACCGGCAACCGCGTCATCAACGTTGTCGGCGGCGATCTCGCCCGAGTCGAGACGCGCGACGGCCGTCACATTACCGCCCGCGCCGTCATCGTGGCTACGAACTCGCCGATTAACGACCGCTTCGTCATTCACAGCAAACAGGCGCCTTACGCCACTTACGTGCTCGGATTCCGGGTCGAGCGCGGACTCATTCCGCACGCGCTCTTCTGGGACACGGCGCAAAGCGCGGCCGAAGACAAACAACTCTTCGGCCCGGTGGCTTACCATTACGTGCGGCTGGCCTCCGATGGCGATCACGACGTTCTTATCGTCGGCGGCGAAGATCATAAGAGCGCGCAGGCTTTCGACTTCGATGCCCGCTTTGCCAATCTCGAGGAATGGACCCGCCGCCATTTCCCCGCCGCGGGTGCCATCACCGACAGATGGTCCGGGCAGGTCATGGAGCCGGTTGATGGTCTCGCTTACATCGGCCCGGATCCGGGCGGAGATAAGAACGTTTACGTTGTCACCGGAGACTCCGGCAATGGGATGACTCACGGCACCATTAGTGGAATCTTGTTAGCCGACTTGATAACTGGACGCGAGAACCGCTGGGCGGAGATCTACGATCCAAAGCGCAAAACGCTTAAACCTCTGGTACTTGGCGACTACATTAAAGAGAATGCCAATGTCGTAGCTCAACTACGCGACTACCTCACCAGCGGCGACATTCCAAAGGTAGAAGAAATCGCTCCGGGTCAAGGCGCGCTCATTCGCGAAGGCTTGAAGAAGATGGCGGCTTATCGAGACGAATCGGGAACTTTGCACAAGATGTCGGCCGTCTGTCCGCACCTCAAGTGCATCGTGCGCTGGAACGCAACAGAGAAGACATGGGATTGCCCCTGCCACGGCTCCCGTTTCGATTGCACCGGCACGATGGTCAATGGCCCTGCGAGCAGCGACCTCGAAACGCTCTAGGCGCGGGCTGCGGGTGCGCGGCCGAAGGATCGAGGCTAGCTGATCCCGAAGAGGTTCAGAAATTTGTAGAACCCGAACGCCAGCAACATCGTCGACGGAATGGTAAGAACCCATGCCCAAACGATCTGTTCCGCTAGTATGGGATCGAGTCTGCCGTGGTGTTTCGCCAGACCGACGCCCATGATCGAGGTGGTAATGGAATGTGTCGTGGAAACCGGCATTCCAAGGTTGCCGGCCACGAGCAGAATCGTCGCCCCCGTGGCTTCAGCGGCAAAGCCGTGAACGGGTCTCATCTGCACGAGCTTGTGCCCGAGTGTGCGAATGATTCGCCAGCCGCCAGCCCAGGTACCGAAGCCCATCACCACCGCGCACGAAATTTTGATCCAGAGGTGAATTTCGAAATTCGGCGTGTGAAGAAAGCTGAGGAAACTAGGTATGTGCTCGAGCTGTCCCGACTTGGTCGCGGCGAAGGTCGCCAGCGCGATGATGCCCATGGTCTTCTGCGCATCAGCGAAACCATGGCCCCATGCCATGTAGCCAGCGCTGAATATCTGAAGCTTTCCAAACGTTCTGTTGACCGTGGCCGGCATCCATCGGTGCACGAGAACGTAGAGCAGGGTCATCATGAGGAACCCAACGATCAGTCCAGCGACAGGCGAGGTGATCATCGGGATGATCACCTTCGGCAGAAGACCATCCCAGGAGCGCGCACCGGAAGCCGGATCGATCTTCGTCACAGACCATTTTATGACGGCCCATTTACCGCTGGCGGACGCGAGCGCGGCCCCGCACAGGCCACCAATCAACGCGTGGCTTGAGCTCGTGGGCAGCCCTGACCACCAGGTAAACAGGTTCCAGCAAATTCCAGCCAGCATTGCCGCCAGGATCGTTGTTGAGGTGACATAATTCGTGTCCACCAGACCTGCGCCCACAGTTTTCGCGACGGCCGTGCCGGAGAGCGCGCCTACAAGATTGAAGCCCGCTGCCATGATGACCGCGACGCGCGGCGTCATGACCTTGGTGGAGACAACGGTCGCGATGGCATTGGCCGCGTCGTGGAAGCCGTTGATGTACTCAAAGACGTAAACGGTGCCGATTACGATCAGGAGGAAGAGCATGCGCAGCTTCTATTTGCCCGCCCGCCTCGCATCACGCCAGAAAAGAATGCGACTGCCGCAAGCGATGGAGGACAACCATTCCTCGTTGCCATTGTGCTGCTAACATTACGGACGGGCAGGCAGAAATGGCTGGCACCGGCGCTCTCTCTGATGGCGGGAAGGCTGCGTGAGAAAGGTGCCTGAGTTTTGCCGCCGAGTTATTCAGATGAACAGGTTCAACTTCACCGCGAACTCAGCCTTTCCTCGACTTTAGCCGACCATTCTTCATACCAGACTGAAGGTGAGTTGCCGGAGCGATAGCTCGTCGTAGAATCTGCAGGTGCGGAACTGGATGGACAATGTCTGCGCTGGACTGGCCTTATGATTAACGTTTTTCGCAAGCACCAGAAGTGGCTCATGATTGTTATTGCCATCCTTGCTGTCCCCTTCGTCTTCTACTTCAACAAAGCAGACATCGGAGCTGTTCGCTCCGGGGCGGTGGCGAAGCTCTACGGCCGCAATATTTCCAACGTGGAGATGAGCCGCGGGGCGCGTCTCTTCGATCTGGCGCGTGATCTCGGCATGTTCGAGTTCCTGCGCGACATGGTCTTGAGCGCGCAGACAGAGGCGCAGATGAAGGTGGAGTTTGCCCTTAATCTCATTGTTCTGCGACATGAAGCCGAAGCATTGGGAGTGCGACCGACTCCGGCCGAGATCGCGGAGGCGCTGAAGAAGCTTCCGGCGTTTGCGGGCAAGGAGGGGTTCGACTTGCAGAGGTACAATGAGGTCGTGCAAAACGGCCTTGGGCCGCGTGG
>JBKPQR010000096.1:0-16234 GCA_046734175.1 Verrucomicrobiota bacterium | reverse complement strand
GGCTGCCATTCCTGCAAAGCGTTTCGGCTGCCACGCCCAACGTCGAAAGCCAGAGCCTGGCTGGATTCATCCAGCAGGAATTAGTTACGCAAACCCGCGCGAATAACCGCGGCACGAAGGCAGAGCAATTCTATGTGCTCGCAAATGTCCGTCATCCGGCCGTGCTGGTGGAAGGAGGTTTTCTGACCAACAAAGACGACATTGGAAAACTCGCCGACAACAGCTACCGCGAACAGCTGGCAACGGCCATCAGCTCTGGGATTCTCAAGTATCGCGAAACGCTGAAGCAGCGGACGGTGGCGCGTGCTGAATAAGGCGAAAAGGGGGGCGTCAAAATGCGCAGAGCAATGAAATGGGGCGTTGCGACTCTCTTGCTGGCGATGGCGCAGCTCGCGCTTGCTGACAGCACGATTCAGCAGGCGCAGGAGGCATTGAAAGAGCAGGGATATTATTTTGGTCAAATTACGGGCGAGAAAAATGCCGACACGACTGCGGCCATCCGACGTTTCCAGATCCGCAACGGTCTTCAGGTTACGGGAGAGTTGAACGAGGAAACGTTGCGCGCGCTGAGCTCGAATCCCGCAGCCACTGTCCAGACCGCGACACCGCCCCCGGAGCCAGGAGACACTCGAGGCCAGACTACGCAGGATGACGACCTCGGCGCTAATGAGCCGGCGGAAGAAGCGCCGCGAGTCCCACGCCGCGCGCAACAGTCGCGCCCGCCCGAAACGTATCCTGCGCCGCAACCGCAAATCGCTAACGACGTTTTTGCCGACACGCCTTACGCGACGGCTCCGCCGGAGCTGCAGCGGCACGTGCTCCTCGGCGTCGAGACAAATCTGCGACGACGAGGCTTGTATCGCGGCCAGGTCGATGGCGTTTTCGGGCCAGAGCTTGAATATGCATTGCGCACGTATCAATCGCGTCTCGGTTTGATCTCAACCGGACGGCTCGATATGGACACGCTCGCCTCACTCGGGCTGCTGCCGGGCGAACGCGCGCCGCACCTGCCGCGTCGCCGGCCCGCAGCCGAGCCTCCGGTCCGTGGTGAGTGGATTCACTAAAGAGATTCGAAGCGCGCGGACTGCAATTCCGCGGTCACGCTGCCGATGAAAATCTGGCCTTCCACCCGCAGCAGCATGCGATCGCTATCATCGGATACCCATATCGAGGCGCGGCGGAACTTTCGATGTGGCTCGAGCTCGTTTCTCTTGCTGATGCGCTGGAGTTGCAGGTCGAGTTTGATCGCATTGTAACTGCCGGCCCGCACATGCACATGTTCGCGTCCGCTCACGGTAATGGTGGCGACGTAGGCTGAGTTGGCCGGATAAACCGCGACCCGATAACTGCTGCGGTCGTGCAGCGGCTGGCTGCGGATATAAAGCAGGACGGAGTGGAGATCGTGCAGATTTTGCAGGAAAAAATCCTTCGTGCTCGCTTTCGGCGGATCGCCTTCGATGCGTGTGCGACTCACACCCGCATCGGAAAATTTTAAGTGCGTTTCAATGCGTTTTCCGCGCACCGTTTCGATCTGATGGGTCTCGATCGGATGCAGCGTTTTCGCATCGGCGAGCGAGCGATAGTTGAGATCGAATCTCCAAAGCACACGGGCCAACCCAAGGGTACGGCCCCGGCCTTCGAGCAGGAAGGCCTTTTCCCCTCCACGGTGGAAGTAAACTTCGGCGGTTGCCGCCGTGATTCCGCTCCAGGCGAAGATATAGGTGGCACGCACCGGTCGCGGATCCGGAAAGTTGCCGCGCGGATCGCGTGTGAGAGTAGCCGTCCAATCCGGCGCAGAGAGCAGCGTGCTGGCCAACAATATCCCGCAGCTCGCGCTCATCGCGGCGCAAAGAGAACGACGTGATCGGCCGATGACCGTCGTCACAAAAGCAAAAACGCACGCCGGCGCTGCCCTGCGTGCGTTGGCAAGGAAGTAAGCTCTGTTACGGCTTCTTCGGTGAAGCGGTGGGAACTGGGGACGAGAGATGGAGAGTGGAAGCGGGTGAAGTCGCTCTGGCGGGTGAGGGGCTGCCGAGAGTGGCGTCAGTGCTCACGCTGCTGACCCGGCCCGGTTTGTTGAGCGCGGCAATAATGTCGTTGGTGAAATCGTAATTGTCCCGCGCATACATCACCAGCGGCACCCCATTGAGACTCATCCCGGATTTGTCGAACACCAGATCCATGTTCGTGCTTTTTACCCGCTCCATCACGATGTCGGTGATTTCCTTCACGATCCCTTCACGCATGCGCATGGCTTGTTCCTGCAATTGACGCTCGCGCGTCTGCCGGAACTCGGTGATCTCGCGCTCCATGTTTTTCACGTTGTTTATTTTGTCGTCTCGATCCTTCGCTTTTTGCGACTTGGCGTCGGGACTCAAGGCGGGAGCTTCGAGCTGCTTGTTCAAGTTATTCACTTCCTCGAGAGCTTTTTTGTAAGCATCAGCCCGGTCATCGAATTCTCTTTTGGCGGCATCACGCGCGGCGTTGATCTTGGCTTCCGCTTCCTTGGTCTTGCTGTATTCCTTGAACGCCCGATTCATGTCCACCGTGCCGACCTTGAGGGCGCCTTGTGCGAATGCGGCCGTTGGCAGCGCGACCGCTGCGCCCAGCACGAGTGAGAAAAGAGTCTTCATAAAGGATGATTCAGGTTGGTTGAAGTGGCATTAGACTGCCAGTGATTGGTTCTGTTCAAAATTGGTAACCGACATTGAAGTTAAACTTCCCCCCTCCGTGGTTGCCAGCTTTCTGGAGAGGGAAACCATAGTCGATCCGCAGAGGACCGACAGGCAAATCGAGGCGAATACCAATGCCAACGTCAGAAGCAATGTTGCTGGCGCTGAAATCATACGAGTTACTTTCGACAAACCCGGTGTCGTAGAAAACCGCGCCGCGCACCTTTTCAATAACGGGAAAGGTGTATTCCACCGTCGCCCGGGCAAGTGTTTTGCCGCCAAGCGGCTCCCCTTTCGCATCCTTCGGCCCGACATCGCGAAAATCAAAACCGCGCAAATTATTTGCGCCGCCTAGAAAGAGGCGGTCAAAAATACGCACCCGGGTGCCGCTCCCCCAGTTGTCCACCACCGCCGCTTCCGCGTTGACGAGGAAGATCGTGTCGCCGGGGAGGTGGAAATATTTCGAGCCTTCCAAGTCCCATCCGTAGATTTGCTCAGTCCCGCCGAGAACCCCGCCCGCTACATACATGGTGAGGGCCACACGCTCTCCGCTCCGGGTCAGGAAAGTACTGTCGCGCCGGTCCCAGACCAGGCTGCCGCTGACCTGGCTCTTTGTCGAGCTGCCCTCCTCCTCCAGAATCTGGGGCGATACACCAAGGGCAACATTATAAATGTCAAAATCGGCAAGTGAATAACCAAGCGTGGCATAAAGATATGGCCGCAGCGGTTTGCGCAGCTCGATGGACAACCCGTAGGTGCGCTGGTCGTAGAGATTACTGAGAAAGTTCGCCTCGTGATAGAAGACTTCGCCGCCGAGTGAAAGCGGCCGATCGAGAAACCACGGCTCGATCAACTGCAATTCCACGTCCTTTCGCTGCGTGCCGCCTTGCAGGCGAAGACGGAACTTTTGACCGCCGCCGGTGAAGCTCGGCCAGTTCGTGATATCGAAGTTTCCCTGCGTCAGTTCGACAAAACCGATGAGACTATCGACCGTGCTGAAGCCGGCGCCAAAATTGAGCGAGCCGGTACGCTTTTCCTCCACTTGAATCTGGAGGTCTTTGCGTCCTTCCACTCCGGTATCAACCGGGTAAGCATCGACTTTGGAAAAGTACCCGAGATTTTCCAGACGCTTCTTGCTCACGTCTACCCGCACGGTGTTGAAGATATCGCCTGGCGCGATCAGCACCTCGCGCCGGATCACTTTGTCCTTCGTGCGGGTGTTGCCCACGATGCTGATGCGCTCGACGAATGAGCGCTGGCCTTCCTGGATTCTGTAAGTGACGTCGATGACGTTGCCGCGGGCCGAGGAGCTTTCCGGCACCACTTCGGCTTCGACGTATCCGCCCGCCCCATACGCGTCAGCGATGGCCTTGGCATCTTCCTTAATGGCCTTGGGCGAATAAACCGCGCCTTCCTTCACCTTGAGCAGCGCGCGGATTCTTTCTTCAGTCGTATTTTGAAAGCCCACGGCAGAGATTTTCCCGACGCGATAGCGCGCGCCTTCATCTACCACGACCACGATGTGCAGCCTGCCATTGGCGGTTCGCTCCTTGCGCACGTCGCGCACAGCCATGTCGATGAACCCCTGGTTTTGGTAATATTCGCGCACGCTTTGGAGATCCTGCTGCAACTGCGCTTCATCTAATCGCCCCGATTTATCGATGAACCCGATGATCGAGCGCTTCTTCGTCTTCATCTGTTTGCGCAACCGCCTCGCTGAGATATGGGCGTTCCCTTCGAAATCGATCAGGCTGATCGCTCCCTTCACTCCTTCATTGATCGTGTAAACAACACGCGACGTAGCCCGCTTCGGGTCCGCCGCCTCGATCCGAAATCTCACATCGACATCGGTGAAGCCGTGTGCCTGATAGGTATCGAAAATCTTCTGCCGCCCTTTCTCCAAATCCTCTTCCCGCACCGGCGTATTTAATTTTATGCCAAGAGCTTTGCGCAGCCGTTTTGCCGGTATGCGACTGGCGCCATCGATCTGAATCTCGGTTAAAATGGAGCGTGTCTGGATGGCGACCACGACCCGGATGCCATCACCTTGAGGCTGACCAAATATGCGCACGTTCTCCACCGCCCCGGTGCTGAAAAGACTGCGGATATCGTCTTCGGCCACGATGTCGGAATAAGGCTGCCCGACTTTCGTGCGCATTTGCGCCAGAACACGCTCGCGGCTGATTGTGACCGGCCCCACATATTGCACATCGATGCTGCGAACGATGGGAGGACCCTGTCGCTGTTGCTCGGCCGCTTCCGGCGGCGGAGCTTGTGCGCGCAGCGTAGAACTACAGAGGAGCAGCGCCAGTCCGGTGAAAATTCGCACCCGGCAGCGGCGTAATGAGTCGTGGAGCATTATCGGAGATGAATCACTACCGCTGCGGGGAAAGCGGTATTTAGATGAGTACGGACGCGATTATCGTCAAACCCCAACTGCTTGCAAGCGTTCGACCGCGAAATCAGCACGACTCCAGCAGCTCGTACCAATTGTTGCGCCGGCGCGGTTCATACCCGGCATCGCGAATCAGTTGTTCGATCTGCCCCGCATCCAGCCGGAAGGTCGTCCCGGCGCTGCTCACCACGTTCTCTTCCATCATCACGCTGCCAAAATCGTTCGCCCCGAATCTGAGCGCTACCTGCCCGATCTGCGGTCCCTGCGTCACCCAGGAGCTCTGAATGTTCTCGATGTTGTCCAAAAAAATGCGCGCCAATGCCTGCATCCGCAGATATTCCGCTACGCCGGTTTTCTGTTTCACCTTTAACACGGTGTTCTCCGGCTGGAACGTCCAGCAAATGAAGGCGGTGAAGCCACCGCTGCGGTCTTGTTGCTCGCGAATGCGGCGCAGATGCTCGATGCGCTCTTCAATCGTCTCCACGTGACCGAACATCATCGTCGCGCTCGATTTTAATCCGAGCTCGTGCGCGGCCTGCATCACTTCCAGCCATTGGTCGGTATTGATTTTTAATGGCGAAATTTTCTTTCGCACGCGATCGACCAGAATCTCGCCCCCGCCGCCGGGAATTGAGCCGAGGCCCGCTTCTTTGAACTTCGCGATCACATCGCGCAGCGGCATTCCGAACACTTCAGCGAAATGCTGGAACTCCGGCGGGCTGAATCCGTGGATGTTAATGCGGGGATACTTCTCGCGGATGTGATGCAAGAGATCGATGTACCAGTTGAACCCGAGCGTGGGATGATGCCCGCCCTGCATCAGAATCTGCACTCCGCCGGCCGCGCTCAATTCATCGAGCTTCGCGTCCAGTTCCTCGAAAGAGATGACGTAATGGTCCGCATCTTTTTCCGTGCGATAAAACGCGCAGAACTTGCAGTAAACATTGCAAACGTTGGTGTAATTGATGTTGCGATCGATGATGAAGGTGACGATCTGGTTGCCGCAGCCGTGGTAGGACAAGCGCTTCGCTTCTCGCCGCCTTTGATCGGCCAGCGCGCCGAGTTCCTCCAGCGGCCAACTATATAATAAGAGCGCCTCTTCGGCCGTGATCCGATCGCCGGCGAGAATCCTGTCAGTCAGCGCTTCTTCGTTAAGAGCGACCACGGCGCCAGCCTACTGAAGGGTGGGACGGCACGCCAGTTTACACTTTCACCCTTGTCACCGTCACTCCTCACTTCACCTTCATCGATGCGTGCGATGGTGCTCACTGCGCCTGGAGAGCCGCTGCAACTGGCCGAGCTGCCCAGGCCCGCGCCGGCCCGTGGGGAAGTTCTGGTTCGGGTCAGGGCCTGCGCGATTTGCCGCACCGATTTGCACATCATCGATGGTGAACTGCGCAGCCCGAAGCTGCCGCTCATTCCCGGGCATGAGATTGTTGGTCACATTGAGCAACTAGGCTCCGGAGTAACCGGTTTTAGTGAAGGCGATCGTGTCGGCATTCCGTGGCTGGGCTGGACCTGCGGCCAATGCAGGTTTTGCCGTTCGCAACGCGAGAACCTTTGCCCGCGAGCGCGCTTCACCGGATTTACTATCGACGGCGGTTATGCTGAGTTCGCTCTGGCCGATGCGCGCTTTTGTTTTCCGCTTCCGCAATTTTTGCACGATATCGCCACTGCGCCTCTGCTTTGCGCCGGGTTGATCGGCTTTCGCGCCCTGCGCAAATGTGGTGATCCGAAACGGCTCGGCCTTTATGGCTTCGGCGCAGCGGCCCACATCATTACCCAGGTCGCGCGTTTTGAAGGACGTGAAGTCTTTGCTTTTACCCGCGCCGGTGACACCGAAAGACAACAATTCGCGCGAAAACTCGGCGCGCTCTGGGCTGGCGCTTCAGCTGAAATGCCGCCGGAAAAGCTGGAGGCGGCGATCATCTTTGCCCCGGTGGGCGAGCTCGTGCCGGTTGCATTACGTGCTCTTGAACCTGGCGGCGTCATCGTGTGCGCGGGCATTCACATGAGCGATATTCCCTCTTTTCCGTACTCTGATCTTTGGCAGGAGCGCGCCATTTGTTCCGTCGCCAATCTCACCCGGCGGGACGGAGAAGAATTCCTCGCCGTTGCCGAGCGCGTGCCCGTGCGGAGCGCAACGGAAAAGTTTTCGCTCGCGCAAGCGAATGAAGCTCTGGCGCGCTTACGCGCGGGCCAGATCGAAGGCGCGGCTGTGCTCGTAATCGAGAGCTAATCTAAAGCGCGCTAAAGGCGCGATCGAGCACATCGATGATGAAATCGGCATCGGCTTCATCCAGGCACATGGGCGGCGAGAAACGGATGGTTTGCCCGTGCAATCCGCCTTTGCCCAGCAGCAGCCCCATCTCTTTGCACAACTCCAAGATCTGGCCGCACTCCGCTGTCGCCGGCTCCTTCGTCGCGCGATCCGTCACCAGCTCGATGCCGAGTAATAAACCTTTGCCCCGCACATCGCCGATGATGTTGTGCTTTTCCTTCAGCCAATTCAGGCCGTTGGTGATTCGCTCGCCCATCTTCAGCGCATTCGCTTGCAAATTCTCTCGCTCGATCACCTCCAGGACCGCGCTGGCTTGCGCCATCACCACGGGATTGCCGCCGAAAGTGTTGAAGTGCGTGCGCTGCGCCAGCGTCGCCGCGATCTCCGGCGTGGTCACCACTGCGCCCAACGGCGCACCGTTGCCAATTCCTTTCGCCATCGTCACGATGTCCGGCACCACGCCTTGGCTTTCGAATCCCCAAAAATGGGTCCCCGTCCGCCCGAACCCCGACTGCACTTCATCGGCAATGCAAACGCCACCGGCCGCCCGCACATGCTCGTAGGCGTGCCGCAAATAATCGTCCGGAAAAACCACGCAGCCGCCCACTCCCTGGATCGACTCCGCGATAAAGCCTGCGATCTGCCCCGGCGTCGCGTGATCGATTAAACTCTTCACGTCCGCTGCGTAGTTGCGGCCGGCATTGGCATCGTTGCGCCCCCAGGCGCCGCGATAGAGATCGGGAGCGATGGCGTGATGCACACCGAAACTGTGCGGCACATTAAACTTCCAGGTGCGATGCGCGGTCAGGCCCATCCCGGAAGCGTTGCCGCCATGATAGCAATTGCGCAGCGCGATCATGTCGTAATTGCCGGTGAAGGCGCGCGCCATCAAAAGCGCGAGGTCGTTAGCTTCCGAGCCGGAGTTAACAAAGTAACACACCTTGAGTTCGCCCGGCATTTTCCCCGCGAGCTCTTGCGCATACTCAGCGATGGCCGGATGCAGATAGATGGTGGTGGAATGTTGCAGCCGTTCGTTCTGTTTGCGCGCCGCCTCCACCACGTGCGGATGACAATGGCCGACGCTCACCGTCACGATCCCGCCCAGGGCATCGAGGTAGCGCCGTCCCCGCTCGTCCCAGACGTATTGCATGCGGCCTTCAACCAGCATGAGCGGCTTTTTGTAGTAGAGAAAGATTCCCGGGTTCAGGAACTCCTTGCGCAGCCGGAGCACTTCATCGGCCGAAGGTCCGGAGTAGGGCTGTGGCGAATAATCGAAAGGGGGCAGCTCAGGCAATTGCATGGGGTCGCTCAGTCTAACGGCGATCTACCCGTTGGGAAAGATTCGCCGTAAGCCGAGATAAATAACGAAGGCCAGGGCGAGACCGACAAACCAGGCATAATCATAGAGCCGGACAGTAAATGCCGGCACGGCCGCTGCCTCGAGCACTTTCACATTTACAAGAAATCCCGGCAGATTTGGCAGAACGGCGATGAGGAGTGAGCCGATGGCAACTGCGCTCCATCCGTTGATAAAACGATATTCCCCATCGCGCCGGTAAAGCGCGCGCACGTTCAATTGCCGGCCGCGATAAACAAAGTAATCGGCGATCATGATGCCGCCGATCGGTCCAAGCAACGCACTGTAACCGCCGAGCCAGGTGAAGTGTAGCCGGAAGGATCCCCCACCAGTTTCCACGGCATAATGAGCACGCCGATGAGGCCAGTGATCAATCCACCTAGCCGGAAGGAAATCCGCGCGGCGCGACGTGTGAGAGATCGTTAGCTGGACCAACGACATTGGCCCGGACGTTTGTGGCCAGCGTTGCCAGGCAAAGAGAGAGCAACGCGATGACGAGCACAACTGGATTACGGAAACGCGTGAGCACATCTACGGGATCCCAGATCGTCTCGCCATAAATCATCGTGGTCGCGGAAGTCACGGCCACGCCAATGAAGGAATATAGCACCATGGTCAGCGGCAAGCCGGCCACCTGGCCGATAATCTGATCGCACTGCGAATGGGCGTAGCGCGAGAAATCCGGAATATTGAGGGCGAGCGTCGCCCAGAAACCAATCATGCCAGTGAGTCCCGGCACGAAGAAACGCGTCAGCGGCACCTGCGCGATGATTTCGCCGCGGGAAGGATTGAAAACCGGCGATGTCTCAACGCCCTGGGTTTCGCGCCATTTACCGCCGATGAAAACAGGGCAAGACCGCATCAGTGGAAAATCATGATGGTGCGCGATACAGGGTTCGAACCTGTGACCCCTACCGTGTCAAGGTAGTGCTCTACCACTGAGCTAACCGCGCCTGGAATTGATGATAAGTGAATAGCGATAAGTGAGTAGTCAACAGACCGCCTTTATTGCGTGGAGCGCGGAGCTGATTGGCCCCTTCATGTCGGTTAATCCACGATCTCGAAGCTCTGCGAGTTCGTCGCGCCGAAACAAGCCGGAGTGGTATTGCGCGTCCTTGCCTCCACGAATAAACGCCCGGGCTGGACCGGAATTGCGGAACAAACGGAAAGCGCAGTTCGCGCGCTGAAGAAGAAACCGGCGTGAAGCCTAGGCGGCGAGTTTGCCCGTGTCTTTGTGGCCGAGAATGCGCACAGTCTGCTGAAGCTGCTCCACTTTCAGCGGCTTTTTCAGGACGGTGACGGGGCCTTTCGCGAGAATTCGATCGAGCATCTCGCTGTCAGGATAGCCGGTGATGACAACGATTCGGCATTCCGGTTGTTCGTCCTTGAGCGTATCGTAGACGTCATCAGCCGGACCGTCAGGAAGTTTCAGGTCGAGAAAAACGAGATCGAACTTTTGTTTGTCGATAGCGGCAATCGCTTCCTTGACTGTGCCGACAACGACGCGGCTGAAGCCGATCTTTTTCAGGAACAGCTTGAAAAGATTTTGCAGGCTCTCGTCGTCATCGACCACGAGCACAGTGGGCTGGCCGGACTTGTCCTCCTTGAGGATGTCTTTATCGAGCGCATTTTTTTTGATGCGCCAGCGGCCACCAATCTGGATGGCGGGAAGCTGCCCACGCTGCACCAGGTAATAAACCGTCGGAAGCGGAATGCGCAGGTATTTGGCGGTTTCCTTTACGGTCAGCAGGTTGTGCATGGGGAACTAAAAATCAACTCGCGCCTGCCGACGCAAGCCTTATTCACAATTTCATCATTATAAAAACCAGAATGAAAGTCAAATAGTCTTTTCCCCACTCGTCCACCGGCGGGCACACGTTTTCACGGCTGGACAATCGAAAGACAGCAGTGAACAATTCGCCCTCTGTCGAATGAGCGCCCTGTTTTTCAAACGCTTTCTCAAGCGCCCATTTCAGATTGCCTCCATCGTGCCGAGCTCACGGGCCCTGGTCGAGCGCGTCGCGAGCAAGGTCGACTTCAACCGCGCCCGTGTTATCGCTGAATACGGTCCCGGCGAAGGCGTGCATTCGCGGGAGCTGGCGCAGCGAATGCGGCCCGACGCCCAGCTCTTGCTCTTTGAATTAGATCCGGCCTTCTCGCGCGATCTTGCGCGTCAATTCCAAAGCGACCCGCGCGTGCACGTCATCAATGCCAACGCCGCAACCATTCGCCACGAGCTTGGCCGGCGTGGTATCGCGCACTGCGATTACATCATTTCCGGTATTCCCTTCAGCATTTTGGAAATTGAGAAAAAGCGCGATTTGCTGCGGCAAACACATGATGCGCTCGCGCCCGGCGGCCAATTCATCATTTACCAGGTGACGAACGAGCTGCGCCAGCATGCTACCGAGTTCGCCACCGTCGAATCGGAGTATTTTCTGCAGAATATCCCGCCGATGTTCATCACCGTCTTCGGCAAAGACGCCTTGGACAACGGCCGCAATGGCGCGCGCCGTCGGGCGGAAAGTTTTTCATCCAATCACGCGTGAGCGCTGAAGCAAAATCGCGCATCGAAAAAGATTCGATGGGCGAAATGGATGTGCCCGAGCACGCACTCTACGGCGCTTCCACGCAGCGCGCGGTGCTCAATTTTCCGGTGAGCGGACATCGCTTCTCGCGTCCATTTATCCGCGCACTGGGCTTGATTAAGTGGGGCGCAGCGCAGGCCAATCACGATCTCGGCCTGCTCGACGCGCATCGCACCGCGCTCATCGTCCAGGCCGCGGAAGAAGTGGCGGAAGGGAAACATGATGCCGATTTCCCGCTCGATATTTTCCAGACCGGCTCCGGCACGAGCACAAACACAAACGCTAATGAAGTGATCGCGAACCGCTGCGCGCAACTGGCGGGAAAGCCGATCGGCTCGCGCGAGATCGTGCATCCGAACGATCACGTGAACATGGGCCAGTCGAGCAACGATGTCATTCCCTCCGCTATTCACGTCAGCGCAGCGGAGCAGCTAAGGAATTGTTTATTGCCATCGCTGGAGAAGCTCGGCGGCGCGTTCTCGGCCAAAGCGCAGGAGTTTCATGACATTATCAAAATTGGCCGGACGCATTTGATGGATGCAACACCGGTGCGCCTCGGCCAGGAGTTCGGCGGTTACGCGCAACAGCTCAATTATGCGAAGGCCCGCGCGGAAAAGGCGATTGACGTCTTACGCGAGCTCGCATTTGGTGGCACGGCCGTGGGCACAGGATTGAACCGGCACCACGATCTTCCGGCAAAAGTGATGCGGCATTTGCATCAGCGCACCGGGATTGAGTTTTACGAGGCGCGCGATCATTTCGAGGCGCAGGGGGGCAAGGACGCCATCGTGGAAGCGAGCGGGCAACTGAAGACAATCGCAACGAGCTTGTTTAAAATTGCCAACGACATCCGTTGGCTGGGCAGCGGGCCTCGCTGCGGCATTGGCGAAATTCGATTGCCGGCAACACAGCCCGGCAGCTCCATTATGCCGGGCAAGGTGAACCCGGTTTTGTGCGAATCGATGATGATGGTCTGCGCGCAGGTCTTCGGGAACGACGCGGCAATCACCTGGGCAGGCGCGAACGGCAATTTCGAGCTCAACGTCATGATGCCGGTGATGGCGCATAATCTTCTCGAATCAATCCGGCTGCTCGGAAATGTGAGCGACGCCTTCGCGGAAAAATGCGCGCTCGGGATTGAAGCGAACGAAGAGCGCTGCCGCGAGCTGGTGGAACTTTCCATGGCGATGGTGACCAGTCTGGCGCCGAAGATCGGATATGATCGGGCGGCCGAGATCGCAAAGGAAAGCGCCCAAACTGGAAAGACCGTGCGCGAGATTTGCCGGGAGAAAAAGATTTTGCCCGAAGCGGAATTGAATGCGGCGCTCGATCCCGTGGCCATGACTGAACCCGGCGGCACTGGATCGCCCGCGGGCTAAGATGAGAAGCCGATCTGGCGCTACCCTTTTCCTTAGCCTGCTAACGATTGGCGTTTTCGCGGCGGAGACTCCAGTCGATGTTTCCCGCATCATCTCCAGAGCCGCGGCCGAAAAAATTTTGGGCGAACCGGTGCGCGATCCCGCGCCGGTGAATACGATCGGGTCGGACGGCTATTATTCGAAGTGCAATTATTACAGCAGCAAGTCGGTGCGTTCACTTCTGCTCCGGGTGCGGCAGGCGAGCGCCGGCAGCATGGATCCGCGGAAGGAATTCGAGCAGGTGGCGGCAAGCGGAGGCGCGATGAAGCCGGTGGAGGGCCTGGGTGATCAAGCGGGCATGTTTAATGGTGCGCCGGAGAATGGTCTGCCCGCAAACGTCATCATGCTCTACGTGGTGAAAGGTCAGTATTTCGTCACCGTTGGTCTTGGCGGAATGAAAGACGAAGCTGGCGCGCTCGATAAAGCTAAAGATGTTGCGCGCAAGATTCTGGCGAAGCTCTAGGTAGGTGCCAAGGCGCTGCTCTAAGGGCTAACGAGATCTAACTCGCGCGCTCGACAGGCGGCGGACGGAACAGCTGCGGATTTGCCGCTGGCTCCAGGTCATGTTCGCCGAAACGGGGCACCGGAAATTCGCTCTGCTGCTCCGGGTTAAGGAATTTGGCCTTGTCCTTCCCGCTCAATTTCTGTTCGTCGATTTTGCGCTGAAGTTCCATGAAGGCGTGGAGCAATGCCTCCGGCCGCGGCGGGCAGCCGGGAATGTAAACATCAACCGGAACGTAACGATCGATTCCTTTGAGCACGTTGTAGCCCTGTTTGAATGGGCCACCGGAAATGGCACACGCGCCCATGGCTATGACATACTTCGGATCGGGCATCTGATTGTAGAGCCGGACGATTTGGGGGGCCATTTTCTTTGTCACGGTGCCGGCCACAATCATAAGGTCAGCCTGCCGGGGCGACGGCCGGAAAACCTCGCCGCCGAAACGCGCGATGTCATAGCGCGAAGCCGCCGTCGCGATCATTTCGATCGCGCAACAGGCGAGCCCGAACTGGAGCGGCCAGATGGAGTTCTTGCGTCCCCAATTATAAAGCTCCTGCATCGAGGTGACCCAGACTCCCTGCCGCTGCAGCTCACTGCGGAGCGCTTCATCCATCGGCTCGCTCATTTCGCCCAATTTAGACAACCTTTCCCCCAGGCCCAAACAAGTCCTTCAATCAGCAGCAGCAGAAATATCAGGATGGCGATGAAAGCGCCAACTGGCAATGCCGTGAACGCCACGGCAAAGGGGACGAGGAAAATCGCTTCCACGTCGAAAATCAAAAAGATGATGGCGTAGAGGTAATATTGTGAGCGAAACTGGACCTGCGCTTCGCCCTGGGCTTCGATGCCGCACTCGTAGGTCGCGTTCTTCTGGGCCCCCGGTTTCGGTGGCTGGAAAAATCTGCGCCACAACCAGGCAAGCCCAAGCGGTATCACTGGGAAAATGAGCGCCACCCCCACAAAAATCACGATGAAGAAGTAGGGATGCGGTGCCATAAACAAAGCCTCGGAATGTCGCCTCAACTCAGTATAGTTGCGAAGTGGACAAAACGGTAAAGCAATTCCGTAACTTTGCCGCGGCGGAAAAATCCGATCGCGATTTCTACAAGAAGCTTACTGGAAACGAGCGTTTGCAGATCCTGGTAGAGCTACTCAATCATGCCCCTGAGCAACGACTTGAGAGAGTTTGTCGAGTTACTCAACTTACGCCGCGTTGAGTATGTCATTGTCGGAGCGCACAGCCTCGCCTTCCACGGCCGGCCGCGCTACACCGGTGACTTGGATGTCCTTGTTCGTGCCACTTCCGAGAACGCTTCCAAGCTTGCTGCTTTACTGAATGAGTTCGGGTTTGCGGGAAGCGGTTTCACTGAAGGCGACTTCACTCTTTCAGGCCAGGTAATTCAGCTTGGGCGATCACCGAATCGCATCGATCTTCTCACCAGCCTCACCGGTGTCGCTTCCGAGGATGCTTTTGCGACCCGACTTGCCGCCGAGCTGGATGGCATCCCTGTTTTCATTTTGAGCAAAGAAGCGCTCATCCGGAACAAGCGCGCTGTCGGGCGGCCTCAGGATCTGGCGGATATCGCTGCGCTCGAAAGTTGAGTTTTGCTTGATAAGCTCACAGCTCACCGCTTTCCTTCCGCGGGTGAGCGCCTTTGCTGATCAGGTTTTCGTTAACATAAAACAGCAGCTGCTTTCCCGCTTGGAAAATGGTTGGCTGCTCCAGATCGCGTCGGCCTTAATCAACATCGCGGCCGTCCTGGCAGTTTTCCTCAGCCTCTTTGCCGCCATTTCCGTGCTCGAACGCAAGATTCTCGGCCGAATGCAAAACCGCTACGGCCCAAACCGCGTCGGACCTTTTGGCCTTTTCCAGCCGATAGCCGACGGAATCAAAATGCTGATCAAAGAAGACATCGTGCCGGCGCGCGCGGACAAAGTTGTTCACTTTTGTGCGCCGGTCCTGATAGCGGCGGCGGCCATTCTCGCGCTCGGAGTCATTCCCTATGGGCGCAACATGACCCCCTTTTCGATCGATGGCGGGATTCTGTTTTTCTTCGCCGTGGGCTCAACCACTGAGCTTGGCGTCTTCATGGCCGGCTGGGGCAGCAACAACAAGTTTTCCATGCTCGGCGCCATGCGCGCGATCGCGCAAATGGTGAGCTATGAATTGCCGCTCATCATCGCCGTGCTTCCGGTAGTGATGATTGTCAGCTCACTTTCGGCCGACGCCGTGGTTGCCGCGCAAGGTGGCTACGCTTTCGGGCTTGTGCCGCGCTGGTTTGTCTTTACGCCCTGGGGCGCGGCGGCTTTCATCCTCTTCTTCATCTCCGGTCTGGTCGAGTCCAACCGCACGCCCTTCGATGTGCCCGAAGGCGAATCAGAAATCGTGGCCGGCCATATGACCGAGTATTCCGGATTCAAATACGCCACTTTCTTTCTCGCCGAGTATTTGGGAATGTTCGCCGTCAACGGCCTGGCGGTGACGCTCTTTCTCGGCGGCTGGCACGCGCCCCTGCCGTGGCTGGAATTTATTCCGAGCTATCTCTGGTTCTTTCTCAAACTGGCAGCGCTCCTTTTCGTTTTCATCTGGATTCGCGGCACGCTTCCGCGCACGCGTGTCGATCAGGTGATGAACTTCGCCTGGAAATTCATGCTCCCGATGGCGTTCACCTGCCTCATTGCCGCCGCCGTGTGGCACTACGCCGGACGGCGGGTGAGCGGCTGGCTTTGGTCGCTCGCAGTCATTGTCATCGTTTATTTGGCGCTCTCGCAATTGCTCGAGACCGGAAAAAAATTTGCGCCTCGGACTTATCGCTTCGCGGAATGAACCCCGCTGCTTTCGCCATCATCACGGCGCTGACACTCGGCGGCGCGCTTGCCGCCGCCACCCTGCCCAAGCTGATGCATGCGGCGCTCTGCCTCGTGATCGCCTTCGTCGGCATCGCGGCATTCTTTTTCTTCTTAGGCGCGGAGTTTGTCGGTCTGGTGCAGGTCTTCGTCTATGTCGGTGCGGTGGCGGTG
>JBKPQR010000095.1:0-27542 GCA_046734175.1 Verrucomicrobiota bacterium | reverse complement strand
GAGGCAAGCGCTGAGCGTTTTTAATAACCGGTGCGGTGACTCAAAGAAAATCGTTGTTTCCTCCCGCTCAGCCGCGAGACGCAACTCGCGTTCGCGGCCGCCGCTTTTCACCGGCAGAAAACCACGAAAACAAAATGTTTCAGTTGCGAACCCTGATCCGAGGAGCGCGGTTAAAATCGCTGAAGGGCCCGGCACAATGGTAAACGGGAGATCACGCGCGAGGCATCGATTGATCAGTCGCGCGCCAGGGTCGGATATTGCCGGCACGCCCGCGTCAGTGATGAGTGCGATATTTTCACCGACGCCGAGGCGCGCGGCCAGTTCATCCGTGCGCATGGCTTCGTTGTGCTCGTGAAAGCTGATGAGCGGTTTTTTGATTCCGAAATGCTGAAGGAGCATGCCGGAGCGACGCGTGTCTTCCGCCGCGATCGCGTCCACTGACTTCAATACCTCGAGTGCCCGCAGGGTGATGTCGCCGAGGTTGCCGATGGGTGTGGCGACAACGTAAAGCATCTAACCCGAATTGTAGCGCGCGGCGGTGTCTCTGCTCAATGCTTGCCCGAATTCGGAAACCGCGGCCTGCGTTTCGCTGCCACAAACAGGGCCGCGCGGCCAGGGCAGTCCATCGGTAACAATCACGACTTTAAGCACTTAAAATACTTAACGTCATTAAGCACTGGACAACAAAGCTTCTTTGTGGCACCTTTGTCTCCATGAAAAGCGAGTAATGCGCTGAAGTGAGCGCATTCGATTTTTCTCGCGCGCGCCTGTTCTCCTAGGGCCGCTGCGCGATTGAAATACTCTGCGGGTTCCCGCGTCTGGGGCCGCATATCGCCGAGGTTTCGACGCACAAAAAATCAACATGAAAACTATTCTCACATCAACGGGCAGGAGTGACCGCGATGAATTCATTGCGCGGTCGCATCGGCAATTTCCGCATTTTACTTCAAACTTTCACAGCGAACTTCGCGGCATCTCCGCGCCTGGGTCGTACCGGGCAGAGCTGCGGCGATTCCGCAAACTCAGCGGCGAGTTTTTTGGCAAGGAAACGCCGCGCGATTACGTGAAGGAGCTTGCGCTCTTCACCATCATCGCCGCGGTCTCGGCCTGGCCGGTCGTGCTGATGCTGCGGGCACTGGGCGATTTGTTCAGGTAACCTTTGCGTCGGGCGCTCACACCTGCGGAGGTGTGGGTGCCGCGGCGCTTTGCAACGGCGAACGCTGTGGCATCTTTCCCGCTATGGATGACGTGGAATGAAGCCGACGTGTCCGAGCGAGAATTGCCCGAAGCGATTTCCTCGGACGGACCGCTGTTTTCAATCTGACCTGAGCCGCTGGCGCGGTTTTTGGGCGCCGTTTGGCGATGACGGCGAATCGCATCGCCGCCGCTTCTATGATTTCACGCGCGAGTTCCTGCTCGAGTCAGCCCGGGAGCGCATGAAAGAGATGGTGGTATTCGCGCTCGTGGTCGTGGCTGCGGCCTGGCCAGTAGGCTACATGGTGGTGAGCGTGGTCAAACTGCTGCTCCGTGGGCAGCCGCTCGATCACTTTGTCCGCTGAACAGACCCGGCTTTGCGCTTTGCCAAAAACTCGCCGCGGTATTCCGGCGTGCTTTCCGGCGCGAAGCCGTGGCGCATGATGTTCTCTGTCACCACCCGAGGCACGAGGAAATTCAGCAAATAATCCGGCCCTCCCGCCTTGGTGCCGCCGCCGCTCATTTTGAATCCGCCGAATGGATGCCGGCCGACTACGGCCCCGGTGCAGGAGCGGTTGATGTAAACGTTGCCCGCGACCAGCTCGGCTTTCACCCGTTCGATATTGGCGGGACTGCGCGAGAAGAAACCCGCCGTGAGCGCGTAGTCGGTGTCATTAGCGATGCGAATGGCGTGGTCGAGATCGCGCGCTCTGAGCACGCTTAAGACCGGCCCGAAGATCTCGCACTGGCTGAGTGTCATCTCCGGTTTGACATCGGTGAAGATCGTCGGCGGAATGAAGTAGCCTTCCTTTGGGACATCTTCTGCCTGATACGCGAGCGTCGCTTCACTCTTGCCCGTCTCGATGACCTCTAAAATTCGCCGGTAGGATCGCTCATCTATGACTGGACCGACGGTGATGCCTGGCTCTTCCGGATTGCCCACGCGCAAACTTGCCGCAGCCGCAAGCAATCGCTGCATGACGCGGTCGTAGTTTTCATCGAGCACGATCAAGCGCGAACAGGCCGAGCATTTTTGTCCTTGATAGCCGAAGGCGGAGTAAATGGTGTCCACGATGGTCTCATCGAGATCAGCATCGGCATCGACAATCACCGCGTTCTTCCCGCCCATCTCACAGACGACGCGCTTGAGCTCGCGCTGGCCAGGCCGCGTTCTACCGGCCGATTCCCAGATGCTCAAGCCGACTTCGCGCGACCCCGTGAATGCGATCATCTCCACATCTGGATGGTCAACGAGATGCGCGCCGATGACCGAACCGCGGCCCGGCAAATAGTTGAGCACCCCGGGAGGAACCCCAGCCTCCTCGAAAATTTCCATGAGCATGGCGCCCAGGACAGCCGATGGCTCCGCCGGTTTCATGATGACAGTGTTCCCGGTAACGAGCGCGGCCGTCACCATTCCAGACAAGATGGCGATCGGAAAATTCCACGGCGCGATGACGAGCGCGACGCCGCGCGGCCAGTAATGCTGATAGCTTTCTTCGCCGAGCACGTGCTGGGTCAGGCGCGGCTGGCCGAGCAGTCGCATCTGCTGCGCGTAAAAGAGACAGAAATCCATCGCTTCGCGAATATCGCCATCAGCTTCGGCCCAGGCTTTGCCCACTTCGAAAACCTCCAGGGCCGAGAGCTCGAAGCGGCGGCGATCGAGTATGGCCGCGACGCGCTCAAGCAACTGACAGCGTTCTTCGAAAGGCGTGCGGCTCCATGTTTCAAACGCCCGCCGTGCGGCTTTAATCGCGTGCTCCGCTTCGGGGATTCCGGCTTCAACGATGGAGCCGACAATCTCACTCGGCCGGCTCGGATTCACCGAAGGCAGAAACTTGTTTGTCCAGACCTTCGCTCCGTCGATGGTGAGCGGATACTTCCGGCCGAGGCGAGTGCGCATCGCGCGCAGAGCCGCGCGCATTTTCTCCTGAGCCTCGGGGTGAACGAAATTCACCAGCGGCGCGTTCTGGTAGGTGTCGCCAGGAGGAGTTTCGCGCGGTGCACCATTGCGCGAAAAATCCGCAGCCGAGCTCGTCGGGCTCGGCTCGTCGCTTCTCCGGCCGATATCGGCAGGAGCCGCGGCGACCGCGCCGTTCACCAGCTCACGCGGGTCCTGTAGCAACTCCGCCGCAGAAATATTTTCCGAAAACTTCGCCCGCAAAAATCCTTCGTTGGATGTGTTCTCAAGCAGCCGCCTAACGAGATATGACATGCCTGGGAGCAACTCGCCCACGGGCGAGTATTCCCGCACCCGATAACCGAGCTCGACCAGCGCGCGCTTGATCGGCCCGGCCATTCCGTAAAGCAACTGAAACTCACAACGGCTGCGGTCGATGCCCAGCTCATCGGCCACCGCCTGCGCGTGCGCGATGCTGCGGACATTATGCGAACCGAAGGCGGAGGTGACGACGGCTTCGTTCTCGAGAAGAATGCGCGTGAGTTTCTCGAAGTTCGCGTCGCTCTCCGGCTTTTCCAGCCAGACCGGCACGCTCCAGCCGTTCTGTTGCGATTTGATTCGCTCGTAATCCCAATAGGCGCCCTTCACCAGCCGCACGGTGAAACGCGTGCCGCGCCGGCGGCCCCAGGCGATCAGGTCGCGCAAATCCGATCCGGCATCGCGCAGATAGGCCTGGATGACGATGCCGGCGTGTGGCCAGTTCATGAATTCCGGCTCGGTCAAGAGGGTGCGGAAAAGCTCGAGCGTGGTGTTTTTGTGCGCGTAACTTTCCATGTCGAAATTGATAAAAGCCCCGAGCTCTTTGGCGCGCTGGAGAATCGGGCGCAGCCTCGGCGCCAGATGAGCGATGGCGTCAGCCGGGTCGGCCGGATTCATTTGTGAATAAAGGGCTGAGATTTTCACAGAGACGTTGACCACCGGGAACAGCTCGGCGTTTTCGCCCAGGGGATCTGTCCAGCCTCGCGTCTCCCGCGCCAGATGCTCGAGCAATTCGCGGCAGCGCGTCGCATATTCCGCCGCTTCCACTTCGCTCACCACCGCTTCCCCGAGCAGATCGACGGTGAAACCGATCTTTTGCCGCCGCTTTTTGCGCAGCGTCTTCATCACGTCCTCGGGATTGCGGCCGGCGATGAACTGCCGCGCCATGCCCGAGACATTCCATCGCATGAAGGGGCCGGCGATCCAGGGCAGGAAGTGTGAGGCACGAATGGCCGGTTTCAGTACCGGGGTAAAACCGTTCTGCACCGCGCTGAGGTATTCGTCGAAGTGTTGCACGATATCCTTCGGCCGATGGATTGAAGCGAGCACGTCAACGAAGCGAAACATCTGCACCTTGAAATGCTCGTCGCGCATGGAGAGCTCCATCATGCGCTGGTAAAAACCGGCTTTGGTGAAGAAACGTTCCGGATGCCGGTCGACCAATGCAAAGATGCGCGTGCCGCGGCGCTCCACTTCTGCCTGCAACAGACTCATTCAAGAGTCTAGACCGCAGTCTGCCCTTGGGCAAAGCAGCGCCGCGCGACACGATCACGCGTCGCTCTGCGTGCGATTAATCTCTGGAGGAACCAATGAAATTCAGCGAGAGAACCAGGGAAACAGGTGCGACCGGATACATTTTGCTTTGGCTGCTCGGAATTCCCATTCCAATTCTTCTTCTCATTTTTCTGCTGCGCGGCTGCACATAGAACTTCCGCACCTTGCGAGGGCACGTTGCGCGCAGTGCGGCCTCGCGTAATGCAAAGGCGTGGAGCGATTCGACTTCGCGAGCGATAACACCGCCGCCGTCTGCCCGGAAGCGTTCGCGGCTCTGGGGAAGGCGAACGCCGGCGCGGTTCCGTCCTACGGCGACGATGAATGCACGCGACGGCTCTATGAACGGGTGCGCGAGGTTTTCGAAACTGATTGCGACGTGTTCCTCGTTTTCAACGGCACGGCGGCGAATGCTTTGGCGCTGGCGCAACTCTGCCAGCCCTTTCACAGCGTCATCTGCCATGAGCACGCCCACATCGAAAACGACGAATGCGGCGCGGTCGAGTTCTTCACAAGTGGAGCAAAGCTGATCCCCACGCGCGGCGCCGACGGGAGGCTCGATTTGCGTGAAGTGGGCCTGGCCCTGGGCCGTCAGCACGAACTGCATTCGCACAAGCCACGCGTTATCAGTATTACGCAGGCGACGGAACTGGGCACGGTTTACAAGGTGGAGCAAATTCGCGAGATCGCAGCTTTCGCGCGGGAGCGAAACATGTTGTTGCACATGGATGGAGCGCGCCTGGCTAACGCGGTGGCGAGCCTGGCGTGCGAGCCGGGTGAGATCACGTGGCAGGCGGGCGTCGATGTTCTGTGTTGGGGCGGCACAAAAAACGGCCTGGCGGCTGGAGAACTCGTTATTTTTTTCAAAAGGGAACTCAGCCTCGAGTTCCAATACCGAACGAAACAGACGGGGCAGCTCGCTTCCAAAATGCGCTTTCTCGCAGCGCCCTGGCTGAGCTTGCTGGAGGAGAATGTGTGGCTGAAAAATGCGGCCCACGCCAATGCGATGGCAAGGAAACTGGCCGATGGGCTTTCCAAGCGTGGGGCCGAAATTGTTTTTCCGGTGGAAGCGAACGCGGTGTTCATGCGCTCGGGTGAGCATGCCGCGAAGAGACTTCAAGCGCGCGGCTGGGATTTTTTGAAATTTATCGAACCTGATGTTTATCGTTTGATGTGTTGCTGGGCGACGAATGAGGAGGCGATCGATGTCTTCGCCAGTGACTTCGAGATGGCGCGCAGTTGCGCTGAGGCCGCAGCTTGATATAAGAGCGGCAATGATTCGTCTCTCGGTTGTGGCCGCGCTGATCGGGGGTGCGCTGACAGCTTGCCGGAGCACGGGAGTGCCCGAGGAGACGAGCGCGGTTTACGAAAGCCGGCCGGTGGCAGTGTTGCCGCCCGAGTCAGCTCCGCCGCCGGCGCCGGTGAGCACTATTCATCCGCGCACGCCGCCGCAGAATGAATCGGTAACAGAAACGCAACCGCCGCCGAACAGTGCGACTCCGCGTGCCACTCCTCGCGTCAGCAGCCTTGATGATACCGCTGTTCAGTACCCGGTGGCGAAGCCGGTCCCAGGCAAGCCAGGGTTCGTTTACAGTCCGTTCGAGTCAAATGGAACCATGATCGACGTGACGGGCTACTCTTCTGGAACCAAGGTGAAGGATCCCGGAACCAACAAGATTTTCATCGTGCCCTAAGCGGCCGCGTTTGCTCGCACGCGCCACCGATGAGCAAAAGCGACGAAACACTGTAGCTCATTTGCGGTTAAACAAATGCGTGCTCGAGGCGCGCGGCAAGAGGATGGCCCGCGAGGGCTGCCGATGACTCGGCTGTATGAGCAGTTGTTGAATCCTCTCGCCGCGTGGTGTTGTCTCAGCACAAAAGATGCTTTACAGTAATTATGGGAATACTCCCGCCACGGATGATAGATGCTGAGTCGATACGGTATCGAGGCACGGTGCTCGCCATTGCCTTGGCATTGCTCGCGCTCGGTGCTTTTTGCACGCCTGCTCATGCCTATGTCCTGGAAGGAGTCCGGTGGCCCTCAGGGAGCGTGGTTACATTCCAGTTCGGTCTTGGCTCGCCGGGACGCACGCTTATTGATGGCAATACTTCCTGGAATGTCGCCGCCGCTCCGGCAGCCACAGCGTGGAGCGACGTGGTGGCAAATCTCCAGCTCGCGACCAACTTCGTGACTCAGACCTCAGCCGTTTCGGGCGACGGCGTCAACAGCATCGTTTTTGCAAATACCATGTTCGGCGATTCGTTCGGCTCCCGCACGCTGGCGGTGACCTATTACAACTCCTACGGATCCACCATCTCCGAGGCCGACGTGCTTTTTAACAAAAATCAAACCTTCGACTCTTATCGCGGCCCGCTCCGGTACAGTGGGGGATATGCCATCGGCGATATTCGGCGCGTGCTCATTCATGAGCTCGGGCACGCCATTGGGTTAGACCATCCCGATGAGCATGGACAACACGTTGATGCCATCATGAATTCGGTGACGAGCAATCGCGAAACGCTCTCGGCCGACGACATCGCCGGCGCTCAGGCCATGTATGGAGCGCCAGCGGCTGCGGTAAAATCTGATTTCAGTGCTGATTACCTGCTTGCGAATGCGAGCACCGGCGAGACGATCCTTTGGCACCTCCGAGCTGATGTATTTCTGGACGCGGTGTCGGGACCAACTTTGCCGCCTGGCTGGACTGTAGCCTGTATCGCTGATGTGAACCGGGATGGTAGCTCTGACTACATACTTTGGAACGGCAACCAGCGCCAAACTGCAGTCTGGTATCTCAATGGCAATGTCTACGCGCGAGGAGGCTTCGGGCCCAGCATCCCCTCTGGCTGGGCGCTGGTGGCGATGGTGGACATCGATGGCGACGGACACCCCGATTATGTCTTGCAACATCTCACAACGGGGCAGACCGCAGTTTGGTTTCTGAACGGCACTACCTACATCCACGGCGCCTGGGGGCCGACTCTTCCCGCAGGATGGACCCTGGCAGATGTCGCTGACTTCAATGCCGACGGCAAACCGGATTTCGTGTTGGTTAGCCCGGCGAGCCGCCAAACGGCGATCTGGTACATGGATAAGACGCAGTTCTCCAGCGGCACCTATGGGCCATCTCTCTCACCGGGCTGGATGCTGCAAGGCACAGCAGATTTCAACAACGACGGAAAGCCCGACTATATTCTACTAAACGCTAGTACGCACCAGACCGCGCAGTGGTATCTCAATGGAGTCGTTCGTATCGGCTCTGCTTATGCTCCATCGGTACCTGCCGGCTACAATTTGATCTGTCGATGAGACGCAGGTCAAACAAGCAATCATGATTAAATCTTGCGTCACTTCTTCTCCGCAAAGGCTGGCTTCACTTCTTCTTTGCTGCGTTATCGCGTTGCGGATAATTGGGCTCGCGTCAGCTACTACGGTTATTCCACCTTCTTTTGACGAGCTGGTCAGCAGCGCCCAGGTCATCTTCCAAGGCACCGTCACGGGCGTGCGTTCGGAGTGGATTGGCGAAGGGGCGCAGCGGCGCATCGTAAGCTATGTGACCTTCAAGGTTGAGGATGCTTTTAAAGGCGCTCCGGGCGACCAGATCACTTTGCGAATGCTGGGAGGCACAGTGGATGGTCACACCATGCAAGTGAGCGACGCGCCCACGTTCAAAGTAGGCGATCGCGATGTCCTTTTCGTCGAGAACAATGGTACGCAATTCATTCCGCTGGTCGGGATCATGCATGGGCGCTACCGGGTCAGGGAGGATGACGCCGGGCGGGACGTTATACTGACGAATAAAGGCACGCCCCTGGTTTCGCTTGACCAAGTGGGCAAAGAATCTGCCGCTCAAGGTCCAGCCATGACGGCGCAGCAGTTTAAGCAAGCGATTCAGAGTAAAGCGTCGGGTTCCGGTCGCTGAGAACGGCCAGTAACGGCGAGGTTTGCCGCAGCGGAAGGCCCGCACATCATTGCTCGGGCTCAGAGGCAATGATAAGTAATTGCGTGAGCGCGTTCCGGCAATTGGCAATCTGCGTCCTGACGTTGCTGCCGATCACGGCCGGCGCGCAGGTTTACCAGGGCAAACAGCTCGTGGAAGCGAGCGCGGTGGCCAACGTCAGCGCCATCGTGGCCGGCGAACCGTTCCTTGTCGGCACGCGACTGAAGATGGCGCCGGGCTGGCATACCTACTGGAAATACCCGGGCGACGCCGGTATTCCCACCGAGGTCAAGTGGCAGCTGCCCGAAGCAGGCTGGCGCACGGGTGAAATACAATGGCCAGTTCCGCTGAAGCTGCGGGAACCGGGCGATATTCAGATCTACGGCTATCACGATGACGTCTTGCTCATTCAGCAGATCACACCGCCGAACGTGTTGAGCGGAGAGGCGAAGCTCAGGGCGAAAGTGAGCTGGCTTGTGTGCGAGAAGATTTGCATTCCCGGCGATGCGATTGTGGAAGTGAGCTTGCCCGTCAGGCCAAGTAATTCTCCGGCCAATACCGAGCTCTTCGCTCGATTCCAAAAACAACTCCCGCAATCACCCGCCGCGGATTTTTCCACCAAATGGTCGCGCGACAAAGCGGGCTTGCTCCTCAGCGTGCGAAGCGCCGCGCTGGCGAAATATTCGGCCATCGAATTCTTTCCCGCGCCGTCAGAAAACGTTGCTGTCGGTCATCCGCAGCTGCAATCCCGCGAAGGCGACAGATTCGTTTTTCGCGTTCCACTTGATGCTTCCAATCGCGATTCCATTCCGGGTCTTATCGTCTTTGGCGAAGGCGACAATCGCGCCGGCTGGGAAGTCTCGGCCATGCCGCAGAACGCGCTGGCAACCGCGCACGTTGCGTCACTGCGCGAGCTTGCCCGTTTCCTCATCTTCGGCTTCATCGGCGGATTTATTTTGAACCTGATGCCGTGCGTTTTGCCGGTCATCTCGCTGAAAATCTTTGGCTTTGTGCAGCAGGCTGGCCAAAGCCGCGGCCGGATTTTCCGGAGCGGCCTCGCTTTCGTCGCGGGCATTTTTGTCTGGTTTCTGGGGTTGGCGCTGCTGCTCGTCGCCATCAAATCCGCCGGGGGCGAGCCGGTCTGGGCCCTGCAATTTACCAACCCTTATTTCGTCATCGCGATGAGTGCGGTCGTGCTCGTCTTCGCCCTGAATCTGTTCGGTGTCTTCGAAATCTCGCTGCCGCAATGGCTCAGTCGTCGCGCGGTCGCGGTTGAGTCGGGGCAGGGCGATGCCGGTTCATTTTTCCAGGGAGTCTTTGCCACCATCCTGGCCACCCCATGCACGGCGCCGTTTCTGGGCACCGCGCTCGGCTTCGCTTTCACCCAATCCGCCGCCATCATTCTGCTCATGTTCGCGGCCATCGCCGCGGGAATGAGCGCGCCTTATCTTTTGCTCAGCGGGCAGCCGGCCTGGCTGAAGTTTCTCCCCAAACCCGGCGCGTGGATGGTCCGGGTGAAACAGCTCATGGGCTTCCTGCTCATCGCCACGCTGCTCTTCCTGCTTTCAGTGCTGGGCGCGCAACGCGGAGTCGCAGCTCTTATCTGGACGTGCGCGTTCCTCCTCGTCCTCAGCGTGGTCTGCTGGATGAAAGGCGCCTTCATCACTCCGCTCGTTTCGCTCGCTCAACGCACATTCGTGCTCGTGCTCATGCTCATGTTCGTGCTCGGGAGCGGCTGGTATTTTCTCGGGAAAAAATTCCACAGCACCCCCATCGTTGGGAACCCATCTCCGATTTCCAACGGCTGGGAGAAATTCACGCCCGAACGCCTCGCTTCCGAGCTGCAACAAGGGCACGCTGTCTTCATCGATTTCACCGCCGAATGGTGCATCACCTGCAAATTCAACGAATCAACCGTGCTCGAGACCGAGTCTGTGCGGAGCGCATTTGCGCAGCGCCAGATCGTGAAGCTAAAAGCCGATTGGACCAACGGCGATCCCGCTGTGACCAAATTATTGAAACAATTTGGACGCCCGGGTGTCCCATTGTATGTGCTTTATCCGGGAGGCGCGGCTGAGCCGTATGTGTTCCCGGAGTTGCTCACCAAAAACATCGTTTTGGAAAAACTCGAAACCGTTAACCACACAATCGCGTCTCAATGAACATGAAAGTACTCGCCAATATTCTGCTCTCACTCGCCGCCAGCGCGCTTTATGCCGCTGATTCACCGGCCGTCGGCTCGGCCGCGCCCGATTTCAGTTTGCCTGATGCGAGCGGCAAAACGCATGCGCTTTCCCAGTACAAAGGCAAATACGTCGTGCTCGAGTGGTTTAATCCCGAGTGCCCGTTTGTGAAGAAGCACTATGGCAGCGGCAACATGCAGAAGCTGCAAAGCGAGTTCACGAGCAAAGGCGTCGTCTGGTTGACGATTGACTCCAATGCGCCGGGATTTGAAGGCAACCTGTCGCCCGACCAGGCGCAGAGCGTGATGAAGAAGTGGAACACGAAACAGAGTGCGTTCCTCCTTGATCCCGAAGGAAAAGTCGGTCGCAGCTATGGCGCTCGTAACACGCCGCACATGTTTGTCATCAATCCTGAAGGCAAGATCGTTTACGAGGGCGCCATCGACAGTAAAGCCACTCCAAATCCTGGCGATATCCCCAACTCAACCAACTATGTCAAAGTCGCGCTGGATGAATCGATGAGCGGCAAACCGGTGTCGAACGCGAACACTCGTCCCTACGGTTGCTCGGTGAAATACAAGTGATGCTGCCGCCGTACCGGCCGTCTATGACCGCCGGGCATCTGCGCTTCCTGGCCGCCGGCCTTACCCTTTGTGCTCTGTCATCGGAGCAGCCAGGCGCAGCAGCGATAACGGCACCATGCGCGTGAGCGCCATCGCTGTCTTCATCATCAGTCCCGGAATCACCATCGGCTTTTCGCGCTCGAGCGCGCGCAGTCCTGCGCGCACTACGCGCTCCACCGGCACCTGCACTAGGTTGGGACCGTAACGGCGTGGCCGCGATGCGCGATCGGCCACTTGATTAAACTCCGTCTCCACGGGTCCGGGACAAAGAGTCGTCACGGTAATGCCGCAACCGCGCGTTTCAGCGCGGATCGCCTCCGAGAAACTGGTCACGTATGCTTTGGTCGCGGCATAAACCGCAAACCCAGGCAGAGGCAGAAACCCGGCCGAGGAACTGACGTTGAGAATCGCGCCGTGTGCTTGCGCGAGCATGCGAGGCAGCACCGCGCGCGTCAGAGCGGTCAGGGCGAGGACATTGACCTGCACCTGCTCGTTGACGCGCCGCGGATCGGCTCCGGCGAATGGTCCAAGGTCCCCTAAACCAGCATTATTGATCAACAAATCGATCGGTTGTTCACCGAACCACCGCGCCAGCTCCATTGTCTGATCGAGGTCAGACAAATCGGCTTCGCGAATCGTGACTGAGAGCTTTGGATTGCGCGCGAGAAGTTCATCGCGCAGCGATTCGAGCCGACCGCGTCTTCTCGCCACCAGCACGAGTTCCTTTGCGCGTGGCACTAGCTGTCGAGCGAACTCGGCGCCCAAACCGCTCGATGCGCCGGTCACCGCGGCGATGCAATTATCCAAGCTTGTCATTCTGAGCGGAGCGCAGCGGGAATGCCCGTCCGGCTCGGACCGAAGAAGCCCGTCGCTTCACCTTGTAGCTTTGGCCACGGGAGTGCTCGGCTTCGCTCGGCATGACGAAGCCGAGTTCGTGTCTCGTGAGCTCGCGCCAATGGCCACGCGGCAAATCGCCCAGGCGCAGGTTGCCGATGCGAACGCGCACCAGCCGTTTTGCACAAAAGCCGAAGCGCTCCAGCATCCGGCGAATCTGTCGGTTGATTCCCTGCTCGAGCACGATGCGCAGCCTGACCGGGGCAATTTGGCGAACCCGTTTGGCGCGCGCGCGTTTGCCATCGAGGATGACGCCTCGAAGCAGATCCTGGACAAGCTCGCGCGTCGCCGGCCGGTCGAGCGTGACCTCGTATTCCTTCTCGATCTTGAATCGCGGGTGCGTCAGGCGTTGGGCAAAGTCGCCGTCATTGCTGAGCAGGAGCAGGCCTTCGCTTTGCGCATCAAGGCGGCCGACGTAAGCGAGCGACAAGAATTTCGGCGGCAGCAAATCATAAATGGTGTCACTCGCGTGCGGGTCCCGCCGGGTGCTGACAAACCCGGCTGGTTTGTTCAGCATTAAATAAACCGGAGCGCGCTTTTGAAGAATCTTGCCATCGACTTTAAGATGATCTGTCGCGCTGGGTTGAAAATGAAAATCGGTGCACGGTTTCCCATTCACCGTCACGCGCCCGGCGGCGATCAGTTCATCCGCGCCGCGCCGCGAAGCAACGCCCGCGGCGGCGAGGAAGCGATTCAAGCGCATCGCTCAAGTTGAAGAAGTGGAGCAGTCGGTTGAGTTAAGTCTTAAGCAGAAAAGCAAACTCAGCTCCTCTGAACCGGTCTCACGCCTCCGGCTTCGTTTTCGGAAGGCCGACCACCTTTGTGTTCTCCTTCCATTGCCCGCGCTTCTTCAAAAGATCGACGCGCTCGAACCGCTTCAAGACATTGCGCTTCGCCGTGATGGTGCTGGCTCCTCTGAGGCTGCGGTGTTGCGACATAAAAGAAGGCGGTGAAGCTAGCCGGTCGCGGGCCCTTTTCAACCGCCTCGAGCGATCCGGCCCGCCCCTCAGAGTTGATTGCACAAAATGACGTAGGTGCCGCAGGTCGCCACCTGATGGTAAACGTGGAAGCGGTCAGTGAGCAGCTCGCGCCAGTGGCTCACGCGATCGCGCTCGATAAGAAGAAATACGGGATGCTGGCTGCGCCATTGCTCGAGCGCGGCAGCTTGCTCGACAAATAATTTGCGTTGCTCTGGCGTGATGGGCAGGCGCGCGTCCGGCTGCTGATTCACGAGCGCGAATGGGCGCTGCAGATAAAAACCGAGGCTGCTCGCGAGGCCCGGGGAACCTTCAAACAACACTTCACCCTCAGCGCCGAGGCGTGCATTGAGAAATCGCGCCGCATCGGCGAGCGAGAAATATGGTGCGACACGCGCGACGCCGCTGATCATGCACAAACCGGTGAGAATCATTCCGGCGGCGAAACCGGCGGGTGCGATTTTTTCGCGGCCGCGGCGCAATGCGTGCGACGTGAGCAGGGCGCCAAAGACCAAGGCGAGAGCGGTGATCCAGAGCAGCGGGCGAAAATGCAACCAGGTGCTCGGCGGCATGGCGTCGAATGCCTTCCAGGCGGTCCAACGCCAGTCAGTTTCACCCCAGCTCCGCTCGTGCGGGAGCGATAACCACGGAAGGGCAACGGCGATGACGCCGATGAGCGCGCCGAGCAGGCCTACGATGATGACGCCGGCATAGCGTTGAGGATTGCGCGCGCGTTCAAAGATCATCGCGGCAGAAAGCGCGAAAGCGCTGAACATGCTCAGCGCGTAGTAATCCTGTCGCTGGCCGATGAGGAGCACGGGAATAAAAACGATCGCAGCCCAGACCAAAGGCAATGCGTCTTCGAATGTCATCTCGCGCGGACGGACGACGGTTCGCCAGGAAACGAGCAGGGCCGGCAAAATTACGAGCGACCAGGGAAACCACCAAGCCAGATGGTTGAGGGCGAATTGGAAGCGCGGCACATCATCGAACCAGGTGCCATCGGGATACTGGCCGAGCAGGTGTTTGATCCATTCCCCGAAGACGAGCGCGTGAAAAGAGCCGTTGAAATGCGTCTCCATCCAAATGTTCCATGGCGCAACGATGAGCGCGAACAAGACTAGATAAGGCCAGCGCAGAAGCGGCCGAAAACGAATGCGCGCCTCGCGATAGAACAACCCGAGCACGGCGACGGTGCATGCCGGGATGAGCAAACCGTGCGGACCTTTTGTCATGCAGGCGAGCCCGGCACAAATCCAGAAACCGGCGAACCAACTTCCGCGCCGCTTCCGTTGCTGAAAACCAGCCAGCGCGCAATAAATCGCCCCGGCTATCAGCGCGCTGAATAACGGCTCCGGCATGACGATGCGGGCGAGCGTGAAGGTGCCGCTGCACGTCAGAAAAATCAGGGCCGCGCTAAATCCGCGCCAGTAATCGCGCAACCGCTCGCCCATGAGAAAGGTGAGTGCAGTGATGACGATGACCGAGAGCGCGATCGGCACGCGCGCGGCGGCGGTGTTAACGCCGAAAAGTTTGTAGCTGGCGATGATGAGCCAGTAGAGCAGTGGCGGTTTTTGCAGGCGCGGGATGCTGTCGTTGGTGGGCATGAGCAGATGCCCGCTCTGCAACATCTCGCGCGCGGCCGCGGCATACTGGCCCTCCGTTTCGCTGTAGAGATCGCCGATGCCGATGCTGCCGAGATGAATCAAGGCCGCCAGAAGGATCACGATGACAAAGAGCGCGTGGCGCGTGGGCGGCGGCGGTAGAGCGCGCGCGCTGAGGAATGCTTCGTCGATGCGCAAGACGCCGGTGCCTGTGCTCATTTCAGACAACGCCGCGGTATTGGTCCCAGCGCTCGGGCAAAGGCAGAATTCTTGCCTCCGGCATTTGGACGAGAGCAAGCGTCTGCCGGGATTCAGCGATGAGGGTCTGGTCGCTCGGTCGGGTGATTCGAAATGCGCACCAGAATCGCACCCGCGCCACCTGGTCGAGCCATCCTTCAACCAGGAGGCGGTCGCCCAGTCTTGCGCCGCGGCGATAGTCGATCTCGGTGCGAATAACCACGGGATATTGCTGCGTGGCGGCCATCTCGCTAAGGCGCCATCCGAGCTCTTCTGCCAGTAGTGTGCGCGCGATCTCGATGAAGCGCAGGTAGGCAATGTTGCTTACGACGCCTCCGCAATCGGTGTCGAAAAACATCACCTGCACTTCAGTGCAAATGCGCGGAGCCTTGGCGCTCATCATGCCGCCAGATGATGAGGCCGAATTGTATGAAAGCAATGTCAGGCAGGCTGGGATCTCTAGCGGCGCTCCATCAGGACATGGCAGCACGACGCGGCGCGTTCGAGAAGGTCGGCGGTCATAGGCGGCCGCTACAGAGGCTGGTTGATCAAGAGGCCGCCGCCTTCAGCATTTGTCGAATAACGGCGATCACTTCGTCACTGGTGACGGCATGCATGCAACGGAAATCCAGGGGGCATTTACGCAGGAAGCACGGGCTGCACTCGACATGGTGACGCAAAACGCGATGACCGGCGCCGAGGAGCATCGTCTTGCGCGGCTCGGTCGAACCGAAAATCGCGACGACGGGCACTCGCAACAGTCCCGCGAGATGCATCGTGCCGGTGTCATTGGTGAGGAGGAGATCGGATTCGCGCAACGCAGCTATCAACTGCTCGAGATCAGTTTGCCCGATGCGGTTCACGACTCCAGCGCCGATCTCTCTCGCCACGGCCGCGCCAAGAGCGAGTTCCTGCGCCGTGCCGAAGAGAGTCCACTGAACGGGAAACTCAGCCGCGATGGTTTTGGCCACTTCCGCAAATCGATCCGGCAACCATCGTTTCGCCGGGCCGTATTCAGCGCCGGGGCAAAGGGCAAACTTCAAAGGAGTGCGTGAAAGATTGATCGGCCGCGCCGCTGGAAACTCTCGCTGAAAGCTCGCGCCGATGGTGCTGGCCAGCTCCAGATATCTCCTTGCCTGATGAACAATCCCCGGGGCGCTTTTTGCAAACGATTCCTGGTTGAGAAGGAACCGGCGTGCGTGCCCGGTAAAGCCGGCGCGTCGCGGCACGCCTCCAAGAAATACTTCGAGTGCGCTGCGAAACGAGTTTGGCAATAAGACTGCGACGTCGAAGCGGCCGTGGCGTCGCAATCGCTTCGCGACATCCAGAATCGACTTCCGCGGGAGAGCGATGATTTCATCGACTTCGTTTACAAGCTTCCAAACGGCAGCGATTTTTTCAGGAACCGCCACGCTCACGTGCGCGTCGGGCCTTCCCGCTTTGATGGCGCGCACAGCCGGCACGCTCATGACCGCATCGCCGAGCCAATTCGGGCTGCGAATAAGAATGCGAAATGGTTTCAGCGTCTCGCCTGCGGGCACGAAAACGCCGCGCCGATAGCGCGCGAGCAGAAAATTCGGGCATGGCGTTTTCCATCGATCGTGCACCCAGAACCAATCTTCCGGCGCGCGCCCGATCTGCCGGGCGATGATTTCATTGCCTCGCGCCGTCAGCGATTCAGTGGAATCGTTTTCGACGCCGAGGACCGGTTCCGCGATGACGCGCCAGCGGGCGAAGCCATCGGTGCACATCGCGAGCGCGACGATCCGGGCGCCGGTGCGCCGGGCGAGCATTGCCGGCAGCGGCGTCGTCGATGCGAGGCGACCGAAAAATGGCGTCCACACTCCGCTGTCGCCCGCGTGCTGGTCAGCCAGAATGCCGATGACTCCTCCGCCACGCAGCAGTTGCACGACTTTGGCGAAGCCTTCGCTGCGATCGAACATCTCAACCCCGAAACGGCTCCGCGTCATACGCACGTGCGCATCGATGTGGGGGTTGCGCAGGCGCTGATAGATGGTGCCTTTACGCTGCTCGCGAATGAAAAGCGGGAGCAGTTGGGCGCAGAGTTCCCATGGCCCGATGTGGCTCAGCAGGAGCACCAGCGGCTTCTTCGCCGCGAAACAATCAGCGATGTGGTGGAAGCCTTCCAGACGCACGCGCTCGAGAATTTTCTCCGCGGGCAATTGTGTGAATTTGATCGAACAAAGGAGATTCGCGCCGAGACGTTGAAAATGACGGCGCACGAGCTGGCGGCACTCGCCCGTGGAGATGTCGCTGCCGAAGGCGATGTGGACATTCCGCAAGGCGAGGGCGCGATATTGCGGAAGAATGAGCCACGCCACGGCGCCGCAGCATTGCCCCAGCAAAAAGAGCGCGAGAAGTGGAAGCAGGCCGAGAGCGAAGACGGCGGCGCGATAAAGAAGATAGAGGCAGTATTGGAACATGCCGCGGTGAACCGGCTGCGCAGGGTAGATTTGCCCGCGCGCGCCATCAATCAATATAGTGTGACCGACGCATGGGCGAGAAGTTGCGCAGGTTTGATGGCGTGGTCCGTTGCTACGATTTCAAATCTTGCTCGCGAGCGGTCTGATTTCTCGTTAGGTGATGCTGGCGTATGAGTGAGAGCGATCTTTGGCGCGGAGTGCGACCGGACGCGCGAGCGGCCCTGAGCACGCGGGATTACGCTGCAAACTCACTCGCCAAGCGGCTTGCCACGTCCGGATTGGAAGCGGGGCAGATCGCAGCAGGGAAAAGGGACGAGCTCGCCCAGGCGTGGATTCCGGGGGTGGAAATTTTCCCGCGCACGGTCCATCCCCAGCGCCATCGCGGGTTTTTTGGTGAGCTTGTGCGGCAAAACGAAAGCGCTCTCTCGGGCTCGCAATTGTGGCCGAAGCAATGGGCCGCCGCGCGTATGTTCGCCCACACAGCGAAAGGATTTCACGTGCATCCCCCTTTCGTTCCGCCGGGCAAGGATGCGGCGCAGTGGATGCAGCAGCTTTTCGGGGAAAAGCCGAGCGCGCTTCCGCTCTACGACCGGGAGCAGTGGGACATGATGTTTTTCGTGCAGGGCCGGGTGGAGCTGATCTTGTGCGACGTTCGGGCCGGGCTGCCGCGGCGCACGATGCGGCTTTTCATCGAGGGGGACAACCATCGCGGGAACAACAATGTGGGCCTGATCATTCCGCCAGGTGTGGCGCACGCGCTGCGAGTGGAGGGGGCGGAGGACGCGGTCATGGTTTACGGCACGAGCACGATGTTTCATCCCGAATTCGAAGGGCGCATCGCGAGCGAGATCGAGACGGCGGCGTTGCCGGAGACGTGGCGGGCTTTCCTCGCCCAGTAGCGGCGCTCTGTGAGCGCCGAACAGTCGAGTAACACCACGGCAGTCACAGACCGCCGCTGCAGAACGACGACGCTGGCGGTCAGGGGCCGTCGCTATAAAAGAGGATGAAACGCCAATTCGATCCCGCGACTCCGGAATTGATGGACCGCCCGCAGCCGGTCACGCCCGAGCTCGAGCGCGATCTGGCCAATCTGCGTTCGCTCAATCGCCGCTTCGGCAGCCATCGCATGGTCGAACATTTTTTGCGGCGCTGGCTTCGGCCAGACACGAGCGCGCGCGTTCTCGATCTCGCCACCGGCTCGGGGGACATCCCGCGGCTGATTGTACGCTTCGCCCGCACAAATCGCGTGCAGATTCATCTGAATGCGCTCGACCAGCAAAGCTCGACCATTGCCATCGCGCGAAAGCTGAGCGGTGACTATCCTGAGATCACCTTTACTGCGGCGGATCTATTTCAATGGCGTGCGCCGGAGCTTTACGATATCGTGCTTTGCTCGCTCGCGCTGCACCATTTTACCGAGAGTGACGCGGTACGGGTTCTGCAAAAATGTCGCGAGCTTTCGCGCGCGTTCGTTCTCGTCACCGATCTGCGCAGAGGGCGATTGTTAAGCTTTGCCATCTGGCTGGTGACAGCGCTTTTTTACCGGGAAGAAATGACGAAAATCGACGCACGTCTCTCGGCCGCACGCGCCTTCAGTTTTCGAGAATTCGGCGAACTGGCGCGTCGCGCCGGATGGAGCAACTTTGGCCACCGGCGCTTCGCTGTGGGCCGTCAGGCGATCTGGATGGAGAAGCGGTGAAGATCATCCAAACAGCCATCGAGGCGCAAGGACATGCGCGAGGACGGAGTGTTTTGTCCGTGCTGGTGCCGACCATGGGTGCGCTGCATCGCGGGCACGTGGAATTGATTCGACTCGCACGTGAACACGCCCGATCTGAAGGCGAAGTCGCGGTCAGCATTTTCGTTAATCCCCTGCAATTCGAGCCCGGTTCGGATTTCGAAAAATATCCGCGCCCGGAAAGCCGGGACGAAACTATCTGTCGCGAGACCGGCGTCGATTTATTCTTCCGTCCTTCAGCTAACGAGATATATTTCGCCGATCGGTCGGTCTGCATTGAGGAAACGAAACTCTCCGCCGGCCTCGAAGGCGCGTCGCGTCCGGGACATTTCCGCGGCGTCTGCACGGTGGTGGCCAAGCTGTTTAATCTTCTCGCGCCGGCGGCGGCCGTGTTCGGGGAAAAGGATTATCAACAGCTCGCCATCGTGCGGCGAATGGTGCGCGACCTGAATTTTCCGGTGGAAATCATCGGCGCGCCCACGGTGCGTGAAGCTGACGGGCTGGCCCTGAGCTCGCGCAATCAATATTTGAACCTGGACGAACGCGCCGAGGCGACTGTCTTGCATCGCGCATTGCAACGCGCGAAAGAGCTGGTGCGCGGTGGCGAAACATCCTGCGAAAAATTGATCGCGGCAGCGACTGAGGTTGTGGCGTCGGCCAGAAGCGCGCGCATCGACTACATCAGCATTGTGGCGAACGATACGCTGCAGCCGCTGCAAACCGTAAACTCCCATGCGCGGATGCTGCTCGCCGTTTTCATCGGCAAAACCCGGCTCATCGATAACCAGCGTCTGGCGTGAAGGAATTCGATTTTGTCGTCGTCGGCAGCGGTATTGCCGGGTTGAGCTTCGCGCTGAAGGCGGCGGAGCATGGCTCGGTGGGCGTGATTACGAAGCGCAAAGGCGCGGACACGAACACAGCCTGGGCGCAGGGAGGTATCGCCTGCGTGACCAGTGATGAAGATTCCTTCGAGCTGCATGTGCGCGATACGCTCGAAGCGGGGGCGGGGCTTTGCGATGAGACCGTGGTGCGCACCATCGTAACGGAAGGACCGGAGGCGGTGCGCGAGTTAATGGAGATCGGGGTGCACTTCGATGAGCGCGAGGTCTCGGGCCATCGGGAGCTGGATCTCGGGCGCGAAGGCGGACATTCCAAGCGACGCGTGCTTCACGTGCAGGATGTGACCGGGCGCGAGATTGAAAATGCGCTTCTCGGCGCGTTGCGCAAAGCGCCTCAGGTGCAGTTGCTGGAGAATCACACTGCGATCGATTTGATCACGGCGGCGAAACTGGGATTTGCCACCGAGGACCGCTGCCTCGGTCTCTATTCTCTTGATGAAAAAACCGGAGCAGTTGAGACGATTCGCAGCGACCGAGTTGTTCTCGCCACCGGCGGGTGCGGCAAAGTTTATCTTTATACAACAAACCCAGCCGTGGCGACAGGCGATGGCGTGGCCATGGCGTGGCGCGCCGGCGCGGTCGTCGCCAACATGGAATTCGTTCAGTTCCATCCCACCTGTCTCTATCATCCGCAGGAACGCTCATTCCTGATCAGCGAAGCTGTGCGCGGTGAAGGCGGAATTTTGCGTGACAGCCGGGGCCGGGATTTCATGCGCAACTACGATGCCCGCGGGTCACTCGCGCCGCGCGATGTGGTGGCGCGCGCCATCGATGCCGAGATCAAACGCAGTGGTGCGCAGTGCGTTTATCTCGACATTACGCAAAAGCCGGAGTCGTTCCTGCGCGAGCGGTTTCCGCATATCTTCCAGACCTGTCTCGCGCTCGGGATCGATATGAGCCGTGAGCCCATCCCGGTGGTGCCGGCGGCGCATTATCAATGCGGCGGAATCAAGACTGACGTGAACGGCGCCAGCAGCCTGCGCGGGCTTTACGGCATCGGAGAAGTGGCGTGCACGGGATTACATGGCGCCAATCGGCTGGCCAGCAACTCATTGCTGGAAGGTGTGGTGGTGGCGCGGCGCGCTTGTGCCGCATTGTTGAGCGAGTTTCCGCGTGAGCAGAATCACAAGCTGGCGTTGCCGGAGTGGGTGGCGGGCAATGTGCAGGACGTGGATGAGCTGGTGGTGATTTACCACAACTGGGACGAAATCCGGCGGCTGATGTGGGATTACGTGGGCATTGTTCGCACCGATAAACGATTGCAGCGCGCGGCGGCCCGGCTGCGAAATCTCCAGCGCGAGATTCATGAGTTTTACTGGAATTTCAAAGTCTCAGTCGACCTGCTGGAATTGCGCAATCTTGCCACGGTGGCGGCGTTGATCGTGGATAGTGCGCTGCTGCGCAAAGAGAGCCGTGGATTGCACTACACACTTGATCATCCACAAAGCGATGACGCGCACTTCCGGCGGGAGACGCACCTATCGCGCTGGTAAAAGCTGGAACAGATGCTGCTTAAGATGAAGGTTGCGCCGGCGAGCGACGAGTTTGGGGCGCAGGGAAACCGCTTGCCCGCCTGCGTTTTTTCAGATAAACACTGCCACGCCCATGAGGAAAGGACTTACCGTCGCCGCTCTTGTCCTCCTGGGCGGAGTGCCGGCAAAGGCGCAATCGCCTTATGAAAGCGCGGCCGATTTTGCGAAGTATGCGCGTAAACTGCGCGACCAGGCGCTGCTGAAAGTGGAGCCGCAGGTATTCGTGCCCACGGCATCGCGCACCAGCACGAGCACGCGTTATCCGTGGAAAACGAATATTGTCACCACGGTTTTCTGGGTGGGCGAACAGGCGGGCGGGAATAACCCGGTGCCTAATTTCAAGAGCTCCTGGGACGCGAACTGGACCACCAATTACGGCGGGTTTGACAATCCGGAACCAGGAGCGCGGCGGAATTATTTGCCCGCGTCATTCGTGCCACGGCAGAACCCGTTCTACTGCGCTCTGCCCTACAACGACGTGACGCATGGTCAGTTCAAGCCGGAAGCGCCACTCGTGATTCCGTGGTTTCGCACGGCCTATACCGAACCGGGTCGTTCAGTGTGCAAGGACCGTTGGCTGGCGATTCGCAAGGGAAACCGGATTTGTTATGCACAGTGGGAAGATTGCGGGCCTTTTCGGACTGATCATTTCCAGTACGTTTTCCAGAACGAGCGGCCAAAACCCAATCTGAACCACGGCGCCGGCCTGGATGTTTCACCGGCGGTGCGGGATTATCTGGGGCTTGGGCCCATGGATGTGACCGACTGGCAGTTTGTGGAAGTGCGCGATGTGCCACCCGGGCCGTGGCGATATTACGGGGACAACAATCATTTTGTCATCGCCAAACGCCAGGCCGAACAGCGCCTGGTGCAACAGCAGAACGGCGGCAGCGCGCACTAAGGCCACAGCTTCGGCGCAGCGCACGCTTCTCGCGTGCTGGCGAAGGCGTCCTCGCCGTCGCGGACGTTCCTGAGGCCTCGAGCGAGAGAAGGATTGTTTCCGGCGGGACGTCCACACCAACATGCGGGACGCGTGCACTGCGCCCGGAACAGGCGCGTCACGGCGTTGTGCTAACCGCCCGGTGATGCAACCGGTGCTGGCGTTGTGGCGGATGCGTTCACCGGCTGCGGCGTCGGCGCAGTCTGCATTTTCAACAACTCCGAAACAGTGACGAACTTGAATCCTTTCTCTTCCAGCTCGCGTAAGGTCCGCGGCATCGCTTCGATGGTTTGCTCGTGAATATCGTGTGACAAAACGATCGAGCCCGGTCGCGTTTCCTTCAGAATGCGGCTGGCAACGACGTTCGGCCCCGGTTTTTTCCAGTCCAGCGGATCAACGTCCCACAAAATAATTTCGTAACCAAGCTCGTCGTGTAGCCATCGTTTTTGGCGTGCTGTGAGCGATCCATAAGGAGGGCGCAGCAAAGTGGGACGCGCGCCGGTCGCGCTGGTGATGGCGTCTTCGGTGCGTTTGACCTGGGAGCGCACCGCTTCGTCGGACATTTTGGCAAAATTCGGATGCGACCAGCTATGGTTGCCGATCTCGTGACCTTCCGCCGCGGCGCGCTGGAGAATCTCAGGATGCGCGGCCGCGTTTTCACCGATGACGAAAAATGTGGCGTGGATATGATGTTGCGCGAGAAGGTCGAGCAGGCGCGGCGTGAGTTTTTCACTTGGACCGTCATCGAAGGTGAGCGCGATATAAGGCCCGTCGACGTGCACGGAGCTAATGGTTGTTTTCGCCTGTGGTGGGCGCTGGTTTGGCGGCTTCTCCGCGGCCAATAGAGGCTGGCCGAGCAGCGCCGTGGAGCAACACAAAAATAGACCAGCAAGAACACGAACCATGAGTGCTGACGTGGAAAAGGTCGCGCTTATTTACCCGGCGAAGGGTCAAGCGCAAGACGCGCTAAGGTGTGTCCGGGCCGGAAGCCAGGCCGTGCGAGCTCGTTTCGAAGGCAATGGCGGGCTCTTACCCTGCGTGGCAATCAATCTGCTGCTTTAGAAATTCCAGAGGATTTTCCTGGGGGTTGGGGGAGGACTTCCTGCGCAACGCCGAAAGTCCCAGAAGTCACGATGAAAATTCTCCTTGTTGAAGATCAGGACGACAGCCGCCAGACGCTGCGCAAACTGATCGAGCTGCGTGGCCATCAGGTCATAGCCGTGGCCACGGCCGAAGAAGCCGAGCGCGCTTTGTCGGAGGAGAGTTTCCCGTTTCTCATTCTCGATTGGATGCTGCCGGGAAAAAGCGGGCTCGATCTGTGCCGCGAGCTGCGTGAACGCACTGACGGGGACGAGATGTTTATCCTGCTGGTCACGGCCAAAGCCGATCGCGAAGACCTCGAGCAGGCGCTGGCCGCGGGCGCGAACGATTACCTGACCAAACCGATCGATCTCTCGCGACTGAATGTGCGCATTTCCGTGGCGGAGCGCCAGATCCGCGACCTGACCGAGCGCAACCAGGCGCGCGTGGCTTTGCAGGAATCGGCCCGTACCCTGCGCGACATTCTCGAAAACACCACGGACGGTTTCATCGCGCTCGATTTCGCGTGGCGCTTCACCTACGTCAATCCCGAGGCGGAACGGCTTCTCGGGCGCTCCCGCGACGAGCTCATCGGAGGTGAGCTTTGGGAAAAATTTCCAGAGCTCTGCGGCACCACATTTGAGAAGAACTACCGCCGCGTCATGGCAAGGCAGGAGCCGATGGAGTTTGAAGCCTCGGACCCGGCGGAAACAAAATGGTTTGAGGTCCATTGCTATCCCAGCGGCGGGGGCGTCTCCGCTTTTTTCCGTGACGTGACCGAGCGCAAACGCGCCGAAGACGAACGCCTCACCACGGGCAAGCTCGAATCTGTGGGAACGCTGGCCGGCGGCATCGCCCATGATCTGAACAACATTCTCACCGTCATCTCCGGCAACATCGGGCTGGCGCAGTTGGAAGCGCCGAGCGACGCAAAGAATTTGCTCACTTGTTTGTCAAAAGCAGCGCAGGCAGCTCAGCACGCCGCCCATCTCTCGAGCCAGCTACTCACCTTCTCGAAAGGGGGCGCGCCGGTGAAGAAAGTGATGGACGTGACCAGAGTGCTGACCAAGGCAATTGAATTTGCGCTCCACGGCTCGAATGTGCGCGCCGAAATCGACATTCCCCCGAACCTCTGGCCGGCCGAAGTGGACTCGGCCCAAATCGAGCAGGTCATGAACGCGCTCGTGCTCAACGCGCGTGAAGCGATGCGCGACGGCGGCACCATCGAAATTTCCGCGCGCAACATCCATCTGGAGAACAAGACGGGCGCGCTCCTGCCGGGCGGGCGCTATCTCAAAATCGCAGTCGCGGATCAGGGCGGGGGCGTTCCAGCCGATATTGCCACGCGCATTTTCGATCCGTATTTCACCACCAAACCGACAAGCAGCGGACTGGGACTGTCCATCAGTTTTTCCATCGTCAAAAAGCATGGCGGCATGCTCCATCTGGAGCAGTCTTCGGCGGCCGGCGCTGTCTTCACCTTTTACCTGCCGGCCGCCAAAGCCGAGGTCATCCCGGCCCGGCCAATTGCTGCCACGAGCGGTTCTCAGTTCAATCACCAGCGCATTTTGGTCATGGATGATGAAGCGGGAATTCGTGATCTCACTTCCCAACTCCTCGGCTCCCTTGGCTACGAAGTCACGGCTGTGCCTGACGGAGTGGAAGCGGTGAAAACTTACGAGCGCGCGATGCGGCGCGGGGAGAATTTCCAGGCCGTCATTCTGGATGCGACCATTCGCGGCGGGATGGGGGGACTGGCTACGATCGAACGATTGCGCAATGTCGACCCGCAAGTGGTGGCCATCATTTGCAGCGGCTACTCAGATGAAGCGGCGCTGGCCGAGTTCCTGCAGTATGGATTTCGCGGAGCCTTGCCCAAACCATTCACCCGCCGCGATCTGGCGGATGTCTTGCAGCGCGCGTTTGTCGCGGCCAAAACCGAACCAGCCTTCGCCGGGTAACGTGTTCTGTAGCGGGGGTCTATGACCGCCGAATCCCGCCGAATCCTGGTCTTGCTCGGCGGTCACAGACCGCCGCGACAAGGCGCGGCTCAGCTCTTCCGCAATCTCTCCAGTGCGGCAATGAAGGCGTCGGGACCGCCCTGCATGTAACCGAGCTCGCCCACCTTTTTGCCGGCTGAATCCAGGACGATGACGGTGGGAAATCCCTCGATCTGAAACTCACTCGCGAGCTGCATGTTCTGCTTTTTCACCGTGTCGCTCTGCTGTTTGTAGCGAGGGAAATCGAGCTCGACCAACACCAGGTTTTTTGCCGCGTAATCCTGAAACTGCGGCTTGGAAAAAACTTCCGCATTCAAGCGCTTGCACCAGCCACACCAATCCGAGCCGGTAAAATCAAGCAGCACGAGCTTGTTACCCGATTTGGCCTGGGACTTGGCCGCGCCGTAATCGGTCAACCACGTCACCTCGGCGCCGGCAAAGAGGGCGGAAGTGAAAAGCGCAATGGTCAAAAGGGCAAACTTTTTCACACTGGAAAGTCCGCTGAAGACGAGGTGAGCGCAAGTGCGCTTCGACAAACAAAAAAGCCCGGCGCGGAGGGACACCGGGCTTTTGAGAAAGATTTCGAGCGGGAAAGCCGAAGGCCTATTCCGAGGTCAATCCATGTGCTGGTTCACCAGCTTGGTCATCTCAAACATGCTCACCTGGCTCTTACCACCGAAGACGGCGCGCATGTTGTCGTCCGCATTGATCATGGTGCGTTTCTTTTTGTCCTGGAGCCCATGTTTCTTGATGTAATCCCAGACTTTCTTGGTGACTTCCGAGCGCGGCATTGGCTTTGATCCGACAATGCTCGCGAGTTTGTCATCCGGCTGCATCGGGCGCATGAAGGCGGCGTTCGGCTTGCGTTTGGAAGGAGATTTTTTGGCTTTGGTTTTCGGCATGAACGCTCATTAATACCTAAGAGCGCGCGAGGGCAACATTAATTTTCGCCTCTGAAAAAATTTAATGCGCGCCATTTTGCCGTCGCACGGCCACGGCTGCGATATCATCAGCGGGTTCCTGGCCGTTGCCATCGGGAATCGTCTCGCGCAAAAGCAATCGCAAGAGCGCCTCGGCGTCGCCTGGCCCCGCATGGAGACGTTGCGCCAGATAGTCCGGAGTAAGCCGGCGCTGCTTGCCGCTGGCAGTGGCATAGAGACCGTCGGTGTAAAGAAGAAACAGATCACCCTCATCCAGCTGCAAAGGGGTTTCGGAGAATTTCGAAGCTGCCACCAGTCCCAACGGCGGGGACTCGGAGCCGATCGTCTCAGTGCTGCCGTGTCGCGCCACCAGCAGCGGCGGATGCCCCGCGCCAACGATGCTGGCCGCGCCGCTCCCGGGATCGAGTGCCACGCACATTGCCGTCATGAACGAACGCGCGCCGATGATGCTCCGGAAATCATGATTGACTGCGCGCATGATATCGGCCGGCGCATCGTTTTCGACGCTGGCATGATGAAAGAGCAATTTGGCCAGCGTGGTGAGCAGCGCTGCGGCCGCGCCGTGGCCGGTGGCATCAGCAATCCAGAAAAGAATTCGTCCATCGCGCAAGCGCAGCCATCCGTAAATATCGCCGCCCACTTGTATCACCGGCCGGTAAAACGCTGCTACCTCCCATCCGTTCAGCGCAGGCGGGCGTTGCGGGATAAGCGAGCGCTGGGTCCGTTGCGCCGCGGCCAGATCTTCTTCCAGGTTCCCGCGCCACGCCTCCAGCTGCTCCTTTTGCTTCACTACCTGGTCGCGCATTGCCCGCAAACGCAACTGCG
>JBKPQR010000094.1:0-3755 GCA_046734175.1 Verrucomicrobiota bacterium | reverse complement strand
ACCTACGCCCACGCCCACGCCTACTCCTACGCCTACTCCTACTCCTACTCCTACTCCTAGCTCAACTCCTGCGCCGATTACGAACGCGACGCCCACCCCTACACCGTCGCCGAGCGCCTCTCCCACCCCAGGCAGCATTACCTCAGCCAATCTCACATGGACTGCGAGTACGTCGGCAGCTGTGGTCGGTTACCACATTTGGTACGGCACCAGCAGCGGAGTTTACACGCACGAAATTGACGCAGGAAAAACAACTTCCGCCAAAGTCTCCGGGCTCACCGCTGACAGGACCTACTATTTTGCCGTCACCGCGTACAACAGCGATACGAGCGAAAGCATCACATCGAATGAGGTAAGCCTGAAGACCTCAACCACGCAGACGCAAACGGCGGTCAAAAGCCAGTACGTTGTTTACAATCCAGACACGCATCGCCCGGAAGTGTGGTACTTGGCCAACAGCACGCTGGCCGCGCGCGCGCTCGCACCGATCCTGCCTGCGGGGTGGACGATCGTCGCCACCGCAGATTTCAACACCGACGGGAAACCTGACTTCGTGTTATTTCATGCGGCCACTGGTCACACAGCCGTCTGGTACATGTCCGGGGACACAATACTTGGCGGCGCGTTAGGCCCGAGGCTGCCGGCGGACTGGATTATAGTTGCCGCAGCCGACATGAACGGCGACAGCCGTCCCGATTATGTCATCTTCAACTCCACCACCAGGCAAACGGCAGTGTGGTATCTGCGCGACACCACTTTCAGCGGCGGCGCCTGGGGTCCAACTCTTCCCACAGGATGGAACCTGGTCGATGCGAAGGATTTTAATGGCGACAAAAAGCCGGATTTTGTTCTCTTCAGACCAGGCACACGCGAGACGGCGTTTTGGTACATGAACACAGTACAGATTACCGCCGGGGCATGGGGTCCAAAAGTTCCCTCCGGGTGGATTCTCAAAGGCACGGGTGATTTCAACCGCGACGGCAAAGCGGATCTCGTGCTTCTAAAGAGGCAAACATTGCAAACTGCACTTTGGTACCTGAACGGCGTAAGCTACATCTCTGGTGCATACGGGCCCACGCTGCCGAACGGCTATATCCTGGCCGCTCCCTGAAGCGAGCATTCCCGTCGCCGTGGAGCTTGTGCCGAGCGCCGACAAGTTGTGCAGGACGCTTTCCGCCGGAGGCGCTGGCGTTTGACACGAACGCCTCTCCGCTGGAAATAGCACGGTTCCGGGGCGATTCCGACGCCTCCACTCCTCATGAGTTCCGGGCTCACGATTTACGACGACGATGTCTTTCGAATGGCGTGCGAGCAATTCCGCGTCATCGCGGATTATCTCCAGATCGATGCCAATCATCGTGAACGCTTGATGCTGCCCAAGCGCGCCGTGGCCGTGACGCTGCCCGTGCACATGGACGATGGCAATACGCGCACTTTCCAGGGTTACCGTGTGCAGCACCACCTCACGCTCGGCCCAACCAAAGGCGGCACGCGCTTCGCCCCGGATCTTTCCATGGGCGAGACCGCCGCGTTGGCCATGTGGATGAGCTGGAAATGCGCGCTGGCGGGGTTGCCCTATGGCGGAGCAAAGGGCGGCATCGCCTGCGACCCGACGAAGCTCTCGCGCGGCGAGCTCGAGGCGGTCTCGCGCCGTTACATGCAGGAGATGATTCCGTTTGTCGGCCCGCATACCGACATCATGGGACCGGACATGGGGACGAATGAGCAGGTGATGGCCTGGTTCATGGACACGTATTCGGTTTACCAAGGTTATGCCGTGAGTGAGATCGTGACCGGCAAACCTGTTTCCATCGGGGGGACCGAAGGGCGCCGGGAAGCGACCGGGCGGGGTGTGGTCTATTTGATCGAGCGCGCGATGGACATGTTGAAAATGGATCCGGAAAAATCAACCGCGATTGTGCAGGGATTCGGCAATGTGGGTTCGGTCGCCGCCTTATCACTCGCGCTCAAGACGGGCGTGAAAATAGTCGGCATCAGCGACGCCTACGCAGCCATTTACAATCCGAACGGAATCGACATGAAAGCGGCCGAGCAGCATGTTGCGAAGAAGGGGAACCTGCGCGGCTTTTATCCCGACGACCAGATTGATCCCAAGGAATTGCTCCTGCAGAAATGCGATGTCCTCGCGCCATGCGCGGTTGATCGAGTCATTAATTCCAGGAATGCCGACAAACTACAGTGTCGCATCCTCGCCGAAGGCGCCAATGGGCCCACGACCCCGAAAGCGGACAAGATTCTCGACCAACGGTGGGACGAAGTCTTTGTCATTCCCGACATTCTGTGCAACGCCGGCGGCGTCATCGTTTCTTACTTCGAATGGGTGCAGGGCCTGCAGGCTTTCATGTGGAGCGAGACGGAAGTGACGGACAAACTTTTTCGCATTCTCGAGCACTCTTTCGCCCAGGTCATCCGTCGGGCCAGGGTTCACAAGATTTCTCATCGCATGGCAGCCATGGCCATCGGGGTGGAGCGTGTCATGAAAGCCAAGGCAACGCGCGGTTTGTTCCCGTGATCTGGGAATGGCGTTTTCCTATTCCGAAGAAACACGTCGCTCTCGCGTCATCGATTGGATCGAGAACTCTGATGCCGGCTTGCGGCTCGGGGTTTCACGTCTCGGTGGCGAATTGATCAGCATTCAGCGACGGCATCCCGCCGGTGAATGGATCGGATTTCTAAATCGCGACAATGATCTGGCCCGGCCTGCCACCGGATGGACCGGCCATGCTACGGTCATGGGCTTTTATCTGCATCGCCTTAAAGAGGAGCGCGCGATTTACCGCGGCCACGAAATTCGCGGAGGCACACACAGTTTCGCCCGCACGAAAAATTGGCATCTCATCGAGCAACACCATGGCGTGCTAAAGTATCGGATCACACCTGAGGATTTTTCGCCCACGGAGTATCCGCTCAATGTGAGCCTCGATCTCACCTATGCCATCGAGCCCGCAGTCGCTCGGAGCGAGGTCGAGGAGTCGCCTGGTGAAAGCCTGAAGGTAGCATCGCCGGATCCCTTCACTGCGCTTCGCTCCGCTCGGGATGACGCCGGCGAAATGCGAGTCGAGCAATCCCTGCGGCCTGATGCGCGCGTGGCAATCGAATTTCACTTCAGGAACTCGGAACCAATGCTTTCCGCGCACGTCGGCTTCGGCCTTCATCCTGGATTCGCTGCAAGCGCCTTCGAGACCTTCCAGTTCAGAATGCCCACTGGCCTTTACCGGCGCCATCTCGCCCCCGGAAATTTTCTTTCCGGCGAAACGGAGCTGATCGAGTTTGATGGCGGAGCAATGCCGTTTAAACGCGAAGAGCTGCCGGGCTCCTTCATTCTCGAGCTGGTTAACGTTCCCTCGCGGCAATTCGTTTTCGAAGATCCGCCGAGCAGGCGCGCCGTCACTATCGACACCGGCAGCGCACCATATTTGACGCTCTGGTCAGACGGAGGCGCATTTCTTTGCATCGAACCGTGCTGGGGTTTGACTGACGCGCACGAACAGCGCGCTTTCGAAGACAAGCTTGGCATTCAGCTCATCCCACCCGGCGGGGAGCTGGTGGCGCGCTGTGCGATCTCGCCCTCTCTTTTCTGACGATGAATGTGGTTCCACCTTTGCGCGCGCTGCTGGCCAAGTCGATTGATTACGCGGGACTCTTCCCGCCAGCGACGCTTCAGCTCGAACCGGCTCTCAAAAATTTCGCCGCTTATCTTCAAAGCGATGAATCATGGATGCTTTCCACTTTCG
>JBKPQR010000093.1:0-12225 GCA_046734175.1 Verrucomicrobiota bacterium | reverse complement strand
ACGTGATGCCGCAACGCAAATAGCGGGCGAAAGTGTCGGGCAGATTCGCTTTGATCCAGGCAACCTCATCTTTGTAGGGACGAACCTTGTTTAGATCAATGCCATCGGGCCGCGTGTAGAGATCGCCGGACTGAAAAAAGTGCACGTGCGTGTCGATGTAACCGGGAAGAATGAATTTGCCTTTGCAATCGATCACCTGTGCTTGCGCGGGAGGGACCGCTTGGATGTCAGCTTTGCTGATGCGCCCGTTCTCGATCAGAACAGTCGCTCGCTCAACCCGCGCACTTGCAGGATCGACAACAGTTCCATTGATGAGCGTGAGGTTCTCAGCGAATGCAACCTGACCAGTAAACAGAGATATCAGCAGGATGATCATCAGTCTCATGGGAACAGAGACTCTTCGGTTCCAGCCGGGGAGGCAAGCGTTACGAATGGCAAGCGGGTAAAACGCTCGCGGTGGTCCAGATCCCGAGCGGACGGAGAAGGAACTTCTCTTTACCCAAATTAGGCTGACTTCAACGCCAGATCCCGCGGCGCTGGTAATGGCAGCCAGCTCGCCTGTTTATTCCACGCTTCAGAGTTGGCGAATCCCCGCGCGAAGCCGTTGCGGAAGCCTTCGAGCCACTGACCTCGATTCCTTTTGATATGCAATCTCTCAGCCTCGCGCAGCGCAAGCGCATCCAAATCCCGGCCCGTCGGTTCCGGATCGCCGCGGTGCGCATAATCAGCGCCGAGCCTGTTCCCCTCCTGGTAACCATCGCGGTAAGCGTCGGAATGGTAATGCCTCAGCTCCCAGGGGAAGGCGCGCCGGCTGGCAGCGTGCCACACGAAAGAACTCCCGATCACGGCGGCAACAATGATCGCCAGCAAAATAAGAACGGGAACCAGACAGCAGTTGCCTGCCACGGCATACGTTTGGGATCTTCGCATCATCAGTTTACCTGGGGCGTCGAGATAATGGTCGCACCAGCAGGGCAATGTCGATCCCAATTCAATCTATCGATCAGAAGACAATTGACCGAGTGAGATGTGCTGGGCAGATTCTGGTGGCGCAAGCGGTTGTCCCAATCAGTGAACGCCGAACAGAAAGAAAGAATATGAAACGACCATCATCCGTTTTCGTCACGTTGTGCGTTGTAGCCGTTTTTGCCGGCGGCTGCTCCACTACGTCTTCCAATACCAGCGCGGCAAGCGAGAAACCACGCCTCCTTGCTGAGGCTGGATTTCAACTTCGGACCGTCACCAATCCTAAACATCAACAGCGCCTGGCTCAGCTGCCGCAGGACAGAGTCTCCACGGTGAAGTATCACCGTCGCATCTACTTCGTTTACCCGATGCCGGCTACGAATCAGGTTTACGTCGGGAACAGAGCTCAATACCATTCCTATCTCCAGCTTTTGGGTAAGGAGCAAGCCAGGATCGCAAATGCCGCCACCATGCCCAAGCCAGTCCTTACTGAAGAAGTGCCCGGCCCCGGCCCCAACCCAATTCTCATTGAGGAATATGAGGACTGGAGCCCGTTGCTGGGAACTGAATGATCGACGCTGAGAGTTAGGCTGGGAGTATTTGCACGCCGTCATGCTTTAGCCGCGCCTTACATCCTGCGCCTTCGATGAAAATCCGGCGACAGTCGGTACTCCGCGGGGCCGCGCCGGCCAAAGCTTCCCCGTCACCCTGAGACTTTGCCCGCCGCGGCCCGTTTCAGCACTGGGGGCATTTTGGTCTTACGTTCCTTCGCCGGTTCTCGTAGAGTAACTGAGTTGATATGGAGCGCCGCCTGACTGCGATTCTTGCCGCCGACGTGGTCGGTTACAGCCGCCTTATGGGCGAGGATGAGGCGTCCACCCTGGGTGCACTCAAAAAGCTCCGCGCAGAATTGGTTGACCGCAAAATCGCGGAGCAGCAGGGCCGAATCGTGAAGCTGACCGGCGACGGAATGTTGGTCGAATTCCCCAGCGTGGTCAATGCTGTCGCCTGCGCCGCCGACGTTCAACGTGGAATGCGCGCGCGCAATTCCGGCGTGCCACACAACCAACAGATCGAATTCCGCATCGGAGTGAACGTTGGGGACGTGATTGTCGAAGGTGAAGACATCTTCGGCGACGGCGTGAATGTGGCGGCGCGATTGGAAAGCATCGCCCCGCCCGGGGGGATCGCAGTTTCGCAGTCTGTGCGCGATCAGGTTGGCAAGCGGCTCGGTTTTACTTTCGAAGACATGGGCGAACGCCGGCTCAAAAATATCGAACGGCCGATTCGGGTTTACAGCATTTCATTGGACACACCCTCGAGTGGACAAGCGGAGATTGCAGCGACGACAACACGGGAAGAGAAGCCATCGGTCGCTGTTCTGCCCTTTACCAACATGAGCGGCGACCCCGAGCAGGAATATTTCAGTGACGGCATCACTGAAGACATCATCACCGATCTCTCGAAAGTCTCGGCTTTGTCCGTGGTAGCACGTAATACGGCGTTCACCTACAAGGGTAAAAACGTGGAGGTGTCGGAAGTGGCAAAGCGGCTCGGCGTTGATTTCGTCGTCGAAGGAAGTGTCCGCAAGGCCGGCTCGCGTGTCAGAGTCACGGGCCAGCTCATTAATGCAAAGGACGACCGTCACGTCTGGGCCGATCGCTACGACCGTGATCTAACCGACATTTTTGCAATCCAAGACGAAATTACCCACGCCATTGTGGAGCAGTTGAAGGTCAAGCTGCTGCCACAGGAGAGAAAGTCCATTGCTCAGGCGCCGACGGACAATGTAGAAGCTTACACTTACTACCTACGCGGGCGAGATTTCTTCTATCGTCATTCCAAGACTTACTATCGTCTCGCCCGCCGCATGTTCGTCAACGCCGTTGAACTGGACCGGCGCTATGCTCGCGCTTACGCCGGAATCGCCGACTGCGATTCGTTTCAGTTCCTTTACTACCGCGAGGACGTGGACATTGAAACCATTCTGGACAATAGCGCCAAAGCGCTCGCTCTGGACGACAAGCTCGCGGAAGCACATGCCTCACGTGGGCTGGCGCTCTCGCTCATGCACCGATACGCGGACGCGATGCAGGAATTCGAGAAAGCCATCTCGCTCGATCCCCACTCATACGAGGCCCATTACCTCTATGCACGCGCCAGCTTCGCCCAGGGCAATCTCCAACATGCGGCCAGTCTTTTCGAGCGCGCAGCCGAAATCAAGCCTGACGACTACCAGGCGCCCTCCCTTCTGATTCAGGTGTATCGATCGTTGGGCCGTGAGCACGAAAGCAAGGATGCCGCGCGCCGGGCGGTCAAACTCGCTGAGCGTGAGCTCACCCTTCACGCGGAAGACCCGCGGCCGGCTCATCTCGGCTCGGCCGCATTGATCGAGCTGGGTGAAACGGATCGCGCCCGGGAGTGGATAACTCGCGCCTTGGCCATCGATCCCGATGACCCGCTCACGCAATATAACGTAGCCTGCGGCTACACGAACCTCGGCGATTTGGATGCGGCGTTTGACTTACTCGAGCGTTCGCTGCCACGCGCCGGGCCCGAAATTCGGCAGTGGATCAAACACGACTCCGATTTCGACCCGCTGCGAAGTCACCCGCGCTACCAGAAGATACTCGAAATCATTGAGGCGGGTTAGCAGCAGACATGGAACGTCGCCTAACCGCCATTCTTGCCGCCGATGTGGTCGGTTACAGCCGGCTCATGGGCGCGAATGAATCCGGCACTCTCGCCGCACTGGACACCCTCCGGTCAGAATTAATCAATCCCAAAATCACCGAGCACCAGGGAAGAATCGTTAAACTCACCGGCGACGGAATGCTGGTGGAATTTTCGAGTGTCGTGAACGCGGTAGCCTGTGCTGTCGAGATGCAGCGCGGCATACGTGATCGGAACGGCGCTGTCCCGCTGGATCGGCGCATCGAATTTCGCATCGGCGTTAACGTCGGCGATGTCATTGTGCAAGGCGACGATATCTTCGGCGATGGCGTCAATGTCGCCTCGCGATTGGAGAGCATTGCCACTCCAGGCGGCATAACGATTTCCGGACCAGTACGTGATCACCTCGGTAACCGCCTGGACCTCGCCTTCGAGGACATGGGCGAGCAAAGCTTGAAGAATATTGAGAGACCGGTTCGCGTTTACCGCGTGCCGGTGGCGGCCGCTGGCGCTCAGGGCCATCGCCATGAAGACGACCCGTCCCAAGCGCAATTGGAAAAACCGTCAATCGCGGTGCTGCCCTTCAACAACATGAGCGGCGACCCGGAACAGGAATACTTCAGCGAGGGTATTACCGAGGACATTATTACCGATCTCTCAAATATCTCCGGCCTGTTCGTCGTCGCCCGCAACACGGCCTTCACTTACAAGGGTAAACCGGTCAAGGTGCAGCAGGTAGCTCAAGAGCTTGGGGTCAGATTTACTCTGGAAGGAAACGTTCGAAAGGCCGGTCCGCGTGTCCGCGTGACGGCCAGCTCATTAACGGCAAAGACGGCGGGCACGTCTGGGCTGCTCGCTACGACCGCGACCTGACTGACATCTTCGCCATTCAGGACGAAATCACCCACGCCATTGTTGAACAACTGAAGGTCAAACTGCTGCCACAGGAAAAGGAGTCGATTGTGCGCAGGCGCCCACGGGCAATGTCGAGGCCTACACTTACTATCTTCGAGGCCGGCAATTTTTTCACCGTCATTCGAAGTCGTACTATCAGTTGGCGCGCCGGATGTTTGCCAAGGCCGTCGAGTTGGATCCAGTCTACGCGCGAGCGTACGCGGGCATTGCTGACTGCGATTCATTTCTCTTTCTCATCTACAGCGCACCGGTTGAGATCAAAGGCATTTTTGAGACAAGCGCGAAGGCTCTGGCTCTGGAAAGCGGCCTGGCGGAGGCGCACGCCTCCCAAGCACTCGCACTTTCGCTTGAGGAGCGATATGAGGAGGCGATGGCGGAGTTCGAAAAGGCCATCGCACTCGATCAGAACTCATTCGAGGGACACTACTTTTATGCCCGTGGTTGCTTCGCGCAGGGCCAGCTTGAGCGGGCAGCGACGCTTTTCGAGCGTGCGGCAGAAATTAAGCCAGATGACTATCAATCCCTCTGCTTGCTCGTTAATATCTATCGGTCGCTTGGTCGCCATGGCGAGAAAGAGAGTGCTGCACGAAGAGGCATCGAACGGGCCCAGCGCGAGCTGACCCTGCACCCGGATAACCCGAGGCCCGCCTACCTCGGCGCCGAGGCCTTAGCCGCACTCGGTCAAAAAGACGTGGCCAGGGAATGGGCGACCAGAGCTATGTCGATCGATCCTGACGACGTTCTCACTCAATACAACGCTGCCTGTGTCCACTCGCTCCTCGGCGACATTGAACCAGCTTTCGATTTACTGGAACGTTTGCTCCCGAACGCGAATCACGAAACTAAAGCTTGGATCAAGCACGACTCCGATTTGGACTCCCTGCGAAATCATCCACGTTATCACAAGATATTGGAGCTGATCGGCCGGTGAGTCGCAGCATCGTTTCATGTGGCGGCTGTGTCCGGCGGCACGATGCAACTTTGTTTGTCATGTTGAGCGAAGCCGAAACATCTTTAATTGTTCCTTCACTGAACCGCCTCTACTGCTGCGATAATGCTCGGACCAGTTAGCTAAGTTGCCAGGCAGGTGGGTCCAGCTGAGCTACATCGACCCGCCGTTCAAATCGAGCTGCCAAGTAAACCGGCTACTTCGCTTTAGTAAAGTAAAACTTTTGCTGCGCTACGTCGATAATGCCCCAATTGAGACCTATAACATCCAGGCCCAAAACGCCGACCATTCTCCCGTGAGTGATGTCGTAACCGGCGAACCTCGAGAGAAAGACCGTCGGCGTCCGGATCGGAATCCCATCGATTTTGAAAGTTTTTGTTCCGGCGAAATCAGCCCGGGTGGAAACGCCAACGGCATCGACTTGATAGAGGTTTCGGCGGCCCCAGCCTTTGGTGCTTGCCACCTTGGCGAAGCGGGTGTCGAGCACTGATATTTGAGCTCCTGTATCCAAAGCCATCTGCGTCGGCAGACCGTTGACTTCGACATTGAGAACGCTGCTTCCGTGCGGTGCCTCATGAAGAGACGCCTTCGCCATACCCAATGCGGTTAATGCCGGACCCAGGTCGACGCGAGGACCTTTTCCGGGAGGACGCAAATAGAGTCGCAGATTGGTTAGATCGATGATTGCGTTGTTTTTCTTCAGGAAACCATGACCAACGACTCCTAATTCAGAGAACCGGCCAAAGTAGATCGGCGCACCCAGGATATGCACGTTTCCCATCACCACTAATTGAGCAACCCCATGCCCCACCGGCGTCCGAGCGCCACTGGCGCTTATCGCCAGTTGCACTCCCTTTTCCGGCACGATCCCGAGTACGGACGGATTTATTGCGACCGTGATGCCCTCGCCTCCCCAGCCGGTATCCAGCAGCAGGCTGATCTTCTTGCCGTTGATCTCTGCTGGAACGTAAAGCCTGTTTTGACCGCCGTTAATCAGTTTGACCGAGCCGTAGCCGTCCCGCTGCAACACGTCCAACGAAATTGGAGATTTTGCGTCGGCGCTGGCGAAACAAGACATGACCGCGAGCCAGACAAGGCCTGTAAAACGCCGTCCAGCCGGTGACGGGAAGGTCAGGTCCATTCGCTTCTTCTTATGGATTTGCTAAAGACGAGTCGAGCGGATTTGTTCTATTCCGACGGAGCTCTCCGCTCGTTCACCGCTACGATCTGCATCTCGTTAGAAGGAGTCTTAACTAGAGTAAGATCCTTCAAGACTCGGCCGGAGGCGTATCGCGAGCCGTTGCGCAGTTGGTAGCGCAGCGGAAAAACGATTTTGATCTGGTTGCCACTTTGCTGCTGCTGAAACTGAATGTCGCCATCGATCCAGAACTGGCGGTGGGGCCACTTCTTATTGTAGCGCACCAGATCGCGCTGAATCTCCTGGCGGGAAACATTTGCGCGGCCGAAGTAATCCACGGTATCGGCGAAGAATTTGATTTCAGAGCCCTGGGGTCGGGCGACGCCTGCCTGAACGAACGCTTCGACGTAATCACGCAGGCTCTCGGGGTTCATCGTTTCAGAGCCTGAGGCCGGGCCCTCCGGCTGCGCCGCCTTAGCTGGCAACGGCGCAGGCGGACCAGTGGACGTCTGCGTTGTCGAAGGCGCAGCGGCCGGTATTTCCGCCGGAGGCGGCGCCGAGGGCGGAGAAAGGACGGCAACAGGTGAACTAGCGCCTGACGATGCCGCAGCGGGCGGAGGTGGCTGCTGGACGAACTCCATTTCACCACTCGGGAGGCGCTTCCAGCTGCCGGCGAGCGCCTCCGGTGTGGGCTGCGGTTTGGGCGCGGACGCGTTGAGCTCTTTCACTGTGGCAGCGTCCAATCTGCCGGTGACGGTGAGACCATGACGAATTTGATAGCGGGTTAGCGCGGCCCTGGTTTCACTGTCGAGCACTCCAGAGGGATTGGGAGAGTAAAATCCTTCCGCTTTCAGCCAGCTCTGCACCTTAACGACATTGGCATCCGTCTGCGCGAAGATCACACCGCAGACAGTGAGAACGGCAAGAAGTAGAAGGGATTGCTTCACAGTTTGGTATGCCGCGGAAGGTGGCCGCAGGCATTTAGAAGGCAAGCTGAGAAGTTGACAAAGCTGCCCTCGGCGCAACGCCGCCAGAGCTCAGGCTTGCGTTGTCTGAGGCGCCGCGACGGGTGCGGAGGGCTTTTTCGTAAGGAGCTCGATCGCGAGTTGCAGCTCCCCTACATCAAAGGGTTTCGCCAGCATCATGTCCACCTGCAATTCCTCGTAGGCCCGGATGTTCTCCTCGCTCAGATAGGCCGACAGGACAACGATCTTGCCGCCGAACTTGCGCACTCGCAGCCGGCGGACAAGTTCGAGTCCATTCATACGCGGCATATGATGGTCGGTGATCACGACGTCGAAAGGCTCGGCGGTGGCGCCGATCTTCATGAGCGCCATCCAGCCATCGCAGGCGCTGCTTATCTTTGCGCCCGGGCCGCCCAATATGAGCGCAAGGAGCTGCGTCACGGCCGGCTCATCCTCCACAGTGAGAATGCGTAAAGCGTCTTTCATGAAGTCTGGGACTAAAAGCAGCACAACGCAGACCACCCGGGCAGGAGGAGCGCGAGCCAAGGACTGCCTTTGCGAAAGCTACGGCGCGCCAGGCAGTTCAGAGATTAACTTCGCGCGAGCTCTTTGTGTGGAAAACCTGTTTGCCGGCCCGTTTATCATGTCGAGCGCAAGTCAAGACATCTTATTCGAGAAGGGAAGAGCAGCTAGAAATTCCGCGGTTGCGCTCGGAATGACCACAAGAGCGTTTCAGCAGAGCCATGAGCTTCTGAAAAGCTGAAGCGCGGGAGAATGGGTTAGCTTTGGGTCAAACCAGAATGGATCGGGAGGAACAGAACAAAGTGCTGGACGCGTGGCAAACGTCTGCGCGCTACTGGGACAAGTATCGAGCGCTCATCGCACAGATGTTCGCGCCATTAACATCTGGCCTCGTCGAAGAAGCGCGCATCGGGCCTGGCCAGAACGTGCTCGATATCGGTGGCGGAAGCGGTGAGCCGTCGCTCACCATCTCATCCATTGTTGGCCCGACAGGCTCCGTCACGTACACCGATCCTGTAGCCGGTATGGTCGAGATTGCTCAGGCGGAAGCAAGCAGGCGCGGTCTAACAAACATCCACTTCAGGCAATGTTCTGCCGATGACCTGCCATTCCCGGACGGTGCATTTCATGCAGCCGTCAGTAGATTATCAGCAATGTTTTTCGCCGATCCCAACACTGGCGTGCGGGAGGCGCTAAGAGCGATTGTCGAACACGGAAAGGTCTCATTTGCTGTGTGGGGTCCGCAGGAAGCGAATCCTTTCTTTTCGAGTATCACAGACGTGATAGACCGCGTTGTGGAGTCGCCTGCAGAGGATCCCGATGCGCCGGATGCATTTCGTTTCGCCGCTCCCGGTAAGCTGGCTGGAATTGTGGTAGACGCTGGCGTTGAAAATGTGACTGAGCGCCGGCTGAATTTCCGGGTCGAAGCCCCAATATCCTTTGAGCAGTTCTGGCAGTTGCGAACTGAAATGTCTGACACCTTGCGCGAGAAAATGGCTGGCCTTACATGCGCTCAACAAGCGACGATAAAGCAGGCTGTCACGGATGCGGCACAGAGATACTTTGTGAACGGGAAGATGAGTTTTCCGGCTGAGGCAATAATCGTTAGCGGCAGCAAATCCTCCCTCTGGCAAGATGACGCGAGTGTCATCTGCTGATTCAGCTCGAAACAACGCGGATACATTCGCGGGAGGGCCGGCCTGGATTAGGTGTAGAAGAAGCGTGTGAGATGAAAAAAGACCGGGGCCGCAAAGCAGAGCGAATCAATTCGGTCCATCATGCCCCCATGGCCGGGTAGCAATTCGCCGTAATCTTTCACGCCCCGGTCGCGCTTGATCGCGGACATTGTCAATCCGCCAAAAAAGCCCATCAAGGTGATGGCGATGGCCATGCCGAAAGCAGCCAAAGGACTGAACGGCGTGGCCCACCAGAGCGCCGCGCCGACAGCACTTGCGGCCAGGGTTCCACCTATAAAGCCTTCTTGCGTCTTGTTCGGGCTGACATGGCGCGCCACGGGCCGTTTGCCCAATAACTTGCCGAAAGCGTATTGGAGCACATCGCTCACCTGCACGACTGCGGCGAAAAAGAAGAGGAGCTTCGCGTTCTGCCGTTCGTAGCCGGGAATGTGCAGGGTGAGGAGCGCTGGCGCGTAGCTGACAAAGTAGACGCAGACCATCAATCCCCACTGAATCTTCGCGGTGCGCTCCAGAAACCGCTCGGTGTCGCCGGCGATGGCATTGCGGATTGGAATAAAGAGGAAGGCGTAGACCGGAATAAAGATACTAAACATTCCGTACCACTGACGCGCGATGAGCACGTACTGAATTGGAAGCAGGATAAAGAAGGCCCAGAAGAGCGCGCGGTGATCGCCTCGCTTGGACGGCGTAAGGGTGATGAACTCGCGCAGCGCGAGGAATGACATAAGCGCGAATAACACAGTCGTAGCAATCGCGCCGACAAATAGCGCAGCCGTGAAGACTGCCACCATGACCCACCAGGCGTTGATGCGATCGTTAAGATTGGCGATGACTTTCTGCGACACTTCGTTTGTCGCGCGCCGCTGCAAGAACCGACCGATAACTGTCGCCAGCACGAGCACCGCCACGACGCCACCGATGAGCCAGCGCGTTTGCGGGTCGTTCATGAAGCAGGGACGAGGCTCTGCAATGCTTCTCGCGCACGTGCCACAAAAGCGCTTTTCTGCTCACCCTCGCGTAACGCAAGCGGCGCGCCGAAATTCAACGAGCAAAGGATCGGCACCGGCAGCACTTCGCCCTTCGGAAGAACGCGATTGAGGTTCTCAATGTAAACGGGAATGAACTCAACGTGCGGTTTCGATTTGGCCAAATGGTAGATACCGGGTTTGAACTCGCCCGGTGCGCCCTCCTGCCGTCCCCCCTCTGGGAAGATGATAAGCGAGGATCCTTGTTCCAGCGCCTGCAGCATCGGTTGGAGAGGATTGTTCGCGCGTGTCACATGCTTGCGCTCGATCAGAACTGCGCGAAAAACGTTTCGCGCCAGATAAAGCCGCAGACGGTTGCTGGTCCAGTAATCGTGCGCCGCAACTGGTCGGGTGTTCTCACGGCATTCCGGGGGCAGGACAGCCCAGAGCAGAACGAAATCGAGGTTGCTCGTGTGATTCGCGAAATAGACGCGTTGCGCATTCGACGCTTCGCAGCCGAGCCAGCGCGACTTCGCGCCCGTGAGCAAACGAACCATGCCAGCGGCAACCGCGCCGATCATCGCGCGTTCAATAATCTCACGATGCGCACCGTTCTCCGCCCTGCGGTGAAGAGGCTGCCGAGGAAGATGGCGAAGAGCGCGACGTCCATGGTATAGCGATCGTGGAGCAGGAGTGCTTCGATAGCGGAGAGAAAACACGCGAACGTGAGGACGGCCATCCGCTGCTGCTTCGCCATGGGTCCGCTGTAGTCTTCCGCGAGCCCCATTGAACCGCCGAAAACGCGCACATATGCGGTGATCAAAGCGGCAATCGCACACCAGTAGCCGAGCTCTATGGCGCCCGCGCAATACGGTTGTATCGAATACCCTGCTGCCACAAGAAGGGATACATCTGCCAGGCGATCGGGAAATTCGTTAAATACTTCGCCTGCTTTTGTCTTGAGCCCGCCTTCAACGGCCATCAAGCCGTCAAGCAAGTTGCAAAGTAGGCGGAGTTGAATGCAAATTACGGCTACGATGAAGGCAATCGCCTGACCGATCGTGGGCCATCGGGGCCCCAGCAGCAAAAAAGCGGCGCCCACGAAACTAACACCGGCGCTGCAAAGAGATATTTGATTTGGTCTGAGGCCGCGCTTGACGAGCGCAAATGCAAGGCGGCCAGGCCAGCTCTTCTGCCGCACCTTGAGCGGACGGCGGGCGGCGGGAGTTTGCACCGGTCGCCCTATAGCAACTTAACCGCGTGATGACAATGACGAGCACGATGACGTTTTCAAAGATCGTACGCGAGCATGTAAGGATCGCCAACCGCAGTGACTAAACTTCAGGAACGTCGTCTGTTTGGCTGCTGGAACGGTTCTTCCGATGCCCGATGCGCTGCTATCGCAACCTCGACTAGAGCTTCTTTTACATCGGGGGTCTACCACCCTCTGTGCCCAAGCTTTGTCATTTAGCTAACGATTCGAAGCGCGGATGTCCGCGCAACACATCCCAGCTTGGATCCATCCGGATTTCGTGCACGGTCAAACCAGCCGGCGTTTGCAGCGAGTGCTCGAGAAGATCGATCGCCTTTTCTTTCTCGCCTGTAATCGCATAAATCCGGGCCATGGAAACGACCAATACAGGCGCGTCCATTGCATCCTTCGACTCGGGCAGCAATTCTAGCGCGCGAGTGCCCTCGCGAAGCGCATCCTCTTTTCGCCCCAAACCAGCGTAGATGAGACCGATGAGCGCGTGACGGGCCGAGTCCTGTGGACTCTCCTCCAGCGCCCGCTGCGCGATGCCCAGCGCATGTTCATACTGGGCGCGTGCTTTTTCGGGGTCAGGAATGAGCCGGTAAACCTGGGCGGCGAGGAAAGACTTTGGCAGAGGCGTGCTCGTCTGGCCGTGCAGATTTTCGAGCGGGCTGCGCCACAAAA
>JBKPQR010000092.1:0-9518 GCA_046734175.1 Verrucomicrobiota bacterium | reverse complement strand
CTTCGGGCTCGCGCCGGAGTTCATCGGCCGCGGTTTGGGCGGCGCATTGCTGACGATGCGATCGAGCAGGCGTGGACGTGGCAAGAGCCAAGACGCGTGTGGGTGCACACCTGCGACCGCGATCATCCCGGTGCGCTGGCCAACTACGAGGCGCGTGGGATGCGCAAGTACAAGACGGAGATTGAGGATCGGGCCTCGCGTGAAATTCCAACTTTTGCAGCCGGGTCCTGAGTCGCGGCCGGCAGACGTGGCTTCTCAGGTGCAAAACATTACCGACTCAGGCTACTTCCCGAGCACTTCCTGAAGAAATATGCGCATGTGCTCCCATGAGCGCTTATCCGCGGCCGCGTTGTAGCCGATCTTCCCGGTCAGCTCATTCGCTGCAGCTAACTTATCTGCCCCGGGATTGGTGAAGGCGTGAATAGCCGCCGCATAGCTGATGAACTGGTAATCGAACTTACCGCTGTTCATTGACTTCATGAAGTTAGCCAGCTCGTCTTCCTCGATGAACGGGTCGATTGCACCGTGACAAATCAAAAGCTTCGCCTTGGTTTTCACGGCTGCATCCGGTGGCACGGGAAAAAAGCTTCCGTGAAAAATCACGGCGCCGGCCAGAGGCGCGCCGCTGAAAGCCAGCGCGAGTGCGGCCGAGCCACCGAAGCAATAGCCTATGGCGGCGACGTGAGCACTGTCGACCAGACCACTCGCGAGGAGTTTATCCAACCCCGCCCGGGCGCGCTCGGCCATAAGCGGTTTGCCGTAGAACGGTTTCGCCAGCTCGGCGGCTTTCTTCGCATCGGTGGTGGTGACGCCGACTCCGTACATATCGGCCACGAAGGCCACATAGCCGAGGCGCGCCAGTTGTTCGGCGCGGCTCTTCGGGTAATCCGTCACACCCCACCATTCCGGAATCACCAGCACTCCCGGCGTTTTGTGTTCCGCGGACACCACGGCGTCGTCGTACGCGAGGTAACCCTCGAGTTTCAGTCCGGCATGCTCGTAGACGACCGGCTTGCTCACTATCGTCGCGGAGACCGGCATGGCCGCCACGATGACATTCGTGATCGCGAATAGGAAATGTCTCATGATTCGAAAGGTATCCCAGCGGTGAACGCGAACAAACTGCTCCGCTTGCCGAGCCCGCGGGGGCCGGCCCAGGTGGCGATCGCGTAAACGAAACTCGGCGGGTTTTGCACAGCCACTGCCTGGCTACTGGAACACCGCCAGTCCGGCTCGGACCCAACCTGGCTCGGACCGCCAGTTTGGCTCGAGCTTATTTTAACATTTCGTGTACTGCGGCGGCGGCATGGACGCGCATCGTATCGATCAGCTGGATGCCTCGATGTGATTGCTCTTTGAGGATCAAAGGCAGTTCTGTTCCCGCGAGCAAAACGGAGTCGGCGCCCTTTTCATTCCTCATGCGCTCGACGATGCGGAGCAATTTGCGGCGGGTCTCCGGCAGGAATTTTCCTTCCACCAGTTCGTTCATGTACTTGTCGTGAATGAAGTCCTGATCATCGGAGTCGGGAACAAGCAGCTCGATTCCTGCCCGGGAAAAAACCTTCGGATAAAAGGATCCGATCATGGTAAAGCGGGTGCCGAAAAGCGCGGCGCGCTTGAGACCACGCCGCTTCGATTCCGCGCACGCTGCTTCGACAATGCTGAGCAACGGGAGCGCGGATCGCTGCGCCACTTCATCAAAAACAATGTGCGGCGTGTTTGAAGCGATTAAGGCGATATTCGCGCCGGCGCGGGCGAGGCGCTCCACCTCTTCTGCGATATACAAGGTAAGCCCCGCCCGGTCGTCGCGCTCCACCATTTCGATCTCTTTCTTGAGATCGATGCTATTAATCAGCAGCGGCGGGTAACTGCCATCGCCTGTTCGTTGGCGGGAAAGCGATATGATGGTGCGGTAGTATTCCACCGTGCTTTCCGGTCCGATGCCGCCGATGATGCCGAGAGTCTTCATCGGAAGTCTTTACGCCATCAGCGAGTGTCGCGAAACCCGGCGCGGCGCACCTGATCAATCAGCCCTTACATCGGCGCGACGGTCGCCACCTCGCGGCCGGATAGGCGAATTCGTTCTCGCGCAGGGCCGGTGTGAGGCTGTGCGTTGTTTTTTCCACTCCCTAACTGAGCCCATTCTCGCAGGCGTGCTATTCAGGAAGGACCCGTACCCGGCGTCGTTTGGTCAAGAATGCGAGTCCCCATTGTAATAAGACAAAGAATCGATTAGCGAAGCCAATGAGGAAATAGATGTGGACCCCCGCCCAGACGAGCCAGGCCGGGAATCCTGCAAAGCGCACAAAACGCAGGTCCGCAAGAGCATAAGTTCGTCCCACGATCGCCAGGTCGCCCTTGTCCCAGTACCAAAATGGCGCGGGCAGTTTAGTTCCGGTGACGCGAGAACGAATGACAAGCCCAACGTGACGACCTTCTTGAATGGCGGGCTGAGCCACGCCCGGCAACAACATCGGTTCGCGCGATTTGATGCCCAGGAGATTGCGTGAGTGGGCGACAACGTGGGCGGTGTCGCCAATGGCAAAAATCTCCGGATGGCCCGGGACGGACAGATCTGAATTCACGATGATTTTGCCGGACTTGTCGGTAGGGGAATTGATCCAGCGCCCAGCAGGAGAAGCCAGAACGCCGGCCGACCAGAGCACAGTGGCGGCCGGAACGCGCTGGCCGTCAGCGATAATTCCGTCGGCGTCGATGCCCGTGACGCTAACACCTGTATAAACCTTAACACCTAACTGCTCTAAATGACGTTTCGCCTTGCCCGCGAGCACCTCGGGATACGGCGGAAGCAGACGCGGCGCCGATTCATATAAGAGAATCTGCGCAGACCGCGGGTCAATGTGACGAAAGTCATGTGCTAGAGCCATGCGCGACATTTCCGCCAGCGTGCTGGCCATCTCCACTCCTACTGTCCCTCCTCCAACGAGGACGAACGTAAGCAGTTTTTGTATTTGCGGAGACGTGGTCTGGTCCGAGTCGAGCGCTGCGAACTCCTCAGCCTGTTCAAATGCCAGCAACACCTTTGCGCGAATACGATCAGCGTCGCTCAGGGACGTCAGGCTGGGCGCAACCTTCGACCACTCGTCGTGTCCAAAGTAGTTATACTGAACGCCAGTGGCGAGGATAAGAAAGTCATATGCAATTTCGTGCTGCTCAAAACGAACAACGCGTTGTTGCGTATCGACGCCGCTGACTTCGCCCAGAAGAACGTCGATATTTTTTTGGCGACGGAGTATGGATCTGAGCGGACCAGATATTTCGTCTGCGGAAAGTAACCCAGTAGCCGCCTGATATAACATTGGGCGGAAGAGATGGTAGTTGCGCTTGTCGATGAGAGTTATGCTGACGGGAGCGCGAGCTAAGGCCCGGGCTGCATAAAGTCCGCCGAAGCCGCCACCGACTATGACGACCCGAGGCTTGGCGATTTCTCTTTTATTGTAATGAGTTCCCGTGGCCTCAGTCATTTCGGCGCCGTCTAGGTCAGGACAGTGCCTTCCGGCAGCGGCGCGAGTTCTCCAAGCATCGTGGGGATCAGCTCGGATACCGTGGGATGAATGTGCATGGCGCGTTGAATAACGGTGTAAGGCGCTTTCGCGTACATCATGTCCAGAACCGAATGGATTACCTCGTCGCCGCCGGTTCCGAGAATCGCGGCACCAAGGATCTCGCGCGTCTCCGCGTCTACCACGATCTTCATGAATCCCTCGGTCTCGCCCTTCTCGATCGCGCGCGAAACTTTGGTCATCGGCCGCTTGCCGATGAGCGCCCTGCGGCCGCTCGCACGGACTTCCGCTTCGTTGAGGCCAGCGCGCCCAAGCGGCGGATCGGTGTAAAGCGCGTAGGCGGGAATGCGGTCACTGACCCGGCGTGAATCGCCCTCCAGAAGATTTCCCGCAACGATCTCTCCATCGTTGTAGGCGGTGTGCGTGAACGCACCTTTCCCATTGCAATCCCCCAAGGCCCATATGCCGGTAACGTTGCTCCGAAGCTGGTCGTCGACGACGATGTTCCCACGCTTGTCCGTCGTCACGCCAGCGCAATCTAGACCAAGGTCGCCGGTGTTCGGAACGCGTCCAACGGCCAGAAGTACGTGGGTGCCGACCACTTCAGGAGGACCTGACGCACATTCCAGCTGAGCCACCGGTTCGGCGCCGCGCCGCGAGAAGCTGATGCACTTCGCGTCGGTCCGAACATGGATGCCTTCGCGCACCATGATGTCGCGGATTGCGTTCGACACATCTTCGTCTTCGCGACGAATCAGTCGTGGCCCCATCTCAACGATCGTAACTTCGCTGCCCAAGCGGCGGAATATTTGGCCAAACTCCAGGCCGACATAACTGCCGCCGATAACGATCAGGTGCCGGGGGGTGAAGTCGATCTCCAGGAGCGTGCTATTCGTGAAGAACTCGATCTGCTCGATCCCCGGCATACGAGGCACCGCCGCGCGCCCACCCACATTGATGAAGATGCGCTCAGCCGTGAGCCTCTCGCCGTCAACGCTGATCTCGTGCGGTGATTCAAAACGTGCGTGGCCGTGGACTATCGTGCAGTTTTCCATTCCCTCCAGCCACGCCTTTAGCGCTTCGCGCGACTGCTGAACGATGGCATCCTTGCGCGCCTTCACCTGCCGCATGTCGACCGTAAATGAGCCATTAATCGCGACGCCATACTCGGCAGCGCGCCGCGCGATTTGTGCCGCATAGGCGCTCGCCACCATCGTTTTCGTCGGTGTGCAGCCTGTGTTCACGCAGGTGCCGCCAAAGAACCCGCGCTCGATAATCGCGACCTTCATTCCGCTCGCCGTGAGACGACTGGCAAGGAATGGCCCCGCCTGACCCGTGCCAATGATGATGGCATCGAAGCTGCGCATCATGCAAAGCGCGAAACGATGAGAAGCGCGGTTCCGATTGCCACAACATCCTCGAGCAGCGCGGCTGGAAGATCTTTGCCGAACATTCTCGCCAACTGCGCCCGCAGCGCCGCACCACCGAGAGTCCCGACCACTGCACCAACTGCTCCGGCCAACAGGCCGACGAGCATTGCGCCGGCGGCAGTTCCTAGGGCCGCCCCACACAATGCTCCAACGAGAATGCGCGTCCCGAACTGTATGGGCACCTTTCTGCTCGGCGTTTTTGGCAGCATGTCAGTAACCAACTCACCGAGCGCGAGCGCAGTCGTGATGTACGCAGTCGCGGCGGACGCTAGAAATGCCAGCCACGTATCCTGTAATCGCAGCCAGCTGAAATGAGCGGCCCAACTAACAATCGCCAGCGGGGTGAGCGCACGCAGTCCCGCGACAATGCCGATGAGGAAAGCAAGAATGATCATAAGCAAGAGATGGTGGTCTGAAGCATGCGTTCTCGCCGCCCCTACCCGTTCCGTTCGTGCATCACAGCACGCCTTCCTCGACATCGTAAACGTCGAAAAAGAACTTCACTTTGCTTGGCGGATGACAGAACTGCGGAATGTAAGTCTCGAAGTATTCCTGCACCTGCGGCGTTAGCTCGTTCAGCGGCAGGCAGCGCATCTCGTTATTCCACTTGATGATCGCGGCGCTGTCTTTCTGCGTCGCGTTCTCTCGGACCCATGCGTCTATCTGTTCATCCGTCGCCCCGGTGGCGACAAACTCCTTGAACTTCATCGCGTCGAGGCCGGTGAACTTCCAGAAGTACGCTCCAAGACCGCACGGGTAAAAATTGTACTCGCCATTAATCCCGAGCAGGTCGGCGCGCGCTTTGTCGACCATCCGTCCGGCAATAACGAAGCCGCCCAGCGTTTCGCGCGGGCTGCGCGGCGCGGTTTTTCTCAAATCGCGGGCAAGCTCTGTGACTTTGTCTTTGTTCATGATTAGCTGAAGTGAATTGTTTCCGTTGTAGAAGAACTCCGTCGTCTCATTTTCTGATTGGAGTCAATAGCTCCTTTTCGTTCGTATCGACTACGAATACGGCCAGCAGTCTGGCGGGCTCGGTCTTGCTCGCATTCTCATCAAGCGTGTGGCGATCACCTGGCATCTCGGGGAAGTTCTGGCCGGCGCGATAAATAACGACCGGCCCGTCATTGACCGAAGTTCGGATCGCGCCTTCGAGAACGGTTGCGTAGATGAACGCAGACTTGGGGTGCGTGTGGGCCGTCGACGCAACGCCGGGAGCATATTCGACGAGCACCCCCTTCATACTTTTGCCAGGCACGTTGGGCAGAGCATGATCGAAGACAACCGTGACCTTTGGACCTCCGTCAGCGGCCAGGGCGGAGTTCACGCCGAAAGCAGCGATGATAAATGCGGAAATGAAGTGCAGCCTGACTGAATTTGAAGTTCTGATGGCTTTCATTGAGGTGTGCTTTCTCGCGTATGGTTGGTTTAAGCTGGTCATTCTGGAGACGGGTACCTAGCGAAGGTGCTTCCGCAGCGTCTCGGCGGCTTGATGCAGGGCGTCTCGAACCGCGGGCACTTGGCTGATGGCATTGAGCAGTCCATAGTCGTGTATGAGGTTTTCGTACCGCACCACCGTTGTGTCCACGCCGGCGGCGTCGAGATGTCGTGCATAGGCGAGTCCTTCGTCGCGTAGCACATCGCCACCGGCCACCTGGACGAGCGCGGGCGGAAGTCCCTTTAACTGGTCCGTCGTGGCTTGCAGCGGGGAGGCGTAGATTTCGCGGCGCTTCGCACTATCTGGAGCATATGCGTTCCAGAACCACTGCATCATTGCTCGCGAGAGGAAATAGCCGTTCGCGAATTCGTGATAAGACCCCGTGTCGAAGTTTGCGTCCGTCACCGGCCAGAGCATGATCTGACATTTGAACTTAGGACCGCCCTCATGCAGAGCCTTGAGCGCGACGGCGCCGGTCATGTTTCCGCCGACGCTGTTGCCGAAGATTGCCAAGCGGCTCGCGTCTACTCGAATCTCCTCACCGTGGGCAGCGACCCATTTCGCGGCAGCGTGGATTTCGTTGATGGCGGTGGGATATTTCGCCTCGGGCGATGGCGTGTAATTGACAAAGATAGCCGTGAACCCGCTATCGACGACGATATCGCGGACGAAGCGTTCATGGGTTGGAAAGTCGCCCAGGATCCAGCCGCCGCCGTGGATGAAGAGAAAACCTGCCAAAGTGCCCGTGCTGCCGGCAGGACGAACGATGGTTAGCCTCACCTTCAGACCGTCCTGGGTGATAGATTTTTCTTCAATATCGCAGGCAGGCAGGTCGAGTTGAACTGAGGCTTGGGCATCAACGAGCACCTTGCGCGCTGCGGCGGGAGAGAGGGTTTCGATCGGAGGGCCGCCCGAGTTGAGGACGGCGAGAAAATCGCGGATCCGGCGTTCGATCTGCGGATTTTTGGATGGGTCGACAGTCATGATGATTAGGGCTGAGGTTTACTTTGTGATTAGCGGCTAAGCAGGCTGCGGAGAGGTGCGACTAAGCCAGTCCGCGAAATGCGTGGAGCCGAGCACCGCGTTTTTCTCGTCCGGGACGAGACTGCGCTGTTCGAGCTGCGTACCGAAGTAGTGTGCTTGCTCGTCCGTGACAACTGCGCGGCGATCGTGCTTCGCACCGAGGTATCGGCGCACGAGTTCATCGAACGGAAGAGCATCGGGGCCGGCCAATTCAATCGTTGCGTTCAAGGGCTTGGCCACAACGATTTTAGCCAGCTTAGCGGCGAGATCGTCCGAGAAAATGGGCTGGAACAACACGGACGGCAGCCGAACAGTTTGCCCACTCGTCGCTTCATCAGCGATGCGCCCAACGAACTCAAAGAATTGCGTCGCGCGGACGATCGTGTAGGGAATTGACGAGGCCTTGATCAGTTTTTCCTGGGCCACTTTCGCGCGCAGGTATCCGCTCGCGGGAAGCCGATCGCTGCCGACGATTGAGAGCGCGACGTGGTGACCCACGCCGGTCTTCGCCTCGGCGGCGAGCACGTTGCGCGTGGAAGTTTCGAAGAATTCGAGGACGGCCTTGTCTTCGAACGAAGGAGAATTCGTGACATCCAGGACCACCTGCGCTCCGCCTAACGCCTCAGTCAAACGTTCGCCGGTAATGGAATTGATGCCCTCCGAAGGAGATGCCGCCACCACCTCGTGCCCGTCTGCACGAAGGAGGTTCACTACTTTGCTTCCAATAAGCCCAGTGCCCCCGAGAACGACTATTCTCATGGTCTTTGATTTCGGATACTTTGTTGAAACTCGCTCAGCGACTCTCTTTTGAACGTACTGGCTCGACATAATGGGAGGTCCAAACCAGAAGTCGTTTTATAGGAAACTCCAGTTCTGCGAACGGACCCACGTTCGCTCCTCGCCCGTGCGGAAAGCGCGTCAGGTGGAGCTCTTTTTGCGGAGGCGCCTAACCGTCTTAGCGCTCAACTAAAATGTCGAAGCTCGATCGCGAAGTAAAGCCATACTTTCGCGTCCGCATGGCCGCACGTCGAACCTGCACTCCGGCTCGAAATTGCGTGAAGCGACGAAGTTTGCTGCGGCCACGCCGAAGGACAGCGGCGACAAAATCGCTGTATCTTATTTGCCGTTTTGGTCCGCTGCTACGCGTGTTTGTAATTTTGTACCCTCTGTACCCCGCAGCGATCAAAATGGAATTGATTCGGATCAGTTCAGTGAATGGAGGCGCATCGCGCTGACCGGGGTACGAACTCGGTCGCAGCACGGCAAATAGGTGCGTGTCAGATGCGGCTGCTGCCGGGCCGAAAAACCTCCATGCCCCCGGTTAAGGAATCTCTTTTCCAACCACCTAATGCGCCGTTTTTCGGACTGCTGTCGTTTTTGCACACGGCATGCAACCTCCTAAGTTATAGTTATATTTTCGACGCACGGCATCGCCGGTAAAAATGCCTCCAGGCAAGCTCACCCAATCGGCTCTCGCCAAAAAATGGCGCTGCACCCAGCCAGCCATCGCCAAACTCGTCGGGCGCGGCGCACGTGGGGGATGTTGCTGTGCGGTTGCGCCAAAACATTAACACTGACGCAGCGCCGGAGCGTTTCCGCCCGCTGCGGATTCAAGAATCTCCTACGCCTTTCTCCCAAGAAGGCATTTGTGCTGGAGTTCCCTGAGATCGTCACCAGTGCACAATTTGTTGCTTTCAAAGGACTTAAAGCGATGATCAGGGATAATCACCAATCGGCCCATTTTACCGTATGCGGGTGACACAAACTCCCTGAAGGAACAAACAAAACTGGGCTGGGAGGACAAATTGGAAACCACTGATGTGGTTTAACTCGTTCTCTTTCTATGAACTCCCTCGATTTCGACCGCCTTCGAGTAAGGGAACAATCAATAGGGAAGGAAGTCGTTTCGCTGAAGCTCATGCACTATGGACCGGAAAATCCTTTCTGAACTTGGCGATTACCTTCTGGCGCACTCCGAAGAAATCATCGGCGAATGGCTGCGATCCGTCGAGCGTAACGTTGACATCAGCTCATCTGACGAGCTCAAGTACAAAGAACTGGTCGACCACCTGCCGGAAATTTTTCAGGATCTGGCGAAGCTACTTA
>JBKPQR010000091.1:0-9086 GCA_046734175.1 Verrucomicrobiota bacterium | reverse complement strand
AAAGCCGAAGCGGCGGACAAGTTAATACGAATTCCCACCGGCGACGGCATGGCGCTGGTCTTTTACACCAGTCTCGACGCGCCGGTGGAGTGCGCCATCGAGATCGCCTGCGCGCTGCGGGATCATTCGCGGCTGCGATTGCGCATGGGTGTGCACAGCGGCCCGGTCAGCGGCGTGGTGGACGTGAACGAGCGGGCAAATGTCGCCGGAGCAGGCATCAACCTCGCGCAGCGGGTAATGGATTGCGGCGACGCCGGTCACATCCTGCTCTCGAAACATGTCGCGGAAGACCTGGCCGAGTTTGAGGAATGGCGGCCGGCCCTGCACGATCTCGGAGAATGTGAAGTGAAACACGGCCTGCGCGTTTGCATGGTCAATCTTTATGGAGAGGGCTTTGGCAATCCGCAGCTTCCGAAAAAATTTCAGCGTCTCCGGAAACGCCGCGCCAGAATGCGCTGGGCTGCGCTTGCTATCGGACTGCTCTTACTCGGCACGATCGTGGCTGGGTCGATTATTTTTTCCCGCCGCTCCGAGACATCGAATGCTGCCGTGCCGGAAAAAAGCATCGCCGTTCTGCCATTTGAAAACCTGAGCAGCGAAAAAGAAAACGCCTACTTCGCCGATGGGGTGCAGGACGAAATTCTGACCAATCTCGCCAAGATCGCCGACCTTAAAGTGATCAGCCGCACCAGCGTGATGCAATACAAGAGCGGTCTCGCCCGGAATCTGCGCGAAATTGGCAAACAACTCGGAGTCGCTCACCTGCTCGAAGGGAGCGTGCAACGCGCCGCTGGCAAAGTGCGGGTGAACGCGCAGCTCATCGATGCCCGCACGGATAGCCATCTTTGGGCGGAAAATTATGACCGCCCGCTTGATGATGTTTTCGCCATTCAAAGTGAGATTGCCAAAACCATCGCGGACCAATTGCGGGCCAAGCTTTCTGCCAAAGAGAAAGCTGCGATCGACAAGCCTGACACGACTGACCTGGCCGCATACGATCTCTACCTCCGCGCCCGATCGCTTTTTGCCGACAGTTCCAACCAGGTCCAGGCCAGACCAAATTTGACGCAAGCGGCGCGCTTCCTCGACGAAGCTGTCGCGCGCGATCCAAAGTTTCTCGTCGCCTGGTGCCTGCTCTCGCGCGTGCATGGCAACATCTACTGGGATGGCTTCGACCACACATCCGCTCGGCTGGAGATGGCGAATGCCGCCGTGCAAACTGCGCTTCGTCTCCAGCCGGACTCCGGTGAAGCGCACCTGGCGCTGGCTGATTACTACTACCACGGTTTCCGCGACTACGACCGCGCGCGCACCGAGCTGGCCCAGGCGCGACGCACATTGCCGAACAGCGCCGAAGTTTTCGAATACACCGCTTACATCGATCGCCGTCAGGGTCGGTGGGAAGAAGCGACGCGCAACCTGGAACGGGCGCTCGAGCTCGATCCGCGCAATTTTTTCACGCTTCAGCAGATGGCCTTGTTCTATCAATGGCAGCGCCGCTATGCCGATGAAGCGCGCACCTATGATCGCGCGCTCAAGATCGTTCCCGGCGACGCGCAGACGCGCATCCTTCGCGCCGCCGTCGCCACCGACTGGCACGCTGACGTCAAACCGTACCAGGAAACTCTCGCGACACTGATCGCGGAGAATCCGAAGATCGCGCCGGACGTGGATGATCCGTTTTATTCCTTGTGCGAACGGACGCCGGCCGCCGCCGCTCGCGTGCTCGCCAATTATCCGAAGGAAGGTGTCGTGAATAACGGAGTCAATTTTCCAAAAGCGTACTGGGAAGGTGTGGTGGCGCGCTGGCAGAACGACTTGGCCGGAGCACATGCTGCTTTCACGGCGGCGCGCATTGAAGTGGGAGCGATTGTGGAAAAGCAGCCCGATTTTGCTGCCGCCCTCAGCCTGCTCGGAATGATCGATGCCGGACTCGGGCGGAAGGAGGAAGCGCTGCGCGAAGGCCGGCGCGCCTGCGAGCTGCTGCCCATGGCGAAGGACGCGGTCGACGGCGCGAATTTCGCCGTCAATCTCGCGCAAATCTACGCGTGGGTAGGCGAAAAAACTCTGGCCAATGAGCAGATCGCTGCGGTGGAGCGGGTGCCCAACCAGCTCAGCTACGGCTTTCTCAAACTCCAGCCGCAATGGGATTCGCTACGCGGCGATCCGGCGTTTGAGAAAATGGTCGGCTCTCTCGCGCCGAAGGAGACGAACAAGTAAACTGATTCGTCATCGATTGCCCATTTTTGAGTTGACACTGCGCGCACCGCCGCTGAATAAACGGCTCGGCGCCTATGATGAAGACACAATTCAGGAGCGTGTTTAGTTTGATTGTAATCGTGGTCGCCGGCTTCGCCGCTCGCGCGTCAGCCATTCCCATCAGCAACATCGTCAAGAACGGCGGGTTCGAGACCGGCACTTTCTCAAACTGGACCCTGAGCGGTAACACCGGCGCCACTGCCCGCACCTTCGCTGCGGACACCGGGGCCTTTGGTGTGGACCATGACTCAGCGCATACCGGGGATTTTGGCGCCTTTGCCGGTCCTAACGGCTCACTCGGTTTCCTCCGCCAAACTTTAAACACCGAAACTCGCGGCAGCTACGAACTGAGCTTCTGGCTAGAAGCAAGCGGGAGCGAAACTTCGCTCGACACAGCCGCGGCTCACCCCGTCGATTTTCAGGTGTTCTGGAACGGCGACCTCATCTACGAGACTTTCACCCCGCCCACGTCCTACACTCACTTCAGCTTCACCGGTCTGACTGCCGATTGCGCCTGCACCAGCCTCACCTTTGGCTTCCGCGATGACTTTGGCTCCTTCCATCTCGATGATGTCAAGGCGGGTCTCGCTTCTCAGGTGCCCGAAACTTTCTCTACTTTCTGGCTCGCGCTGCCCCTTATTCTGATGCTTGCCGTTGCTCGGTTTTCGCGGAAACGACTTCTATTATTAACGCCGGCTCTGCCGGCCTCCTCAAGCCGCAGCTCCTGACAGGCCTCGGTAATTGCGAGCACCTTATCGCGCTCCGTTTATGAGCGATGGTCGATCGGCGCCACCTTTTTGCCGACGGCCTCGCCCACGTATTCACTGAGCGGGCGGTAAAGCCGATTGTCCTCTAACTGCTCCAGCACATGGGCGCACCAGCCGGAGCAGCGTGCGATGGCGAAGACGGGAGTGAAAAGATCGGTCGGAATACCTAACGAGTAATAGACAGTAGCGGAGTAGAAGTCCACGTTCGCATTCAGGTTCTTCTTCTGTTTCATCAATTCGGCAATCCGCTCGCTCATTCGAATCCATTTCGGCTCGCCGATCTTCTCACTCAATTTCACTGCCATCGCCCGCAAATGCGGCGCCCGAGGATCGAGAGTTTTATAGACACGATGGCCGATCCCCATGATCTTTTTCTTCTGGGCGAGCTGTCTTTCGATGTAGGCATCGACGTTCTTCTCATCTCCAATCTCCTGCAACATGTGAATGACGCCTTCATTAGCGCCGCCATGCAGCGGTCCTTTCAAGGTCCCGATCGCCGAAGTGATCGCAGAGTAGATGTCAGACAAGGTCGATATTGTCACGCGCGCACTGAACGTCGATGCGTTCATGCCATGATCGGCATGGAGGACAAAAGCGACGTCGAGAGTATCTGCCGCCTCCTGCGATTGGGGCTCACCGCACATGAGATAAAGAAAATGGGCGGCTTCGCTCAGATCCGTTCGCACCGGCGGCAACGGCTTGCCACATCGCGCTCGATGAAAGTAAGCCGCGATGACGCCGATCTTCGCCGTGATGCTGCGGGCGCGATCTTTGTTTATTTCCGCCGTCGCTTCCTTGTCGATATCGGGATCGAACAGACCCAGCATCGACACTGCTGTGCGGATGACATCCATCGGATTGGCACTCTTCGGCGCAATCTTTATGAAATCGATGACTTCGCGAGGCAGCTCCCGCTGGCTCCGTAGCTGGTTGGCGCACTTCTCCAGCTCGGTGCGGTTGGGCAACTTGTTATTCCAAAGCAGGTAAACTACTTCTTCGTAGCTAACTTTGCCGGCTAATTCGTTGATATCATAGCCGCAGTAGATGAGCTGTCCTTTGTCGCCTATGACGTCGCTCAGCCGCGTGGTGTTCGCGACAATGCCTTCCAGTCCACGTGAGATCATTATCTACGACCCTATCTCATGCCTTCATTCGCGCAATGAGCGTATCCGCCATTGCCGCTGGCGTCTCCGCTACCGCGATGCCGGCTGCTTTCAGTGCCTCGATTTTTCCAACCGCCGTCCCCTTCCCTCCCGAGACAATGGCCCCGGCGTGGCCCATCCGCTTCCCCGGCGGGGCAGTTGCTCCGGCGATAAAAGCAGCCACGGGTTTCTGGCAATTGCCCTGAATCCAGGCGGCTGCTTCCTCCTCGGCCGATCCGCCAATCTCTCCGATCAGGATGATCGCTTCCGTGCCGGGATCGTCATTGAACAACTTCACCGCCTCGAGATGCGACATGCCATTAATTGGATCACCGCCGATGCCGATGCAGGTCGATTGACCATAGCCGCGGGTCGTTAGCTGCCAGACCGCTTCATAGGTCAAGGTCCCGGAGCGCGAGATCACTCCTACCTTCCCCGGCTTGTGGATATACCCTGGCATGATGCCGACCTTGGCCGCGCCCGGCGTGATGATGCCGGGGCAATTCGGCCCTATCAGCCGCCCGGGCTTGCCGCGCATCTGCGCCTTCACCCGCATCATGTCCATCACTGGAATACCTTCAGTGATACAAACAACCAGCTCCACGCCAGCATCGATTGCTTCCAGGATGGCGTCAGCTGCTCCTGGCGCCGGCACAAAGATCATGGAAACGTTGCAGCCCGTTTGCGCCCGCGCCTCCGCCACCGTGTCGAAGACCGGCACCTTGTCGTCGAAGTTTTGACCTCCCTTACTCGGAGTGACGCCAGCTACTATGTTGGTTCCATATTCCATGCATTGACGCGCATGGAATCCTCCCGCGCTGCCCGTGATTCCCTGGACGCAGAGGCGCGTGTTCTTATCGACCAGCACGGGCATGTGAGATAAGGTAAACAGGAACGCACAAAAAAGAATAGCAGCTGTGGCGAAAGGTCCACGAGCGGCTGTCAGCCGCCCGCGGAAAGCTGACAAGTTCCTCTGCAATTCCTCTATTCCTGCTTTCCTGATTCATTCGGTTCTAGTTCAGCTCCATTTATTGTTTGCGCTTGTGAATGACCAGCTTGTTTCCGTCTGGGTCGCGAAACTGAGCCATCCAACAAACTGGCGTCTCCAACTTATCCATATCGAATGTTACTCCGCGCTGCTTCAACTTGGCGATGCTAGCATCCAGGTCATCTACTTCGAAGGCGACTGTTGTGCCCTCGCGCGAAGGCTGCCAGGCCGGATGACACCCGACCCCGATTGTCGTTGGACCGATCTCATACTCAACCCAGGCTCCATCCATTGCTGTAGTTGCGGGCTTCAATTCAAGCGTCTCCTGATAGAACTTGCGCGCCCGGCCCTTGTCACTCACCGCAATAGCAACAAAAGCAACTTCCTTGATCATGAGCATTGCCCCCTTTCGTTTTCTGGTTTCAACTTGTGAATGATAATCTTGTTACCGTCGGGATCCTGCACCACGGCCATATGACAGCACGGCGTCTCGAAGGGCTCGGCCGCAAAGCGGATCACCGCCACCTTCAGTTTGTTGATGGCGTCGCTAAAATCTTCTACTTCAAGAGCCGCTGCTGTCCCTTGATCGCTTGGGACCCAATCCGTCTCGAGTGAAGCGAGCGCAATCGTATCCTCCCCCGCGGCATATTCGAGCCACTTCCCGTCCATCATTTCGCCCGCCGTTTGGAGACCAAGCACGCCTTCGTAGAAGGCCCGGGCCCGCTTCACGTCGGTCACAGGAATGGCAACAAATCCCAGCTTCCTGATTTTCATCGGGTTCTCGCCGCATCGACAGCTTTTTGCGCCGCATCGGCCAAATCGTCTGCCGCAATAACTGAGAGCTCGCTTCCGGCTAGCAACTTCTTGCCAGCGTCCACGTTTGTTCCTTCCAATCTAACGACGAGCGGCACCGCTAATTTTACCGCCTTGGCCGCATTGATGATACCTTGAGCGATCACATCACACCTGGCGATGCCGCCGAAAATGTTCACCAGAATAGCCTGCACATTTTTGTCGCTAACAAGAATCTTGAACGCCTCCGTCACTTGTTCTTCGGTCGCACTCCCGCCGACATCGAGGAAATTGGCGGGATTCCCACCGTAGAACTTGATGATGTCCATTGTCGCCATGGCGAGGCCGGCCCCGTTAACGAGGCAGGCGATGTTCCCGTCCAAGCCAATGTAGTTAAGTCCGTGCCGCGATGCTTCAACTTCACGGGGATCCTCCTCCGCGGTATCGCGCATGGTTGCGAGTTCGGGGTGCCGATAAAGGGCGTTATCATCGAAGTTGAACTTCGCATCGAGCGCGAGTAGCTCGCCCTTCTTGGTTACGACGAGCGGATTGATCTCGACCATCGAGCAATCGAGTCCCACAAAGGTGCGGTAGAGTCCTTCAAAAAGCTTGTTCGCGTCCTTCAACTGCGATGACTCCAGGGCAAGTCGCTTCGCTAGTTTGCGCGACTGGAATGGTTGCAGCCCGGCCAGGGGATGGATGGCTTCCCGCACGATCTTCTCCGGCATTTTCGCCGCCACGGTTTCGATTTCCACACCGCCTTCCGTGCTCGCGACGATCAAGGGCGTAGCCGTCGCGCGGTCAAGCAAGATGGCAAAGTAAATCTCACGCGCGATCGCTGCCGCTTCCGCTACCAGCACTTTGTTGACGACCCGGCCGGCCGGTCCGGTCTGATGCGTGACCAGAGTTTGCCCGAGCATTTTGCCTGCCGCCTCGCGCACTTCCTCCGGTGTTTTGCAGAGATGCACTCCACCTTTAAGTCCGTTGGCGAATGTACCTTTTCCTCTGCCGCCAGCATGAATTTGCGCCTTCACCACCACTTCGGCAGGCGCCATCTCAGCCGCGATCTGCTCCGCGCCGTCCGGGGTTGAAGCGACCCGGCCACGCGACGTCCGCACGCCGAAGCGCTCGAGCAGTTCCTTGGCCTGGTATTCGTGGATATTCATCGCGAATTGCGAGCGCGAGTTACTAAGCCGCCGCCACGTCAGAGGCAATCGTTTTTCTTTTTCCAGCTCGAGCCACACTTGCAAAGCCGCCCCCTGCCGGAATGATTGCCCGCGATGCCGAATGCGCCCGCCGAATTGCAGAAGCTGATTGAAGCCGCCGCTGCTTCCGGCGAGCTGCGAGCGGATGCTCTGGAAAACATTCAACGTCTGCTCGCCAGCGAGCCCTCATCGGATTTTTATGTGCGTGTAATCAGCGAACTTGCCCAGGCAAAGAACTGGCCGGAGCTGAATGATCGCTTCTACAAAACACTCGCTTTCGGGACGGGCGGTTTACGCGGACGCACGATCGGCAAGATTGTGACGCCGGCCGAGCGCGGCCCGCCCACCAGGCTCGACCGGCCGGAGTTTCCATGCGTGGGAACGAACGCGATGAATTATCTTAATGTGGGACGGGCGACGCAGGGCCTGGTCATATACCTGAAGAAGTGGCGTGACCAACAAGGCTCGCGCGGGAAGCCGACAATAGTTTTCGCACATGATACGCGGCATTTCTCCCAGGAGTTTGCCGAGTTGAGTGCCAGAGTTGCTGCGGAAAACGGCTGCGATGCTGTGATCTTTCCCGGTCCACGTTCTACGCCGGAGTTATCGTTTGCCGTGCGTTACCTCAATGCGGATGCGGGAGTTGTAATTACTGCCAGTCACAATCCGCCGCATGACAATGGCTATAAGGTTTACTTCAGCGACGGCGCGCAAGTAGTCGAGCCGCACGCCAGCGGCATCATCGCCGAAGTCAATGCCGTCTCAGGCATCTCGGCCGGTAAAGCTGACAGCGGTGAAGTTTCGATAGCTGGAGACGAAGTTGATGAGGCTTATATGGACCGGCTGGAGACATTGGTGCTTAACCCCGAACTATTGGCTGAAGCCGGTAATCTACTAATCGTCTACACACCACTCCATGGCACCGGCAGCGTGATCATCAAACCGATGCTAAGGAAGCTTGGACTCAACTTCTCGGTTGTGCCGGAGCAGGATCAGTTTGATGGACGTTTCCCGACCGTTAACTCTCCCAATCCCGAAAATGCCGAAGCTTTGAAGCTCGGTATCGAGCTGGCGGAGCGGGAAGGAGCAGACGTTGTGATCGCGACCGACCCAGACTGCGATCGCATGGGCGTCGCGGCGCGAACTCGGCCGGGCCGAATGAAGTTGCTGACTGGAAACCAGATCGGCTCTCTCCTGGCCTGGTATCGGGCCAAGACTTTGTTTGAGCAAGGCGTCGTGAATCCCGGGAACGCCTCGCGCGCAGTTATCATCAAGACATTCGTCACGACCGATTTTCAAAAAGCGATAGCGAGGAGGTTCGGCTTGCGTTGCGTCGAGACCCTCACCGGTTTCAAATACATTGGCGCAAAGCTCGGGAAGTATGAGAAAGCTTTGGGGTTGGGACCGCTCTATCGCAATCTTCCGGAGAATGAGACCCGCCGGCTGCGCCTGGAGAAGTCGAGCTACTACATCTTTGGCGGCGAGGAAAGCTATGGATACAGCGGCGCGGATTTCGTGCGGGATAAGGACGGCAACGGCGCGACGATTATGTTCTGCGAAGTAGCTGCTTTCGCGAAAGCAAACGGGCAAACTGTTGATGAACTACTCGACGCGATTTATTGCGAATTAGGTTACTTCGAAGAAAAGAATGGTTCGCTTATTTTTGAAGGCGCGGACGGCGCGGAGAAGATTCGCCGCCTTCTTGCAACCTATGATGATAGTCCCCCCTCCGAGATACTTGGCATCCCTGTGGCCGACGTTCGTAACTTTGCCGCGGAAACGATCTACGACGTCGAAGGCGATGAAATTCCGAAAGAGAAAATGTTGATCTTCCAACTGGCCGACGAGACACGCATCGCGGTGCGCGGCTCCGGCACGGAGCCCAAAATCAAATACTACCTTTTCGGGCAAAGAAGTGCGGATGCGGGAAGGT
>JBKPQR010000090.1:0-18680 GCA_046734175.1 Verrucomicrobiota bacterium | reverse complement strand
GGAGCGATGTTGAAGGAGCGCTTCGGCATTACGCCACTGCTGCATGTCAGCTGTCGCGATAAGAACGTTCTCGGCTTGCAAAGCGAGCTGCTCGGAATGGCTGCGCTCGGGATGCGGCACGTTCTCCCGCTGACTGGTGATCCGGCCCGGGTCGGTGATCACCCGAATGCTTCATCGGTTTATGACGTAAACTCGATCGAGCTGATCTCCATAATCAAAAAGCTAAACGAAGGGTTTAGCCATGCGGGCAAATCGCTCAAGGCACGCACGGAGTTTATTGTCGGCTGCACGTTTAATCCCAACGCGCGCAATCTCGACTCGCAGGTGAACCGCCTGGAGCGCAAAGTGGCGGCCGGCGCCCAGTTTGCCATGACACAGCCGGTGTTTGATCCAGGTCTGGTAGTCGAAACAAAGAAGCGCACCGCGCATTTGAACATTCCCCTGTTCATCGGCGTGTGGCCGCTACAAAGTGCCCGGCAGGCGGAATTCCTCCACAACGAAGTGCCTGGAATCATTGTTCCAGAGCCGATCCGAAAGCGGATGGCAGCCAGCGGCGCTGAAGGTGAGCAGGCGACCGGCCTAACGATCGCACGAGAGATCGTCTCTTCTATCACGGAGCAGTTTTCAGGGGTGTACTTGATCACCCCATTTCTGCACTTTGAGTCCACCTGCGAGTTAGCTAGGTTCGCACGGGAGATATGAAGGGACGGACCGGAGGTTTCCCGCTGCTAGCCAAGCAGAACTCGATGATAATACGTTGATACGGAGTGAGTAAAGATTACGAATCATTAATAAATTCTGCTCGTCAGGCGCGAGACCGCTCATATTCGCCATACTCGCGGTTTGCCCTCGGAGCGGCATTGCGCGTTCGATCTGGTGAGGTCTTTCTCGGCGCTAACATCGAGGAGATCTCCTTCGGATTGACTCTTTGCGTCGAACGCTGTGCTCTCGCCTCAGCCATCACCGGCGGTCACCGCGACATTGAAACCTTGGTTCTGGTAAATGATTCAAACGAACCGCCGATTCCTTGCGGTGCCTGCTGGCAGGCGCTGGGCGAGTTCAGTCCAGATCTGCTAATGGTTTGCGCGACAGTAGGCGGTAACCGCAAGGTCGAATCTCTCATCAACTTATTGCCTGCGCCAAGCCGCGGGATTCTCGAACATGCTGGAAAGTGATGTCGTTGTTATCGGAAGCGGCCACGCTGGGATCGAAGCGGCGCTCGCTTCCGCGCGGCTCGGATGCACAACACTGGTCGTTACGCAAAACCTGGACACAATCGGTCAAATGTCGTGCAACCCGGCGATTGGTGGCTCGGCCAAAAGCCACATCGTGAAAGAAATCGACGCGCTTGGCGGCGCCATGGGCGTTAATGCCGACGCGACCGGGCTCCAGTTTCGCCGTTTGAACAAGAGCAAAGGTCCAGCGGTATGGGCGACGCGAATCCAGTGCGACAAAAAGGCCTATCAGTTTCGCCTGAAGGCACTGCTGGAACGCGAAAGCAAGATACAAATACTCCAGAGTACGGTCACGCGCGTTCTTGAAAAAAACGGTTGTGTTATCGGGGTTGAACTCGACCTCGGCGTTACTGTAAAGGCGACGTCTGTAGTAATCACGGCGGGCACATTCCTGCGGGGCTTGCTGCACGTCGGGGAGCGTTCGATGCCGGGAGGCCGCATGAGCGATAGCAGCTCGAGCCTGAGCGACAGCCTGCGGCAGCTCGGGTTTACCTCGGCTCGTTTTAAAACAGGTACTCCCTGCCGTCTGAATCGGCAAAGCATTAACTTCTCTGCTCTCGAAGCGCAGCAGGGTGACGATCCGGCCCCCCGCTTTTCGCTGCACCCGGTGCGCCGGGCCGCAGACGATGTCTTTACCTTGAATTTCGACGAAGATGGCATGTTCCACGTGGAACAAATCCCTTGCTGGTTAACTCACACCACCGACAAGACAACAGAAATCATCAGGCGCAACCTTCACCGTTCTCCGCTTTACAAAGGCCGAATCGAAGGCATTGGCCCACGGTACTGTCCCTCCATCGAGGACAAAATCGTCCGCTTTCCCCACCGTCCCGCTCACCATATTTTTATCGAGCCCGAGGGTCGCCATTCCGAGGAAATGTATGTAAACGGAACGTCCACCAGTCTCCCCTTTGAAGTGCAGGTCGAACTTATCCACTCCATTCCCGGCCTGGAACGAGCTCAGATTCTCCGGCCCGGCTACGCCGTCGAGTACGATTTTTTTCCGCCGACACAACTCGAGCCCACCTTGGAAACACGACGCATTGAGGGGTTATTTTTTGCAGGGCAAATTAACGGGACCTCAGGCTACGAAGAAGCAGCGGGCCAAGGATTAGTAGCAGGTGCCAACGCCGCCCTGAAATCCCAGGCCCGGACCCGGTTTATCCTGCCTCCGGAACTAAGCTACATTGGGGTATTAATCCAGGACTTAACAACACGCGGAGTCGATGAGCCTTATCGAATGTTCACAAGTCGCGCTGAAAATCGCCTCAGCTTGCGCGAAGACAATGCTGACCTACGGCTGACAGAACTCGGCGAAGCGGACGGGTTGGTGAACCAACAGCACGCTGCTGCGGTGCGTGAAAAGAAGCGGCTGGTGGACGAGCTGAAGTGCGCCTCGCAGTCTTTGCGACTGAAGAGAAAGCTTTTAAACGTGGCTATGAGGGATGCTTCCTTTGCAGTTAACCAGCTTCCAGCCGATGTACGGCGACTCGCGCCCGACGATATCTGGGAGCAGGTGTGTGCTGATGCGCGCTATGCGGGATACATAGAACATCAACAGATTTCCAGGGCCTCCTTCCAAAACATGCGCATTTCCGAAGATCTCGATTTTACTGCGATACCTGGACTTAGGAACGAGACGCGAGAGAAGCTACGGAAAACGAGGCCGGGCTCAATCGAAGCGGCACAGCGAATTCCAGGGTTAACTCCGACCGACATCGCGATACTGTCAATATGGTTGCGCAAGTTTCAGTAATACAGCAATGTGGAACAGCTATATCTGCATACCTCCTGGGCTCCATTCCCTTTGGATACATTGCAGCTCGGTTGGCCGGAGTCGATATTCGTCGCGAAGGGAGCGGAAACATTGGCGCCACGAATGTGTTGCGCGTTCTGGGACGAAAACATGGTTATGCAGTGTTCACTGCTGACACCCTCAAAGGCCTGATGGCTGTTCGCCTTGCGCTCTGGGTCGGCAAGGGAACTGACATTCGGTGGGAGCTTGGAGCCATTGCGGGGGCATGTGCGGTCATCGGGCACGCTTTTCCCGTTTGGTTGCGATTCCGAGGCGGAAAGGGAGTGGCCACGTCGGTCGGCGCATGTTTCGGCCTCCTCCCGCTCGAAACACTGCTGGTTCTCGCAGTATGGCTGATCGTATTCGCGCTATTCCGATTTGTCTCGCTGGCATCAATCGCGGCAGCAGCTGCCCTGCCCGTGAGTGTATGGTTGATCTTACCGCGGGACCATGCCGGGCGCGGATTACTCGTTGCTTTCGCGATGGGATTAGCGCTCCTCATCATCGTACGGCACCGCAGTAACATTCGGCGCCTCCTTCGTGGGACGGAACCAAAATTCGAGCGGAAATGAAACGCACCGCCATCATCGGCGCGGGAAGCTGGGGCACGGCTTTGGCGGCATTGTGGTCACAGCATGAAAGGCCGCTGATTTTGTGGGGGAACAATGCGGCCCGGATCTCGATGATCAAGCGCTCCCGGGAGAACCCCGATTACCTGCCCGGAGTTCAACTGCCACGGAATGTGCATGTTACCAGTGAGTTAGCTGATTGCGCTTCAGTTGATATTCTGATTTTGGTCACTCCATCGATGGCCTTGCGGCAAATTGCCGAACGGCTCCGCCAGGTCAATGTAAGTCCCAGCGCGATCCTGCTGAGCTGCACTAAAGGCATCGAGCATGGCAGCGGCAAGCGAATGAGTGAAATCCTGGGCGAACTTTTCCCGGATAACACGATCGCTGTGTTGTCAGGGCCGAATCTGGCTGTGGAGGTCGCTCGCGGTTTACCCACAGCAACGGTAATCGGCTGTGCCGACGAAGCTCGCGCCACGGAACTCCAGAGCTTTCTTGGCAGCGAGCTGTTCCGAATTTACACGAGTCCCGATGTCATCAGCATCGAGCTCGGAGGTGCGCTAAAGAATGTTTTCGCTCTGCCCGCCGGCGTGAGCGATGGCCTCGGGTTGGGCGACAACTCCAAAGCGGCGCTGGTGACTCGCGCCATGGCGGAGCTTCTGCGCCTCGGGAGCGCCATGGGCGGAAACGCCCGAACCTTCTACGGACTAAGCGGTGTCGGCGACCTGATCGCGACCTCTTTCAGTCAGCACAGTCGCAACAGGCGCGTCGGCGAGCGGCTGGGCCGCGCCGAAACCCTGGCGCAGATCCAAGCGGACATGAAGATGGTGGCGGAAGGAATTCCCACGACCAAGAGCGCGTATGAATGTGCCCGGCGGCTGGGCGTTGACACTCCGATCATCGATCAGGTTTACGCGGTGCTATACGAAAACAAGCCGCTCCTTTTCGCCATGCAGCAGTTACTTGGGCGCGATCCAAAAGCGGAACGAATCTAATCGCCCTGTCGCCGTGGTCGCTTGCGCGCGGCCACTGGTTGTGAAATTTGCGCTCGGAAGACCTGTCCGAGCGCCTCAGGATAGAGCAGATGCTCCACTTCCTGGATGCGCGCATGCAATGACTCGGGCGTGTCGCCTTCGAGCACCGGCACTTCTCGCTGCGCGATAATGTCGCCATGGTCAATGAAGGCATCCACATAATGCACCGTCACGCCAGTCACCTTCTCTCCCGCCGCCAGCGCCTGCTCCCAAGCGTGCAAACCGGGGTACTTCGGCAGGAGAGACGGGTGAATATTCACTATTCGGCGAGGGAATGCTCTCAGCATCGGCTCCTTCAGCACGCGCATGAAACCTGCCAGGGCAACGAACTCCGCGCCCGCCTCCCGCAACATCCGGACAAGGTCGGCTTCGGCGTTTGGTTCCAGCCGGGTGCGAAATTGACCCGGAGGCAACCAGGCGTTGGCCACACCGAACTGCCGAGCAATATCGAGAATCGGCGCATCGAACACGTCTGAGATCACAGCGACGGGCTCAGCCAAGAGCTGGCCAGCCCGGATCTTTTGCAAGATTGCTCTGCAATTCGAGCCTTTGCCCGAACCGAGGATGGCGAGCCTAATCATCCCGCATCTTTTCGAGCAGTTGCGTAGTTGAGTACCCGCACTCGAACGGGACGATCTCGATCTTAGCCCCGCATTTTTCCAAGACGCCGCGCTCTTCCGCGTCCAGCGTGTCCACGGTGTAATCTCCGCCTTTGACGTAGACGGCTGGCTGGGCCGCTTCCAGAAACTTGGTCGCGCGCACCGGTGAAAAAATCGTGACATAATCCACCGCCTCCAAGGCGGCCAGCACTTCCGCCCGGTCACGCTCTTTGTTCAGCGGCCGGCCTGGCCCTTTCAAAGCGCGCACGGAGGCGTCACCATTTAATCCCACCACCAGCACATCCCCGAGCCGGCGTGCCGCGGCCAGGTACCGAACATGGCCGACGTGGAGCAAATCAAAGCAACCGTTGGTGGCGACCAGCTGCTTACCTTCGCCACGGAGCCTGCGCGATTGCTCCGCCAGCTGCGCCAGAGCCAGGATTTTTTCGGTCATGGAGGTGTTCCGGCGACGCAGCGCAAAGCTTGGGGGAGCAATTCGAAAACCGCAGGTTCGTTTCCAATCAACTCACCGTCCACGTTGAACCACATACCGGGCCGGGAGTTGATCGCGATTTTCTTGGCCCGTTTGAAAATGACTGCGTCCGAGCCCAGATGTTTCCCTACTAATATTTGCGCGGCGAGGATGGCGAGATCGGCAGGCCCGCGTTCGGGGATGAGCACCACGTCGAGCAGACCGTCGCTTATATCTGCTTCGGGCGCGATGGGAATACCGCCGGCGACATAGCGGCCGTTTGCAATGACGACGTTATAAAGATCGTTCTCGGTCGGCGGCTGGTCATCCAGCGCCACCTTGGTAGTGTAGCCGCGCAGCTCAGAGAAGGCCGCCGCGGCAGAACGCAGGTATGCGAGTGGTCCCCATGCCCGTTTCATTTCCGGTGTCAGCTTTTCATCGACCACGCCGCTAAAACCCCCCGAGGATACGTTGACAAAATAGCGCACCTCATCGCTCGTGACCCGCACAAGATCGATCGCGCGAATCTGCGCGTTGCCGATTTGCGCCACCGCAGTATCAATGTCGTTGGGAACGCCCAGGGTGCGGGCGAAATCGTTGCCGGTGCCGAGCGGCACCAAAGCGAGCGCACTCACACATCCAGCGCGCGCGATTCCATTCACCACCTCATTCAACGTTCCATCGCCTCCCGCGGAGACGATCAATTCGACGCCGGCCTCTGAAGCTTCGCGGGCAACGCGCTCCGCTTCTCCAGCTTCCCCGCTCACGTGGAAGCGCTCCGGGCTCAGCGTCTCCAGACGCTCGCGCATCGCGTCGACTTGTTTAACTGCTCCGGCGACCGGATTCAGAATAACGCATGTTCGCATCGGTCTCGACACTTAGCCGCGCGACCTGATCAAGCAACGACCCTTTTCACTTGATTGCGTGCGTTCTTGCTGATTGAACAACGCTGTCATGACCGGGACCCGAAGCGGGCGAAGCTTTAAAATTTCCGCGTTGCCGTTGACCTCATCCGGCGAACCGCAAAGCGACGACCCTGAGGAGTCACTTGTTCCTGGCGGTCCGCCGATAGTGCTCGCTCTTCCACGCAATCCGCGAACGCTCTTTGTCTGCTGGAATGTAGATTGGCCAGCGACTTTCGAAAATGCTCTGCCCGCTGATCGCAAAGTCTATGTGAAGCTGTGCGGGCGCGGCTCGCAGCGGATCCACGCGGTCGAGCCGCTCACCGGCGCCTGCTCGATCACTGATCTGGAGCCGGGCGAAACATACTCTGTGGAGATCGGTTATTACGCTGCTCCGGATCGTTGGCAGCTCGTTGCCTCTGGCCATGACGTGGTGATGCCTTTGGCGGCCGCTGCAAATGACGAGACTTCGGTCGAAGTTGCCACCGTGCCATTTCATCTGGCCTTTGAGCGGCTGACTGAGCTGTTGGGAAGCGACGAAAATGTGGTGCAGGCTCTCGCGCAGTTTAGACAACGAGCCGTTCAAGATTCGATTCGGAGCGACGCTGACGAGCAGCTTCTCGGTAATCTCGGCCTTTCGGCGGATGATTTGAAAACCGCAGCAGCGATGCAAACGAAGCTCGCGAAGCTCGTGCCGCGTCCTTCACAATATGGTTCCGGCGGGAGCAGCTGGAGCGTTTAATTAACCGAAAACGCTTCGAAGCGCGGCTCGCGCTTCAGCTTCCCTCGTAAGTTTCCACTCCGTGCGCGCGTAATCGCTCGCGCAGCTCACCCAGGTGTTCCCGATTCCGTGTCTCCACCGTGCAGAGCACATGCACGGCCGAGACGTCCGAGCCGGCAAAGGCGCGGTCGTGCACCACTTGTTTGATGCTCGCCCCGCTGGCGGCGATCTGCGCGGCGAGATCAGCCAGGCCACCGGGCCGATCGCTGATAACAGCGCGGAATCGCGACAGCCGGCCGTCAGCGACAAGGCCGCGCTCGATCACCCGGCTCAGCACGTTGGGATCGATATTGCCGCCACAAAGCAGAATGACAACACGCTTGCGGGCGAGTTCCGGCAACTGCCCGCTCATGCACGCAGCTAGGGGCGTGGCTGCCGCCCCTTCGACCACTCCCTTTTCCAACTCCACGATGCGCAAAATCGCGAGCGCGATTTGCTCTTCGGATACGAGGGCGGTGCGATCGACGCGGGAGCGGGCAATCTCGAAGGCGTTTGCGCCCACTTTTGGGATGGCGAGGCCGTCCGCCAGCGTCGGTTGCAACTCGATCGCCTCGGGCTTGCCCGCGCGCATGGCAGCGGAAAAGCTGGCCACGTGCTCCGCTTCCACCGCGATGATTTTGACCTCCGGTTTTTTCGTCTTTACCGCGAGAGAAACTCCCGCCAGTAATCCCGCGCCCCCCACCGGGACCACGATGGCATCCAGATCAGGGACCTGTTCGAGAATTTCGAGCCCCGCCGTGCCCTGGCCGGCGATAATCGCCGGGTCGTCGTAGCCATCAATGTAAGCCAGGCCTTTTTCGCGCGCCATTTCATGGGCCCGCGCTTTGGCTTCGCCAAAATCTTTTCCGTGCAAGACGACGGTGGCGCCGAGCTTCTGGCAATTGTTCACTTTAATGAGCGGCGCGTGTTTCGGCATCACCACGGTTGCGGGGATGCCAAGCAGTTTCCCCTGATAGGCGAGCGCCTGAGCGTGATTCCCGGCTGAGGCCGCGATCACGCCCCGCTCTTTTTGACCCGCCGACAACTGCGCGAGAGCGTTGCGCGCGCCGCGCTCCTTGAAGCTGCCGGTGCGCTGGAGGTTGTCCAGCTTGCAAAAAATTTGCATCCCGGTGAGCTCGCTCAGCGGAATGGAATGCGGACAGGGCGAGAGATAGACGGCGCCTTCGATTCGATCTCGCGCCGCTTCGATCTCGGCCAATGTGATCACGCCCGTTGCATACACCGCGCGCGATTCAGCGGCAATGTTTTGCGGGCGAGGGAGCGCTCAGCTTGCGCGGGTGGAATCGAGCGCGTCGCGCACGGCGCGGGCGAGCTGTTCGTGATCGAATGGTTTGGCGAGGAAAGCCACGTCGCTTTCCTCGCCGTCATTGCCCGAACCGAGATACCCCGAGGTCAGCAACACACGCGTGTGGGGATGGTGCCGGCGGGACCAGCGCGCGAAATCGCGCCCGCTCATGTCCGGTAGCACGATGTCACTCACCACCAAATCGAACCGTTGCTCCCTCAGGCGCTGCTGCGCTTCATCGGCGCGCACCGCTTCGATCACCTCATAGCCGAGCCGCCGCAGCGTCCGAACCATGACATGGCGCACGCTGATATCGTCTTCCAGCATCAGCACTCTTTCTGTTCCGGTCGGCAGTTGCGAGCCGCGCGGTCTGCGGTATCCCGCGGCTTCGGGAGCCGGGACTGCCGGCAGGTAAATGTGCACCGCCGTGCCTTTGCCGAGCGCACTCTCGAGCGCGATGTGGCCGCCGCTTTGTCGAACGATCCCGTAACAGGCGGCCAGACCGAGGCCGCTGCCGTGCTGGTCACCTTTGGTGGTGAAGAACGGCTCGAATAATCGCGCCTTTACTTCATCACTCATCCCGCATCCGTTGTCGATCACGCTAATAACGACATAAGGACCCGGCTCTAACTCCGGCGCGAGCGCGGCGATGCTGGTCGCGGTGACATCGAGCTGGGAGGTCTTCAGGGTGAGGGTGCCGCCGGCTGACATGGCATCACGGGCGTTAACCGCGAGGTTGACGATGATCTGGGTGAATTGATTCGGATCCACCTTGATGTAAGCGGAAGTCGTTTTTGGCAGAAGCTCGCAAAACACCGAGATGTGTTCGCCCAGGAGCCGCAGGATTGAGCGCTCAAGATTGCTAATGAGGGAATTCACTTCGAGCACGCGCAGCTCGAGAGGCTGGCGCCGGCTGAAGGCGAGCAATTGGCGGGTGAGCGATGCGGCGCGCCCGGCAGCGCTTCGGATTTCGCTGATGTATTTCGCCACCGCGCCACGCCCTTCGACTTCGGCGACGACAAGGTCGCTGTAGCCGAGAATGGTGGTGAGAAAGTTATTGAAGTCGTGGGCCATGCCGCCGGCGAGCTGGCCGAAGGCCTCCATCTTTTGTGAACGCGCCAGTTGGTCCTGCAGTTGCTTGCGCGCGGTCACATCCATGAGCGCGCCAACGAAGCGCACCGGCGCGCGATTTTCGTCCCGCACGATAACGGCGCGTTCCAGCACCTGAATGTAGCTGCCATCAGCGCGCTGAAAACGGTATTCGCCCGACCAATTCTCCGCTGCCGACTTTAGCGCGTCCTCCACCGAAGCCGCGATGCGGGCGCGATCGTTCGGGTGCAGCTGGCGACGCCAGAACCCGACCGTGCTCCTGGCCTGGCCCGGAGAATACCCGAGCAGCGTGGCCAGCCCTTGCCGCCAGGTCAGCGCGCCGGTCGCTAGATCCCAATCCCGAACTGCATCGTTTGTAGCCCGGGCAACAAGTTGATGATGATCCGCAGCTTTTGCCGCAGCGGTTTTCCTCGAAGCGTGGTGTTGTTTATGATCATGGATTGATGGCTGGTCCTCCCTGGCCCCGTCGCGCTTGGAAGTGATGGTTTCAGTGGTTCCTCGCATCCGCCGCGCGGTCGTGACCGCATGAAGAAAGGAGCTAAATTCATGCCGCTGAGGCGAGTTGTGAACTTACGCCCGATAGCGCCGAAACCGCGGGCAAAAGCGACACTCGTCAGAGCAACCTATGCAAAATCTCGCCGGCTTTTCCCTGACTCCTCTCAAGAATCAGAAAGCGCTTGTCACAGGCGCGAGTTCGGGCATCGGCGAAGCGTGTGCGCTGGCGCTGGCTGCGGCGGGCGCCGGCGTGATCGTGAATTACCATAGCCATCCGCAGGAGGCCGATGGCGTGGTGCAACAAATTCGCTCTGCTGGCGGAGAAGCGATGGCCATCCAGGCTGATGTTAGCCAGGAAGAGCGGGTCGAAGCGATGTTCTCACAGGCAATCCGCCAGCTTGGCACTATCGACATTCTGATTAACAATTCCGGCCTCCAGCGCGACGCTCCTTTTCACGAGATGACGCTCGAGCAATGGAACAGTGTCATCGGCGTCAATTTGACCGGACAATTTCTCTGCGCCCGGGCCGCCGCTCGAGAATTCCTGCGCCGGGGAGTGCGGCCGGAAATTTCCCGCGCGGCCGGAAAAATCATCTGCATGAGCTCGGTGCATGAAGTCATCCCATGGGCCGGGCACGTCAATTACGCCGCGTCGAAAGGCGGCATCATGCAACTGATGAAAAGCATGGCGCAGGAGCTTGCGCCGAAAAAGATCCGCGTGAACAGCATCGCGCCCGGCGCCATCAAAACCCATATCAACCGCGCCGCCTGGGATACGCCGCAAGCACAAGCGAGTTTGCTCAAGCTCATACCCGATGGGCGAGTGGGCGAGCCGGAAGATATCGGTCGCGCCGCCGTCTGGCTGGCCTCCGACGCTTCCGATTACGTCACGGGCACAACTTTGTTTGTCGATGGCGGGATGACCTTGTATCCCGGTTTCGCCACTGGCGGCTGATTCGAAATCTGTCGGCGTTAAAAGTTTGACGGCTGGGCGCGAGCACAGCTGTGCTTTGTCATGGAACAGCCGAGCCTACTTCGCTCGCGTATAGTTGATCTCCATCGTCTTCACTTCTTGTCCGCCGCGATTCTCGTACCACTCGAGCGCCATGTGGTTTTTGTCGGTGAGCTTCACCACTTCGCGAACCTTTGTCTTCATCCCCGGCATCGGTTCCATCTCTGAGGTGTAAGTGAATGTCTTGTTCGCAGGATCATAATCCCCCTCCGACATCATGACGCCCGTACCCATGTTATCCATCCATGTGCCGACGAATTTCTTTTTCACGTTGTCATACCCCTCCATGCCGTGGCCCTTGAATTCGAACTCCTTCATTTTGCCGTCCGCGCCGGGCATTTTCATTTTCCCGGTCACGTCCATAGTGAAGAAGCGACCGCCCATGATCGATTTTCGCACCGCGGTGCCGCTCGATTTCATCGGCGGCGCGTTTGGCGCCATCCACATCGTCACCGTGTATTTCCAGGTGCCGTCGAGATCGGCGAGCAGTTTGTGATTTTCATTCAGCTTGGCCAGTTCCATCATCTGATTCATCATTTCAGCTTCGTTCGGCTGAGCGGACGGTGCTGCGATCGGGCTTGTGGCAACGGTTGAGCTGGCGGATGCGCCGCTGGAGCTCGTGGCTCCACTGGGGCTCGGAGCTGCGCTGGGCGCCAGCTCCTGGGCGAAGGCCGGCAGTGCCAGGACTGCAATTAACAACAGTGAGTTCTTCATAGCTCGATTCTTTGCAGCCGGGAGATGCGCGTCAAGTCCCACCGCTAACCCGAACTGCGCTTACGCTGATGCTGCGCTCGACATCTTCGCAGCGATCGCCGGCAGCAACGGTTTCATTCATCGCAGTTGCCCGCTTGTCACGGCAAAGCTGCGGCGATGCGGGCGACAAGCAGTTGGGGCGCGAAGCCAAGTATTAAAACGGCGAAACTGGTCAGAGCCAGCGTCACTTTCGCGAAGGGGTCTGTCGTAGCTCGCGGAAACGAGCGCACATTCTTCGCAGGCAAGTCGATGAAAACCGCCTTTAGAACAATGAGATAATAATAGAGCGAGACGAGACTGCCGAAGAGAGCAATGGCAACGAGCCAAAGCAGCCCGCCCGCGCGAAAAGCCATGCTGAAGAGGAAAAACTTTCCGAAGAACCCGGCGAGGGGCGGCAGTCCCGCGAGCGAGAGCATGAAGATGGCCATGCAGCCAGCGAGCGCCGGCGAGCGAGCCCATAATCCAAAAAAATTGCTCAGATCTGTTCCCCCTGTTTGCTGGCGCACCGCCCCGCAGACGGCGAAGGCGCCGAGCAGCGTGATCGCGTAAACGGTGGTGTAAAATAAAGTGGCGGAGAATCCGTCGCTGCCGCCGGCGATGAGACCGAGCAGCGTGTAGCCGCCATGCGCGACAGCTGAGTAAGCCAGCAGCCGGCGAACATCGCTCTGGGCTAGCGCGACAAAATTGCCGAGTAAAATCGAGGCCGCCGCAAGAACACCAAGGAGAGGCGACCAGCCGGCCTCGAGGCCATGCCAGGCCGCGCTGCCGCGAACGGGCGCGAGAGCGACGAGCACAATTTTTCCGAGCACAACAAAAGAGGCGACCTTTGATGCTGAAGCGATGAACGCCGCGCTTGGAGGTGGCGCGCCCTGGTAAGCATCCGGAGCCCACAGGTGAAATGGCGCCGCCGCGATCTTAAAAGCAAAACCGACGAGCGTCATCACAATGCCGAGGGCGAGCAGCGGTGATGCGCCGAGGCCGGTGAGGCGGGCTCCGATCTCGGCGAGACCGGTCGTTCCGGTGAGACCGTAAACAAAGCTCAGGCCGAAGAGAGTGAACGCGCTCGCGGTACTGCCGAATAAAAAATATTTCAGGCCGGCTTCCGCTGAACGCATTTCATTCTTATCGAAAGCGGTGAGGAGGTAGAGCGAGAGTCCAAGCAACTCCAGCCCGATAAAGATCATGAGCAATTCTTCGCTCCCGATCAGCAGAAGCAGGCCGACGGTCGCAAAGAGGAGAAGGGCCACGAACTCGGCGCGATGCCGCAACGATTTCTCGGAATTGGCCAGCAGAATTGCGAGGAAGCCGAGGCCGAGACTGATAATTTTAAAGAGCGAATTCAGCGGCGAGACGACCAGCATACCGCCTGGAATGGTGCCAGGGCGCGACGTCATCACCGCACCCGCGGCCAAGGCGAGTCCCGCGAGACCGACAAAAGAAGAGAGTGCCTCGGCGGGTCGATGCGCCAGGCTGAGGGCAAGAATGATAAACGCCGTGCCAACCACGATCGCTTCCGGCGCCGCGAGCTTGAGCAGTTCGAGATAATTCATTTCAGAAAACCCATCGCTTCCACGGCCGGCTGAATGCGGTCGAGCAGCAGTTTCGGATAAATGCCGACCGCGACTGTGGTGCAGATGAGCAATCCGGCTCCGAGTTTCTCCGGAAACGTGATCGGCTCGAGCGCGGGCGTGGTCTCGTTATCGGCGCGTTCGAAAGACGATGCCGCAAGCAACGCGGGACTATCGAAAAAGGTTTTCTTGAGCGCGCGCAGCGTGAAGGCGGCGACCAGAATCATCCCGGCGCCAGTGATCCAGACCAAGAGCGGGTAGGATTTCCATGTGCCGATGATGATGATGATCTCGGCGGCGAATCCGCTGAAGCCGGGGATGCCGATCGAAGCAGCGGAGGCGATGACGAATGCGACCGCAGCGAAGGGCAATGCGCGACCGAGATTCATGCAGGTGAGCGCATCAAGATCACGTGTGCGGGTGCGGCGGTAGATCATGGTGCCGGCGATGGCGAAAAGCAGCGCGCCGATGATGCCGTGGGAGAACATTTGCAGGACGGCGCCGGAAATGCCGAGGAGATTTGCGGCGGCGAAGCCGAGGAGCACGAAACCCATATGGCTGACGCTGGAATAACCGATGACCAGTTTAAGATCGCGCTGCCGCAGGGCGACGGCGGCAGCATAAACGATCCCGATGACGGCGAGTAGCGCAATGACATTGCGCCACATCTGAAAGCCGTGAGGGAAAATGGTCATCGCCACGCGCAGTGCGCCGTAGGCCCCAATCTTCATGACAATGCCCGCGAGCAGCATTGAGCCCGCCGTCGGGGCTGCGGCATGGCCAGTCGGCGCCCAGGTGTGCAACGGCCAGATGCCGGCCAGAACAGCGAAACCGAAAAATAAAATGGGAAATGCCCATGCTTGCAGCGCTGGTGAAAATTGGAACCGGGCGAGCTCATTTAAATCGAGCGAACCGGCATTCACGTAAGCGGCAAGGATGCCGATAAAAACGAGTGCCCCGCCGAAAAAGGAATAGAGCGTCAGCTTCATCGCGCCGTACTCCTTGTTGGTCGATCCGAAGATGGCGATGAGGAAGTATTTCGGAACAATGACCAGCTCGTAGAAGACGAAGAGAAGGAAAAGATCGGCGCTAAGGAAAACGCCGTAGGAGCCGCCGACAACGAGCAGGAGCCAGAAAAAGAATTCATTCCCGCGCTCACGCACGTCCCACGAAAATAAAACGGCCGCGATGGCGGTGAGGCCATTAACAAGACACAGCGTCAGGCTGATGCCGTCGGCGGCAAGGTGGTAATTCATGCGCAGCAGTGGCACCCACGGAACATTCACGATGCTGGTAAACGGCGCGGATGCGACGCTCTGATCCAGGAACGCGCCGAAGCTGACGGCGGCGCCGGCCGCGGCCGTGGCCAGCGCGATCCAGCGCGAAACTGCGGCCGGCAAAAACAAGAGCAGCACCGCGCCCGCGAAGGTGAGGTAAATCGTCCAGGCGATCATCGGCGCCGGCGAACGCGATACGACGGGGCCGATTCGCGCACGTGAAAACCGATCTGGCGGCGTGGTTTTTCCGGCGGCGCCATCAGTTGCCGGATGGCATCGATGATTGCGGCGATCTCCTGGTCGTGTTCGCCAACGTGTTTCTCCAATTCCGCGAACCTGCGGGCCAATTCCCGGTTCGTTTCGAGCGTTTCACGGATTCTGACGAAGGCGCGCATGATAGCGATGTTCACCTTGATTGCGCGTTCGCTCTTAAGGACGCTGGAGAGCATCGCTACGCCTTGTTCGGTAAAGGCATGAACCTGCCTGGAGAATCTCAAAGCGGCCGAGGATGTCACAGTTTGTGATATCTTCGCGATCTCCTCACGAGAGAGGGCGAAGATGAAATCGTCCGGAAACCGCTGCCGGTTGCGCTTTACCGCCTGGTTAATGACGCGTGTTTGCACTCCATAAAGCAGCGCCAGGTCACGATCGAGAAGCACTTTCTCGCCGCGCAGGAAAAGAATGCTACTCGCAATTCGTGAGGCCGGAATAATGTCATTCGCCATGGGGTCGGTCTCAATTCCAGAGCCGCGCCATCTCGCTGACAGTGGCGTTGAAAACGTTAAAGAGAAATTGCGGCGCGAGGCCGATGACGAGCATAAGGAGGGAAACCGGAACCACGATGAACTTCTCGCCGCGCCGAAGGTCCGGGAACGCGGCGCATGTTTGCGATAAAGGACCGCTGAAGAGCGCTTCCATGGCGCGCAGGAAAGTGACGGCGGTAAAGAGCAGGCCAAGCACTGCTAGCGAGGTGAAGAAGGCTGCAAGGGCAAAGGAGCCTTTGAAGATGAGGAATTCGCCGATGAACCCGTTCAGTCCAGGCAGGCCTAAGGAGGAGAAGATGGCGAGGCTCATCCACCCACAGAACAACGGCGCGCATTGCATGAGCCCGCCGAAGTCGTTGATGCTGCGCGCGCCGCAGCGTTGCTCGAGCAAACCGGCGAAGTAGAAGAGGGCAGCGGCGGTGATTCCGTGATTAAACATTTGCATGAGAACTCCGCTGAAAGCTGCCTGCGCGTCAATGACAGCTCCGGCCGTTGTCGCGCTCACGGCAAACAGACCGAGCATGCAATAACCGAGGTGGTTTACTGACAAGTATGCGACCAACCGTTTCAGGTCCGTTTGCGCCCAGGCGGCAAGGGAACCGAGAACGATTGAGCAGACGGCAAGGGACAGGAGCCAGGGTCGTAAAAACTGGATCTCGTTAGGAAACAACGGCAGGAGCAGGCGGAGGAAGCCGTAAACGCCCATCTTAGAAAGCGCGCCAGTGAGCACCATGGAGACGCCCGTGGGCGCCGTTTCATACGCGTCGGGCAACCAGGTGTGAAACGGATAAAGCGGTACTTTGACAGCGAGCCCGAGGAATATGCCGCCAAATATCAGCCAGCGAAGGCTGCCATGCAGGATGCCGGTTTTTCCCACCTCGGCAAATTTGCTGAAATCAAAGCTGCCGCCGGCGAGATAAACACCGATGAAGGCAAGCAACATCGCGACGCTGCCGAGAAATGTGTAAACGAAAAATTTCGTCGCGGCGCGATCGCGCTTTTCGCCACCGTAAAGTTTAATGAGGAGAAACGACGGCACGAGAGTCATTTCGTAGAACAAAAACCAGAGGACGAAATTTTGGGCGGTAAAGCTGCCGTAGAGCGCTGATTGCATCAGGAGCATGAGGGCGCAGAAGCCGCGGCCACGGCGCTCCGCGCAAAGCGCGAAAGGGAACAGCAGCGCAGTTAAGAGGACAAGAAGCAGGCTTGGACCATCGATGCCGACGAGATACTCCGCCCCGATCGTTGGAATCCAACTGCTCCGCTCAATCAACTGCTGCCCACCGTAGCTGGCGTCAAAATTACGCCAGAGCACCGCGGCGAGCAGGGCGGCAAGCACGGTGCAAGCAATGGCAAATAAATGCGCGGATCTTCGAGGCACGAAAACGAGAAGAAGTGCGCCGGCGAGCGGCAGAAAGATAAGAGCGCTGATCATCCCAGCCACGCGTAAAGAAGGAGCAGCGCCACCATGCCCAGCGCGGCTGCGCCGAGATATTTTTGGATTTGCCCGGAATGCCAGCGCGACATCAAGCGCCCGCTGCCTCGCACGCCGGCAACGGTCTCGTCGAGGCCGAAGTTAATTCCGCGCTCGTCCACGCTCGAGGTGAAAATCCCGACGAGCTGACCGATCTGGCCGAGCGCTCGAACCAGGCCGTCCCAGAAATTGTTATCGAGCCAATCGGCAATGCGGGCCACGGTCCGGCTTAATGCGACGACGGTTCGGGAGTAGAGTTCGTCGATCCACATCCGGTGAGCGAGAAAGCCGAAGAGCGCGGGCTGAGCCGACTCGAACGGATCACCAGTCCCGGCACGCCGATAGATGAACCATCCAAGCGCGATGCCGGCACTGACAAGAACAAAGGAGACGAACAGCATCGGCTGAAAAAAATGTCCGGCTGGAATCGCCGTTGCCTCGCCCGAAAGGTACCGGTGCAGCCACGGCCACGCCGGCGTGAGCACGAGACTCAGCCCGACGGTGCAGATCGCGAGCGCGATGAGCGGCACCGTCATGACGCGTGGGTTCTCATGCGCGCTCCCGGATGCATCGCGCCCATTTCCAAAAAAGACGAAGAGCATCTGTCGGGTCATGTAGAACGCGGTCAGCACCACTCCCGCCATAGTGAGGTATTCCGGCCAGTGGGATTTCGGCCAAAGTGAAGTGGCATGGAGAATTTCCTCTTTCGTCCATGCCCCGGAAAAAATGAGCGGCACGCCGCTGAGCGCCATCATGCCAATGGCGTAAGTGACGAAGGTCAGCGGCATTCTCCTGCGTAATGCGCCCATCCGGCGGATGTCCTGCCCGTGATGGAGCGAGTGAATGACGGAGCCGGCGCCGAGGAACAGAAGCGCTTTAAAGAATCCATGCGCCAGCAGATGCATGATGCCGGCCACGACACCGCCAACGCCGAGCGACACCATCATGAGGCCAAGTTGTGAGACGGTGGAGTAGGCCAAAATTCGTTTGATGTCCGTTTGGGCGACGGCAATGAGCGCCGCCATGAGCCCAGTGATCACGCCGATCCAGACCACGACAGTGAGCGATGTTGTCACGCCATTTATGGCGCCGGTCGAGAAGATCGGATAGACACGCGCAACGAGAAATACTCCGGCTGCGACCATGGTAGCGGCATGAATAAGCGCGCTTACCGGCGTCGGTCCTTCCATCGCATCCGGCAGCCAGACATGAAGCGGGAACTGCCCCGACTTGCCCATACCCCCGCAAAAGATCAGCAGGGCGATGGCTGTGGCGCCGGCCCCTAACGAGATCAAAGCAGCGCTTTCGAGGCAGCCTTTGCCGCCATCGTAGAAGAGCAAGGTGCCACCGCGCTGGTAAAGCCAGAGGATTCGCAGGAAAATTGCGAGATCACCGAGACGAGTGGTGATGAATGCCTTTTTTGCGGCCGCGGCCGCGCTCGGCCGTTCAATCCAGAAGCCGATGAGCAAATAGGAAGCAAGCCCCACCAGCTCCCAGCAGATAAAAACAAGGAGCAGACTGTTGGCGATGACCAGGCCGAGCATCGCGGCGGAAA
>JBKPQR010000089.1:0-7188 GCA_046734175.1 Verrucomicrobiota bacterium | reverse complement strand
GGGATCATCGCGAAGAAACCGCGCCACCTCAGTCCCATGTTCCCGATCAAGCAAAAGGGACGATTGGCTGGCCAGAGCCGGGTTGGGAATGACCTCGATGCGCGCGCCCGCCACGGCCGCTTCCGCGCGCGCCTTGATCTCAGGCAAAGATTCCATGGCCAGAGCTTACGGCGAGCGACAATTTGTGTCGAACGCGCGCCCACTTAACATTACGGCCGCAACATGGTAGCCAATGTTCAGGGGCCGCAGTTTTCGGGCGGCTCAAATATTGCCATCAAATGCCCAGCGCACACTTACGAGCAGACGGTAGCCTTTTATCGCGACACGCTGGCCCTGCCGCTGATCGAGGAGGAAGAGGACGGCTGCATCTTTCAGTTTGGCCCCAACCGGCTCTGGATCGACCTGGTGCCGAACCTGAGCCACCCCGATGTCTGGCTTGAGTTGGAGACGAACGACACGGAAGCGGCTGCGGCCTTTCTCAAGATCAATGGCGTGCCGCGGCGCGATGAGATCGAGCAATTGCGGGAGGATTTCGACGGGTTTTTTATTTCGGCGCCGAACGGCGTCATTCATCTGGTCATCGGGCAGGAGGAGGCGTGAGCCATTTCCCCACCCAGGTCGCGAAGCCGTAGTAACCGAGCGGAACAAGGTTGCCGGCGGCGATTAATTCATCCACCTGAGACCTGGTAGCCGCGCCTTTGTCAGCCGGTCCGCCATAATCGTCGATCACGACCCAGCAGCCATTGAGAAGTTTATCGCCATAGTAATCAAGGTTACGCTTCACTGCGGGGTCGGCGTCGATGATGAGCAGGCCGACGCGGTCGCCGCCCAGGGTGTGATTGACGGCCGCAACAATCCGCGCTTCAGCGGAGCGGCCCTCCAGAACTGTGACCAGCTCTGCCACGTCTTGTCGGACAAGGTTGCGCTTCAAAGTGCGCAAAATATCTCGCGTTGCCAAAGGATGACGCCGGAGCGGCCCCCCGGGTTCGATGGTAAGAAGCTTTCGCGGTGTTCCCGCATCGCGCACTCCGCGGGCTGCTGCCACGGTCGCACCGCCGCGAAAAGCGCCAATCTCAAGAACAGCTCCCTGGCTGATACGGGCGAAATGATAAACCATCTGCAGGACGTCAGGGTGCAGCATCGACTCGCGGTGGCCAAATTTGCGCAACTGCTTGTAGATTGGCTCATGCCGGTAATTCATCAGAGTCTCCATCAAAGAGAGAGCCTCACGATAATGCTGCTCATCGCTCATGTGGATACCGAGACGCCGGGAAGTTAAGGCGCGCTGCAGAAGAGCGCGCTCTCGAACGTCGGCTGGAAGGCCCGCGCTTCAGTCTCGCCAATGCGGAAGCGGGGGCTGACCGCGTTTTGGATAGCGCAAAAGATTTCCAGGTCGGCACGCCCGTTATGCTCGATCTGCGCGCGCACAGCGGTGGTCGCCAGCTCTGGCGTGTTGCAGTCGCGCGAGAGATGCCCCAGCACCACGCGCTCGATTTGTCCAGGAAGTAACTGCTCGATCACGCTTGCGGCCGCGTTATTCGACAGATGCCCATGCCGCGACAGGATCCGTTGCTTCACCGGCCAGGGCCGATGCGGATCGCTCTGCAAAAGTTTTTCGTCGTGGTTGGTTTCGATGACCAGCGTATGCACCTCGCGCAAACGCTCGATCAGCAACTTGGTCGGGTAACCGAGATCAGTGATAAAACCGAGACCGCGATTCCCCGCGTGAAATGCGTAACCGACCGGCTCGACCGCATCGTGCGGAACCGGGAAGCTCTGCACCAGAATATCGCAGATGGTGAACTCGGCCCCAGTGCGAAAAATGCGCCAGTTCCGGTGCTGAGCCAGGTTTTGACAGCGAATGGCATCGGCCGTTTGCGCGTTGCAATAAATCGGCACGGCAAACTTGCGGCAAAGCACTTCAAGCCCGCAAACATGGTCGCCATGCTCGTGGGTAAGGAGCACGCCGTCGAGCTGGTAAGGGGCGACGCCGCATTGCTCCAGGCGGGTGACGATCTGCCGCGCGCTCAGTCCGCCATCGATGAGAACATGGCAGTGAGCCGTGGAAACGAGCGCGCAATTGCCGGCGCTGCCACTGCCGAGCATGGTGAGGCTGAACACTGGTGATGTTTAGCGGAACGATCTCGTGTTCACAAATGGAAAGCGATTTTCACGAGAGAAAACACAGACATCACAGAGGATTTCCTGTGTTAGTCGAAAACCCGAATCTTAGTGTCCTCTGTGGTTAATCGCCCTGGCCATCCATCAAGGCAAAGATGTGCGCCCTCTTTGCCGCGTAATCCAGGGAGCGGAACTGCCGGATTTCTTCGAGCCGGCGCAGGCCGTTGAGGGTGTCGAGATACTGCGTGTAGCTGGCGGCGAGCTCGCATGTCTCGAGGTAGCGGCCACGGAGATTTTCATCGCGAAAAGCCTCGGGACATTGCCGGCTAAAAAGGTGAAAACGCAGCCAGCGGCGATCGGCGCGAGAGACGCGCTGGGTTTTGCGAAAGAAAGCGACGAAGAGAAGGAGCACGAGGTAAGTATCAACCTGGGCCTGGAGCTCGAGGTCGCGCGCGAATTGCTCCGAAGCGATCTGGCGCTGCCCATTCTTGAACTGGAGAGCGGCGTGAAGGGCGTGGTTGAGCTCTTCCACGAAGACGATAAGGGAACGAATATTGGAATCGCTCAAACCGCTGCGCGGATCGTGCCGCTCGAGTTGTTCGATGAGCCAGCGCGAGTAGTAGATGCCGACATAAAGTTGATCTCCGGCGTGACGTAGAAAGGTGCGGGCAAGCTCATTGAGCTCGCGCGCGGAAGCGCCGGCCAGCCTGCTTAGCTGGGCGCAACGAGCGCGATCGATGATGCACTCTTCGAGATTGATTCCGACCTGCGCATAGGTGCGTTCCAGCAGTTTCTGGATCTGGCTGAACAACGTCTCATTCATCGCGCAATGCTGTCATTCTACAGCAAACAAGGCGAAGCGAGGCGTGGCGAGAGCATAACAGTATTCGGCAGAGTTCCCGCGACTGCATTGCGGGATGAGGACGGAAGCTGCCGTGTGCTCAAAGTACTAAACCTCTGAAATCGTCATCGAGATTGATCAGTTCTTCAGCGAGATGATTGAGCGCAAGCCGGACCTCGTGGAAGCGCTCGGCCAATTCTTCGTAAACATCATCGAGCTCGCAGCGTTTCGCCGTCGCGTCATTAGCGACCAGTTCATAGTTGCGGCTGCCGATTTGCTCATAGAAAGCGAGGCCGGGTCCACCGCGGTCGCGACGCCGTTGGGCGTTCTCGTGAAAGATGCCGCTGATGAAAAGAGAGTAATTGCCAACGTGCGCCCGGATGAGAAAGGCCTGTTCCGGAGTCGCTCGGCTGAGGGCGATAAGCATGTCGGAGATGTATTGGTGAGCGCGTTCATCATGCGCGTGCGGCGCGGCCGCACTGGCGCGTGAGAAGGTTTCGAGAAGTGAGCCGATGTAATCAGACAATTTGCGATCGGTAATTCCCGCTTCCCGCAACACGTGGCGGGCGAGAACGAAAAAGTAGAACTGAGATGAGATGCGCAGTTGTCCGTCGTTAGAAAGGATGGCGCTAACGAGTCGCGGCGAATCGAGCACAGAATCGCGTGTAGCCGAGTCGGCCAGAAGATCAACCAGAGAGACGGACTCACTTTGGGAACGCGCCAGGGTGCGGACGACGAAATCAAAATCCGCCGCGGTGAAGCGCGCCCGACAATTCGCCTGAATCATCGAAGGTCTATTCTAAGCAACAGAGATGCCATTTGGCAACTCTCTTGCCGTTCAACTCAGCAGAACTCGGCGATGGGCGCCGTTAAGTTAGAGCGGTCGCAGCGCGCGGCGGCGCTACGCATGATTCCCATGCAAAACTACTCGGCCCTTTAAACCGCTGCGCGCTCGTTGGTGGCGAGAACGTCCTCGATCGCGGCGCTGAATTCGTCCAACCCCGTACTCGGCACGATAATCGTGTTCCGCCGGCCATGCGCTTCTTCAGTGATGCGAAGAAACTTGCCCCGATCGTTCTCGCGGAATTCCACGTAAAAGTGCTTCCGCTCGATCTGGACCTGTTTCGCTTCGATGATGTTATCCATGTCCGCGAACGAATACTAGGCAGATGCGAGGAGAAGTGGAAAGCAAATTTTTGCATAAAATTCAGGGTGAAATAACTAACGAGTTTCATACTAGATAGAGCGTCGGGGTTTTCGCCGTACGCTCTGTCGTGGGAGATCGGCCAGGGCGAAATCGATCTGCCCTTTGAATTGATCAACCCGCGCCACGTGCACCCGCAGCCGGTCGCCGACGCGAAAACGCCTGCGCGTTTGCCGGCCAATGAATTGCCGCTGCCCGGCGGAGAAGACATAAAAGTCGTCGCTCAAGGTCGAGATGTGGACGAGTCCGGTAAGAAGCAATTCGGGCAGCTCGATGAGCAGGCCGTAATTGCGAATGTCGATAACCGTAGCATCGAACACCTGCGGAGCACGCGCCTGAAGCTGTGCTTCGAAGAACTCGAGCTTCTTCATTTTCACGGCATCCATTTCGGCTTCGGCAGCGTTGCGTTCGGTGGCCGAGATGTGGTCGGCGGTTGAGGAAAGCTGCTTTATGGTCTCTCCACTTTTACCCGCGGCAAGGGCGCGGTGGGCGAGGAGATCGGCGTAACGCCGGATTGGACTGGTGAAATGGGTGTAGTTCGCCTTGGCCAGGCCGTAGTGCCCGAGGGGCGCGGTAGCGTAACGGGCGCGCTTCAGACTCTTGAGCAGTGCGATCTTGAGCGCATGCTCCTCGGGCGTGCCGCCGATCACATCGAGCAATCGCTGCAACTCAGCGCGATGGGTCAGGTCGCCGACGCGAATGCCGTGGCTGAGAATGAACTCGCGGAACTCGGCCAGTCTCTCTTCATCCGGATTTTCATGGACGCGATAAATGGCGGGCGTACCGCGCCTCGTTAGCTCGCGCGCGACGGCTTCGTTGGCAGCGAGCATGAACTCCTCAATGAGCTGATGCGACTCGTCATTCTCCACCCGCTCGAAGCGGACAGCTTTGCCGGTTGCATCGCAGACAACCTTTACCTCCGGCATGTCGAGATCGAGCGAGCCATGGGCAAATCGTTTCTGGCGCAAGAGCGCGGCCAGTTTCCAGGCCGTGTGCAGCCGCACCTCGAGCTGGTCTCGCGGTGAGGTCTGCAGGATGGCGAACGCCTGCTTGTAGGTGAGCCGGTGCGCGCTGCGGATGACGCTTCGCGCAAAACGCGTCCGGCGCGTTCGCCCTGTTTTATCGAACTCGATAAAGACGGAGTAGGTGAGCCGGTCCAGTTGCGGATTTAAACTGCACACACCATTGCTCAATCGCTCCGGCAGCATCGGGATGACGCGGTCCGGAAGATAAACGCTGTTGCCGCGCCGGCGCGCTTCGCCATCGAGGGCACTTCCCGGCGGCACATACGCGCTGACGTCGGCAATGTGCACGCCGAGACGCCAGCCGCCGCCCGCAAGTGCTTCAACATTGATGGCGTCGTCGAAATCGCGAGCGTCATCCGGATCAATGGTGACGATGAATTGCGCGCGCAAATCTTCCCGGCTTGCCATCGCCTCCGCGCTCACTTCGGCCGGGATCGCTTCGGCTTCCTTCAGCACCGCTTTGGGGAACTCGAGCGGGAGATGATATTTCCGGATGATCGAGAGAACATCCACGCCCGGCGCGGAGCGCGCTCCGAGCACTTCGATAATTTTTCCCTCCGGATTAACGTGACGTGAGACCCACTCCTCGAGTCTGACGACTACTTTGTCGCCCACGCGCGCTTTCGCCGCCGGCGCGACATAGATATTGTGCACCAGCCGCGGATCATCCGGCACCACATAGAAGAAATGCCGGGTCTGCTGGAGCGTGCCCACGATGGTATCGTGGGCGCGCGAAAGAATACGAATGACCCGGCCCTCCGCGCGCGGTCTGCGGGCACGGGACAACTCCACGGAGCGAATAACGCGGGCAACGACGCGGTCGCCGTGCATGGCTGTGCCGGTGTTCTCCGCGGAAATGAAGAGGTCGGATTGTGCGGGTTTCTCGCCGGTTAAGAAAGCGTAACCAGCTTCGTGCACACTCAAGGTGCCGGTAACGAGGTCTGCTTCGTCCGGCAGCACATACCGGTTCTTGCGAATGCGGGCGATCTCTCCGGCCTGCTCCAGAGCGCGTAATGCGCGCCGGACTTGGTTTCGCTGCGCGGCGGAATAGCCGAGCGCCTCGGCCATCTCCTTCTTATCGAGCGGCCGATACTTCGGCTGGCGAAGAAGCTTCAGGATCTCATCGCGCAGGCTGTCTTCCTCCTGCCTGGGCTGGCGGAGATCTTTCATTCCGAGAAAAATGCCGCCAGTTTTTCCCGGCCGAAGCCAAAGGAAAGCTTCTCCAGAGCGATATTCGTTGCTCGGGCCGCAACCGCCCGCCGCTCCTCGTCATTGCCAAGCAAGCGCTGCGCGATTTCGATCAACTCGGCCGTGGTGCGGTTTTCGCCGCACGTCTCCGGAAAGGCAATACGATCAGTCGCACCGTCGCCGCCCACGCAGACGCTGCGGCAGAGCAACGCGTCGCCTGCGACCTGTCCCGGCACGCCACTGCGGTCGAGCTGGAAAATAATTTTGTGCCGCGCCACTTCCCCAAGGTAGGCGCGATAGCTCGCGCGCTTTTCGTGCACTCGAATTTTCCTGAATCCGATTTGCGCGATCAATCTCGCGCCGCGGCGTCGATCGAGATTAAAAACTGTCACGGCTTCCCTGGTCAGCTCACTGAGTTTTTTTGCGGCGAGCATGGCGGCGAGATGATTCCGCGAAGGCACGTCGAACTCGCGCGTGCCCACAAAAATGCCGCTCCGATTTTCCGCCTTCCAGTTCCAGTTCTCATCCTCCACCGGGGACGGCATGGGAATAAACGCGACCCGATCCGGGCGCACTGAGCGCAACAGCTCGGTCGCCTCCGGCGTGCCCGCGATACATCCATCGGCCTCGCGCGCGATCCTGAAAAAGCGGCTGAAGCGTCCCGGCTCGCTCAGTTGCTGCGCAATCTGATAAATGCCGGTCTCCTTGAAAGCGACAGCGGTGCGGCATTTCGCTGTTTTCAAATCGGCCAGCGCCCGCTCCGTCGCACGAAAATCGCCGCGCAAAAGGAGCAGCACCGGCCAGCCACT
>JBKPQR010000088.1:0-6175 GCA_046734175.1 Verrucomicrobiota bacterium | reverse complement strand
ATGCGTGTTTAGCGGTTCCTTCGCCTTCATCCCGGTTCCTCCTGCAGGTGCAGCTTCCGCATTGCCGAATAGCAACCACTATATGAAACCATCATCATCACTGCTGAGCATGGCCGTAGCGGCCTTCGCTTCGATAACCATTGTTCACGCCCAGGAATCCTCGCCCAGCGCTTCACCCGCCTCCGGCTCTTCCGCGCGAACGGAGGTTTACCATGTCCACTTCAATCACGCCGCGCCCGGCAAGGCATTAGCCCTGGCTGACTTCCTGAAAACGCCGGCGCCCGATGCTCCCATGCCAGGGCACATGCTCCTCTTGCGGCACGAGGATGGCGCACCCTGGGATTATGTGGCCGTTCAACACATCGGCCCGAAGGCGACAGTGGAAGCAGCGGGCAATCCGCGTAGCCCGACCATGAAAGGGTTGAGTGATTGGCATGACGATACTTTCGTTAACGGACCCTCGTGGGCGGAGTTCACCAAAGCGATGGGTCTGGATGACGAAGGCAAAGCCAAGAGCGCGGGCTCGGTTTACGTCGTCTCGGTGTATCGACCGCTGCCCGGACACGAGGATGCGCTGGAGAAATTTCTGAGCGAACCTCCCTCGGCCTCGAACGATCTGGCCGTTGGCACGGTGTTGATGCAGCACCTTGAAGGGGGCGCCTGGCGCTACTTTGCTATCGCGCGTTACAAATCGTGGCAGGATTACGCTACGAGTGAAGTCACCAGTGTTGCGCAAACTGGCAAGGGACAGGGCGGGTGGTTTACCTTGCGGGAACACACCTCGTTTCATAACGACACGCTCACTTCGCGGATGGCGCCTTAAGTTTGACGGGCGCGTGCCGGCGTGGCCACCTGACGTTGGAGGTGCCTCGCCGGCGCCGCGGCTCGTCAATTCTGCGGGATTTAGTCCCGCGACGCGGAAAAAAATTTAGGCGTTGCCACGAGGCAAAGCCGTTGCTAAGGAAACGCGTGCTGCGTTTCCTTTTCGCGTTGCAAAGAACGGCGTCCCCACCAGTTTACCCGCAAGCATGAAAAAGCTCGAAGCCATCATCAAACCCTTCAAACTCGAGGAAGTGAAAGAGGCCCTGGCCGAGCTGGGCATCGAGGGGATGACGGTGACGGAGGTGAAGGGGTTCGGGCGCCAGAAGGGGCACACCGAGATTTATCGCGGCAGCGAATACACAGTCGATTTCCTGCCAAAAGTGAAAGTGGAAATCGTCCTGGCCGATGACATGGTGGAGAAGGCGGTGGGAGTGGTGGTCGGGGCGGCGAAAACTGGGAAAATCGGAGACGGTAAGGTGTTCGTGGTTCCGGTAGAACATGCAGTGCGGATTCGCACCGAGGAGATCGGGGAGAAAGCCGTTTAGGTTGAATGGTTGAGGGGTTGAAAGGAGTGCTCGTGCGGCGCCTTTCAAACGTTCAAGCGTTCAACTTCGAAGTGAATCCTCTCAACCTCTCCACTCCTCAACCTCTCAACCATTCCCGCTTATGCACATGACCGCTAAAGGACAATCCGCTTCCGACGTTTCCAAACTGATCAAGGACCGCGAGGTGAAGCTTGTGGATTTCAAGTTCACCGATCTGCCAGGCTCGTGGCAGCATTTCACAACCACGCTCACCGAATACAACGAGGACATTTTCACCGATGGCCTCGGCTTTGACGGGTCGAGCATTCGTGGTTGGAAAGCAATCAACGCTTCCGACATGCTCGTCGTCCCCGATCCCGCGACGGCGTGGATCGATCCCTTTAACTCAGAGCCGACGCTTTCCTTAATCTGCACCATTGTTGATCCGATCACGCGCGAGCCGTACGATCGCGACCCGCGCGGCATCGTGGAGAAAGCCGATGCTTACCTCAAGAGCACCGGCATTGCCGACACCGCTTACTTCGGACCGGAAGCGGAGTTCTTCATCTTCGATGACGTGCGGTTTTCCTACGATGGGAACGGCTCGTATCATCGCCTGGAGAGCGCCGAGGGACACTGGAATACAGCGCGCGAAGAGTTTCCCAATCTCGGCTATAAAATCCGCGCTAAAGAAGGCTACTTCCCTGTAGCGCCGGCGGACACCTTGCACGACATCCGCAACGAGATGTGTCTCGAATTGGAAAAAGCGGGCATTCCGATCGAGCGGCAACATCACGAAGTCGCGACTGCGGGCCAGGCGGAGATCGACATCCGGTTCGCGCCGATGAAAGAGATGGCCGACCACATGCAGTATTACAAATATATCGTGCGCAACGTGGCCAAGCGGCACAACAAAACCGTCACCTTCATGCCCAAGCCGCTCTTCGGCGACAACGGCAGCGGCATGCACACGCACATGTCGCTTTGGAACGGCGAAAAGCCGCTCTTCGCCGGCAATGGGTACGCCGGGCTGAGCGACACCGCGCTCTTTTTTATCGGCGGAATTTTGAAACACGCCCCTGCGCTCACCTGCATCACCAACCCGACGACGAACAGTTACAAACGGCTCGTGCCCGGATTCGAAGCGCCGGTGAATCTCGCCTACTCGGCGCGGAATCGCTCGGCGTCGATTCGCATTCCGACCTACTCGGCCAATCCCAAATCCAAGCGCGTCGAGTTTCGCACGCCTGACTCCGCGGCGAATCCCTACATCGCGTTCGCGGCGTTGCTGCTCGCTGGGCTCGATGGCATCCAGAGCCGCATCGATCCCGGCGATCCGCTCGACAAAAACCTCTACGATCTCCCGCCGGAAGAACTCGCCAATGTGCCAAGCGTGCCCGATTCACTTGGCGGCGCCATCGCTGCGCTGGAAGCAGACCATTCGTTCCTGCTAAAAGGTGACGTCTTCACCAGCGATTTCATCGAGAACTGGGTCGAGATGAAGCAGAAGGAATACGATTCGCTTCGGCTTCGTCCCCATCCCTACGAGTTCTCGATGTATTACGACGTGTAAGGCCGAGTTCTCGTCATCCCGAGCGAAGCCGAGTGGGATCGTCGCACTACTGGAAGGTAACTTCCCGAGATCCTTCGAATCCGCTTCGCTCCGCTCAGGATGACAGAGAGCGATAACATCTTTGCGCCGGTAAAACGCCGGCCTTCATACTTCCTGCTGCTGATTGTCGCGGGCTATTTCCTGATGATCTTCGCCACGCCTTTCACTGACCAACTCTTTCTCTACCCCAGCACGGACCGGATCGACGCGCGTGGAGCGTTGCGGAAAGCGATCGCGTTCAACGGCGGCGAGTTGGAGGTGTGGACGCACCGTTCGCGTCGCGCCCAGGAAAACGGAGCGCCTTCACTTTTCGTCTTGCGGTTCTATGGCAACGCCGATCGCGCGGAACGCTGGGTTGCGGGCGAAGCTGACATGTTTGCCGGCCGCGCGGTCGAGCTGTGGGGCGTGAACTATCCTGGTTACGGTGGAAGCAGCGGTTCAGTCAGCTTGCGGCAATCGTCTGCCGCTGGCCTCGCCGCCTTCGATGCGATGAAGGCCGAGGCAGATGGGAAGCCGATCTTCCTTTACGGAGGGAGCATCGGAACCGCCGTCGCGCTTCACGTCGCGGCAGAACGGCCGGTTGCGGGAATGATTCTGCACAATCCGGTGCCGCTGCGCCAGCTTGTGCTCAGCCGGTATGGCTGGTGGAACTTGTGGCTGCTCGCCGGGCCAGTTGCGCTTCGAATTCCCAAGGAACTCGACAGCGTGGAAAACGCTAAACGCGTCTTTGCGCCAGCTGTATTCCTCCTTGCCGAGAACGATGAACTAGTCCTCCCGCGCTATCAGCGCCTCGTTGTGGATGCTTACTCTGGCGACAAACGGGTGGTCGTGCTACCGGGCGCCCATCACAACTCCGTTCTCGAAGGCGTCATTATGGCTGAGGTTTACAAAGCATATGATTGGTTGCTGGCGCGGTAATGTCATTTCAGCGAAATACCTTGCAACTTGCCAGCCGCGCCGGATGTTCACCCATTCGCTATGAGCTTGCTTGCGAGCCTGATGAATTTGGGCGGTCCCGATTTAATCGTCATCCTTCTCATCATTCTGGTCCTTTTCGGAGCGAAGAAGCTGCCGGAGCTGGCACGCGGAATGGGACAGGCGGTCAAGGAATTTCAAAAAGCCAAGGACGAATTCAACGATGAGCTGAAGACCGCGGGCAAGGCCGATGAGCCAACAGTGCGCCCGGCACAGGCCAACGTTCCACGCATCCAATCACCGCCCGAGACCACAGTCCAGCCCGATGCCAATCAGGCAACCGCGCCAGGCGATCGCACCGGGCAGGTCTGAGAGCGGTTGTGGAAGGCGTTTGTGTGAAACGCCGGACGTCATACCGTAGTTGACGTATTCGGCGCCCTGCCGGAATATCGCCGCTCCGCTATGTCCGACGCCGATCTGCGCACGCGAATCAAGAAGATGATGGTGACCAGTCTGATGCTGCAAATCAGCGCGGATCAGATCGGCGATGACACCCCGCTCTTCGGGCCGAACGGCATCGGGCTCGATTCAATCGACGCGCTCGAGCTCGCCGTTGGTCTGGAGAAAAATTTTGGCGTCAGCGTCCCGAACGCCGAAGTGGCCGGTCAGGTGCTGCGCAGCGTGAATTCCATTCACGATTATATTCTCGAAAAACGAGGCGAATCTGCTCAAGCCGGCCCTGCGTAATCAGCTGTCGCGCTGCCTCTGGAGCGGTGGTCCATACCCGACGCTAATCAATCTTTGCTTCGTGCCACCCGGCGGTCACAGACCGCCGCTACACAGCCGCATTGATCGCATCGATCAACTCGCGGAATCTTCCGAAGCTTCGCCGGTGCGGGGTGAAAACCAGGCGCGGCAGCTCCCAAATCTCCGGCTCATTTTTCTCCGGCGGCAAAGCTTTGCTCTGCACGATCTCGCCCCGGCGCAGAATGTCCGCGAAGCTCTCATTCAGCCCTGCCAGCTTCGCTTTGGAAAGAGGCGTCATAATTCGCACCACCAGCTGCTCGCCGACCCACCTCGCTGAATGATACACGCGGTAGAAGCCGGTGATTTCATTCACCGCCTCCTCCACAGTCGGCGTGATTTTGAAAAAACAAAAATCATCCTGCGACACAAAGCCGAGCTTGAACAGGTGGTCGGTGACAAATCTTAGCCACGTCTCCCAGTAACCGCCGGCCGGTTTGTCCAGCAACACCACCGGAATGATCCGCGCTTTGCCCGTCTGCATCAGAGTGAGCACTTCGAATGATTCGTCGAGCGTGCCGAAGCCGCCGGGGAAAAGCGCGAAGGCGTGAGTCTCTTTCACGAAGTTGAGCTTGCGCGTGAAGAAGTAATTGAAATTGATCAGCTTCTTGTCGCCTTCGATTGTCTCGTTCGCGCGCTGCTCAAAGGGAAGGCGAATGTTCAACCCGAAACTCATCTCCCGTCCGGCCCCGCGTTGCGCCGCCCCCATGATCCCGTCACCGCCGCCGGTGATGATCATAAATCGTTGCGCCACCATTTGGCGGGCGAACTCCTCTGCCACTTTGGCTTCGGGTGAATCGATTGCGACTCGTGCAGAGCCAAACACCGCCACTTTCCGAAACGCGCGATAAGCACTGAAAACCCACGCCGCGTAGCGCATCTCTTTCATCGAGCGCGAAATGAGTTTCAGATCGGCGACGCCCATTTTGTCGCGCGCCATCTTCAGCGCCGTCACGATCATCTCCTCGATCAGCTCCGGAGCGCGCTCCGCTCCGAAAGTCCGGACGAGGTCGCGCACACGCGCGTCCCATTCCGCGCCCAGGGTCAAGGATCGCCCAGCCGATTGATTGCTGATTGCGCCGACCGTGAAATCTTCCACCGGCAAACTCCTAGCCTGACTTATGCCCGGCGCATTTGAAAAAATTTCGCATGTGAGACGTGACACTATTTCTCGTCAGGGATATTTGGTTAAAAACCCTATTTCTTAAGAATTACGCCCCCGGGAAGATGCGGGCCGTGCAGGTGTAGCGCGCTTGTGCCGCAGCCCGAACCCGCCATAACCGTGCAACCTGGTTCTCGTCGCGAACGGGCTCGACGTCTGGGGCGTCGAGAACTGGCAGCTGATCGACCGCGCATCGTCGCGGTGCTCGAAGCGACGAACGCGCTCGAGCAGCTGCGACGGCTCGTCTCTGTCGGGATCCGCTCGCTCACGGTGCTCACGTCGCTCGCCGTGCTCGACGGCGTTGATCGTCGTGGCCGACGGCATCGATCGAGCGCC
>JBKPQR010000087.1:0-21108 GCA_046734175.1 Verrucomicrobiota bacterium | reverse complement strand
ATGTAGGAAAGCGCCACGCACAGTGTCCCGCCAAGCATGATGTAAGGCACGATGCGCAACGGCGGCAGAAAGACCCCCAGGCCGAAGAGAAACAGCGTGAGCGCGAACCATTCGATGCTGCTGAGATAAGCGGCGATCTCCGATTGCGGCGTGGGATAAATGGACTGGAAAAAACCGTCAGCGAAAACCCCGTGGTAAATCACCGGCTGATTGATGAACCAGCTGAAACGTGGCGTGCCATAAATTTGTCCGCGCCATTTCGCCGTGCCGGTTGGGCCAAAGAAAACAAGGTGCTTGAAACGAAGGAGCGATTCGGCTTCGCCATAACCCTGCTGCTGCTTGCGAAAAGCGCGCAAGGTGAAGCGGCGATGATGCCACACTACGGCGGTGGGACTGAAGACGATCACTCCCCCAGCCTGTTGCACTCGCCAGCAAAAATCCACGTCATCGCCTGCCGCGTGATATTCAGGATCGAAACCACCGACGTTCTCATAAGCCCAACGCCAGAAGGCCATGTTACAACCAGGCACATGCTCCGCGATTGTGTCAGTTAACAAGACGTGACTCGGCCCGCCCGGCGCAGCCGCGACGCAGGCCTGAATCCAGTTGCGCGCCGGCGGCGAAAAATTCGGGCCGCCAACTCCAGCGTACTCGCCGCTGGTCAATGTGCCGATGAGATAGTACAGCCACTCGGAATCCGCCATGCAGTCGGAATCGGTATAGGCGAAAACTTCACCGCGGGCCGAAGCCGCCCCGGTGTTGCGCGCCGCGCTCAGCCCGCGATTGGATTGATGAATGTAGCGCACGCTCGTGAATTCAGCCGCGATTTGCGCCGTATTATCAGTCGAGCCGTCATCCACGAGCACAATTTCATACTTCGGATAATTCAGACGCTCGAGCGACTCGAGACAGGCGCGCAAAGTTGCTCCCCCATTGTAAGAACAGACGATGACCGAGACCGACGGCGGTTCCGGCAACGCGCGATGCGGCAAAACGCTGTCGTCCTGCCCCAGTTTCTCCCGCAAGGCGTAGTACGATTTCTTCGGCTGGCGATCGCGGGTGACAATCCCGAAGGCCCAGTCGCTGATTTCCTGCTCGCCCGTGTACCATTCATCCGTCCAGGAGAAGAACACGGTCCCGGCCAGGCCGCATTTCACCACGCTATCGACGTGCCAGCCAAGCATCTCGGCCTGCTCCTCCTGCGAATGCCGAATTGTATCCATTCCGAACTCGCCAAGGATGAGCGGCCGATCTTCGGTCAGGTTTTGCAAGCGCAGCAAGTAGCGCTCGAACTCGCGCTGATTGTGCAGGTAAACGTTGAAACAGCAGAAATCGACGTTTTGCGGGAGGAGAAATTCCGTCGGCGGAAATGTGGCATAGGAATAAAGCGGACGGTCATCGATGCTGCGCGCGAGCGCGATGAGTTGCTCGATAAAATCGGTGACGCGACGCACGCCGAGCCAGCGCACCATCTGCGGCGCGATCTCGTTGCCGACGAGGTAGCCGAAAATGCCCGGGTGGCCGGCATGCGATTTGATCGCATTTTTGACCGAGCGCGTGATGTCGCGTCGCGCGCTGCGCACGCGCAGGAATTCGATGTGCTTTGCCCAGGGCAAAGTGATGAGCACGCGCAAGCGCGCCGCCTCACAGCTATCGAGAAACCAGGCGGGCGGCGAATGATAAACACGCACCACGTTGAGCCCGAGCTCACGGATTTTGGCCAGATCGCGCGCAGCCTGTTCCGGCGTGCCGAGATAATTTCCAGCGGCATCCGGTTTGAACGGACCGTAAGTGACGCCTTTGAGGAAAAACTTGCGCGAGCCTTCGAAGAAAAATTTTCCGACGGCGCGGATCGGCTCCGCGGAAGAGGCGCTCACAGGGCGAACTTCCTAGACGAAGTGCTGCGGTGAGGCAAAGAGATTGTCATCCCGAGCGACAGTCGCGGGATCCTGATGTCGAAAGCTCAAACCAATCTCCACGGCATCTTCTGGCTCCGCCGCCCTTCGTTCGAGAATGCCATTTCATAATCACACCAGCGCGTCATGAATTACTCGTGCAGTCTCCTTGATATCCGTGTCCTTGTGCGCCGTGGAAATGAATCCCGTTTCGAACTGGGAGGGCGCAAGGTACACCCCGGCTTCGAGACAATGGTGAAAAAATCGCGCGAACCGCTTCGTGTCGCTTCGCTTCGCCGATTCCAAATCGAAGACCGGCCCCGCGGTGAAAAATAAGCAAAACATCGAGCCGACCCGCTGAAACGTGACTCGGTTTTGCGTGGCGACGCCGGCGATTTCGCGCTGTAATTCAGCCCCGATTTCCTCCAGCAATCGCCAGCCGTCAATCCGCTCCAGCTCGCGCAGTTGCGCCAGGCCCGCCGCCATCGCGAGCGGGTTGCCCGAAAGCGTTCCGGCTTGGTAAACTGGACCGTCCGGCGAGAGCTGATCCATGATCTCCGCGCGCCCGCCGAACGCGCCAACCGGAAGACCGCCCCCGATGATTTTGCCCAGCGCAGTCAAATCAGGCCGCACCCCGTACAACTCCTGGGCGCCGCCGCGCGCAACGCGAAAGCCTGTCATTACTTCATCAAAGATCAGCAGTGCGTCGTGCGCGCTGCATTCCGATCGAAGATCGCGTAGAAAATTTTCTTTCGGCAAAAACAATCCCGCATTCGCTGGAATTGGCTCGAGAATGACGGCTGCGATGTCGCCCTTGTTCTCACGGAATGTCGCCCGCACCGCCTCGATGTTGTTGAACGGAACTACTATCGTTTCATCGGCGAAGACCTGCGGAATTCCCCTGCTATCCGGACAGCCGTGAGTGAGCGCGCCGCTCCCGGCGTTCACCAGCAGCGAATCGACATGCCCGTGATAACAACCCGCGAATTTAAGAATCTTATCGCGTCCCGTGAAACCGCGCGCCAGCCGCACACATGACATCGTTGCTTCCGTGCCGCTGTTGACCATCCGCACCTTTTCAATCGATGGCACCCATGCGCAGATCAGCTCCGCCATTTCCACTTCCAGGGGGTGCGGAACACCGTAGCTCGTTCCCCGCTCCACCGCCGCCCGCACCGCCTCAATCACCACCGCCGGCGCGTGACCCAGAATGGCCGGCCCCCAGGTGCCGACATAATCGATCAGCTCCCGCCCATCCACCGTCCAAATGCGTGAACCTTGCGCGCGTTCGACAAAAAACGGCTCGCCCCCAACCCCGCGGAAGGCGCGCACTGGCGAGTTGACCCCGCCTGGAATCCGCGCCCGGGCGCGGGCAAAAAGCGAAGAGGAATCACTCATCACAACAAAACTCCTGCTCCTAATCTTAATCCTACTCCTAATCCGCCGCGAGCGATGCCGGTGGAGATTAGGATTAAGATTAAGAGCAGGAGTAAGAGCACAGTCGCTGGCTCGAAATTGACCTGCATGATCGCGCCTGATACTCTTGCCCTTCATCCTGGCGGGGTAGCCAAGTGGTAAGGTCGCGGTCTGCAAAACCGCTATTCGCGGGTTCGATTCCCGCCCCCGCCTCGCCAGATAACATCTCGGAAGATACGCTGCTCCGCCGGCGAGGTGGATTGATCGCGGCGTTGCCGCCCGAGCTGCGAGATCCGCGGTTGCTTCTCTGTCGGGCGGCGAGGCTGGGGCATTGCGCTCGCCTCGCCCGCCGCTACAATCGCGGCCATGCCTGACAACGACAACATGCCCCCGGCCGGGGAGAAGATCACGAGAGACCAGAGACTCAATGTGCCAGACCACCCCATTGTTCCATTTATCCGCGGCGATGGCACCGGACCGGACATCTGGGCGGCAAGTGTGCGCGTTTTCGACGACGCCGTGGAGAAAGCCTATGGCGGCGCGAAGAAGATTTCCTGGCTTGAGGTATTTGCGGGACAGGCCGCCAAGGACAAGTTCGATAGCTGGCTGCCGGACGAGACCGTAGAAGCGTTTCGGGAGTATCTCGTCGGCATCAAAGGCCCGTTAACTACGCCGGTTGGCGGAGGTATTCGCTCGCTCAACGTGGCTCTACGGCAACTACTCGATCTTTACGTTTGTCTTCGGCCAATCCAATACTTCAAAGGTGTCCCTTCGCCTGTAAAGCACCCGGAGAAGGTGGACATGGTAATCTTTCGCGAGAACACGGAGGATATCTATGCTGGTATCGAGTACGCCGCCGGGACACCGGACGCTAACAAACTACTCGATTTCCTGGCGAAGGAATTTCCGCGCGCATTTGACAAGATTCGCTTTGGCACGGCTGATAAGGCGCGGGAGTTCTGGTCCGCCGTGGGCGCAAAGGACTTTCCTAACGACGTCCGAGTAGGAATAGGGATAAAGCCTGTGAGCTACTCGGGAAGCGTGCGGCTGATTCATAGTGCCATCTCCTATGCCATCCAGAACAAGCGAAAGAGCGTGACCATCGTTCACAAGGGTAACATTATGAAGTTCACGGAAGGCGCTTTCCGTGACTGGGGTTACGAGGTCGCGAAACAGTTCTTCGGGGCAGCGGAGATCGATGGCGGCCCGTGGTGTCGAATCCCGGCCGGAAAGCCCGGTGCGGGCATTCTCATCAAAGACGCGATCGCAGACATTAGTTTGCAACAGGTGCTAACACGTCCGGAAGACTTCGATGTCATCGCAACACTTAACCTGAATGGCGACTACTTAAGCGACGCGCTGGCCGCGCAAGTAGGAGGCATCGGGATTGCGCCCGGAGGTAATATTAACTACATCACGGGACACGCGGTCTTTGAAGCTACTCACGGCACGGCGCCGAAGTACGCCAACCAGGACAAGGTAAATCCCGGCTCGGTCATCTTGTCGGGTGAAATGATGTTCCGCTACATGGGGTGGGTAGAAGCGGCTGATCTCATTATCAAAGGATTGAATGGCGCCATTGCGAGCAAGCGCGTGACTTATGATTTTGCGCGTTTGATGGAAGGGGCGACTGAGATCAAGTGCTCGCAGTTCGGAGATAATGTTATCGAGCACATGTAAGCGGAGCGAAAACCGATTGCAAACCAGAAAACCGGAGAAGAATGAATCAGGAATTCAGGAAAGCAGGAAGGAAACACGTTGCTCTAAGGGCCATTGTTAGTCCGCCCCGGGGAAGCTAGCAGCTTCTCCTTTTTCCTGCTTCCTGATTCATCTCTTTCCTGTTCTAACTTTCAATCGCGACCTCTCGCATCCGCGCGAAGGGGTTGAAGTTAGTGTTGCGATCGAAGACATCGACGCCTTCGGCCCGCTTAAGTGCGCTGACTACTGCGTAGGTCAACGGAATAGCCAAAAACTCGTAGACTACTTTAAAGGTGTAGCCCCAGAAGATAAGGCTGCCGATGGTGCGCCACGGTGCGTAGCCGACAAAGGCGATGAGCATGATGGTAAACGTATGAACGAACTGGCCAGTGATGGTTGAGCCAACGAAGCGCGTCCAGGGCCATTTGCCGTCGGTCCACAATTTCATTTTCGCCAGAGTATAGGAGTTGGTAAATTCACCGGCCAAAAGGCGACAAGGCTGCCGATGACAAAACGCGGTACTGTGTAGAAGACTGCTTCGAAGGCGTGCTGGTTCGGGAACTCGGGCGCGGCCGGGAACCAGGTCACGAAGATACCCATCAGGGTGAGAATGATGTTCGCAAAGAAGGCAAGCCAGATAGCCCGGCGCGATGCGCCATAGCCGTAAACTTCGGTGAAGACATCGGCGAAGATGTAGGTAAGCGGGAAGAGTAATTGCGCTCCACTTACGTGCGGCGTGTAGCCGAACATTGTAAGGAAAGGGATAATACAGATCTTTTGGCCAACCAGGTTCGAGATGAGCAGAATGACGACGAAGACGTGAACGAGAAGGTCGTAATAGCGGAAGCTGCTCAGACGCGTGTCACGCGCAGTGAGACGTCGGATAATTGCGTGAGCCACAGCGGTTGACGAATAATGCGAAAGTAGAAGACGAAGAAGAAGAAATTAATTAGGAACGCAGGAAAGCGGGAAAAGAAGAGATTAACAAGATTAGACTCGAGATTGTAACCGGCTCTTACGCGGGTGGGGCATTGTAGTATCAGCTCGCAAGCCGGCCCCGGAAGCCGACAGCTTCCCCTGCAAATGTTTTTCCTGCGTTCCTGCTTTCCTGATTACCTCTTTCCGTCTAAGGTCCCGTTCGGCCTACGGCATCATCAGCGGCGCCGCGATGTTTGGCGATAAAATCACTTGGGTTAAGCCAGCCATCGGTATTCCTGCGGTAGCCGGCGCCGATGAAGGGGGTAATGAATTCGCGCATCTCGAAATGGAGATGAGCAAAGTAACGCCCGCCGCCCGTGCCGACGGTGGCTATGCGCTGCCCGCGCCGCACCTTGTCTCCAGCTTCCACAAGAAGACTATCGCAGTGCGCGTAGTAGGATTGCACGTATCGGCGCGCGCCGTTCTCCTCGAGCGCATGCAGCACGATAACCACGTTGCCCCAGCCTGGCCCACCTTCGCCGGCAAAAAGAACGGCGCCAGGAGCCACAGCATAGATTGGGTCGCCGAGATCGGAGTTCTCGCCGCCGATACCATTTAAGTCATCACCAAGATGAGTATTTTGAGTAAAGGGTTGCGCGTTGTAGGCAAGTCCGCCGTTCTCGGTCCCGAGGGGGAAATCAAAACGAGCGGCAGGTGGAAGGGACGCGAGCAGGAATGGCGAAGGTATTTGGAAGGCAGCTTCGAGATGAACTGGCTTTGTTAGCTCCGGCCCCAAGCGCCAGATCAGGACAGCAGCGCAGGCAAGTATGAAAGACAATAGAAAGAATAAAGCGCGTCTCATTCAGGCAGACGGATTTCAAGGCGCGGCACAGGCACGCAAGAACATTCGCCTCATGTCGAGCGCAGTCGAGACATCTCTGATCATGTGGCTTCGGCAAAACAGCTAGAGCTTCGGGCCAAACAGCTAGAGATGGAAAACCTGGCCTCGCCGACTCAGCCGGTTGCGTTGCAGCCTCGACTCCGCTCGCAAGAACAAGAAGCGCGCTGCGCATGGTAAGCGGCCGGGGGCGGAGAGCGGCAGCCTCTTTCTTGGCAATGGCACGTGGCCTCACTAAGCTCGCCCCATGCGAGTGCTCGTTACCGGCGGCGCGGGATTTATCGGCTCGCATCTTGTCGAGGGACTGTTGAAGCAGGGTCACGCCGTCGCCATTCTGGATGACTTCAACAACTTTTATGATCCGGCGATAAAGCAAGCCAACATCGCTTCCGTCATTGCCGATGCGCCGGTATTTCGGATCGATCTGCGCGACAACAATGCCGTGCGTGACTTGTTTCGCCGGGAGAAGTTCGAAGTCATCGCGCATCTGGCTGCGCGCGCGGGAGTGCGGCCATCGATTTCCCAGCCGCAGTTGTATTACGACACCAACGTCAACGGCACTCTGCATTTACTCGAGGCGGCGCGGAGCACCGCGGTCGATCGTTTTATTCTCGCTTCAAGTTCCTCGGTTTATGGAATCTCGAAAACGGTTCCGTTCCCGGAAGATTTGCATCTGACGCAGACAATCAGTCCGTATGCGGCAACCAAGGTGGCGGCTGAATTTCTGTGCTCGACTTACTCGCACCTCTACGGAATGCGCGTTGTCGCGCTGCGATTCTTTACGGTCTATGGGCCCCGGCAACGGCCCGATCTGGCGATTCATCAATTCACTCGCAGAATTCTGGCCGGTGAACCAATCGATCAATTCGGCGACGGCACAACGCGCCGCGATTACACTTATATCGATGACATCATCCAGGGTGTGCTGGCGGCGTTGCACTACGACGGGGCCATGTTCGACATTTTTAATTTGGGCGAGAATGAAACCGTGCAGCTAAGGGATTTGATCGCGCAGATTGAGTCAGCCGTGGGCAGAAAGGCCATCATCAACCGGCTGCCGGAACAGCCTGGCGACGTGCCCCTGACCTGCGCTGACATTTCAAAAGCTCGCGGCCTGCTGGGCTACGCGCCGAAGACAAAGCTGGCGGAAGGATTGCCGAGGTTTGTGGAGTGGTTTCGCGCCAACGCAGCCGGAAGAGTGTGAGCGAACGCTTGCCTTTCGCCGAACGCGCCTGCTTTGCCGCGGGCCAGGCGAAATCGGGCACGACGTTGCTGATGGCGCTGCTGGACGGTCATCCGCAGTTGCTCGTCTTACCGGAGGAAACGGCCTATTTCCCGACTGCTCTGAATAAGTACGGCAGCCGTGGCCGCCGCGCGCAGTTTGATTACCTCACGAAAGAATCCCTCTCGCGCGTTCTCTTTGGCGGGCCGGGGGAATGGGAGAAAGTTGATTACGGGCACTTCCCGGCGGCGGAGTTTCGAGATCGATTTCAACGGGCGGCATTCGACAAAGAGAACGCGGAGAAAGATTTGCTTGTCATCATGATGGAAGCGTACGCCGCGACTCTGCGCGTGCCGCTCGATTCGATCGCCCGATGGATCGAAAAAACACCGGCGAACCGCCGTTTTATTCCGCAAATACTTCATCGTTTTCCGAAGGCAAAAATACTGCTTACGCTGCGGGACCCGCGCGGGATTCTGGCGGCGCAGATCGCGCTGGAAAGAACGCGGCGGACGCGGGAGTTCTCGGTGTATTATTGCGTTTCGCACTGGTTGCAGGGGGCGAGGCTGGCATTGCGGGCGGCGGCCGGAGAGCTGCCGGCCCTGACTACGCGGTATGAAGATTTGGTCGCTGATCCGGCAGGCGCCATGGAGCGCGTGTGCGATTTCCTAGGGGTTTCTTTCGAGCGCGACATTGTGCTGAGGCCGACAAAGGCGGGAAAATTCTGGGGCGGTAACTCTGCGAGCGAGCGCGAGTTTTCCGCGATTACAGCTGAGCGGGCCCACAGCTGGCGGGAAGAATTATCCAAAGACGAGCTCGGCTGGGTGGAATGGCATTGCGGCGAACTGATGGAAAAGGTGGGCTACGAGCGGCAGATCACGCGGCCCGGCCTGCTGCGGCATTGGGCGCGGCCGATTCGGGAAGAGCGGCCGAAGCAGTACTTAAAATCACGCTATTACTCGGTGCGCGACCGGCTGCTTGGCCCGCGAAATAAATGACTGAGCGATTCCCCTTTAGGCAACGAGCCCTTGCAATCGCTTCGAGAGTGGGAAATAATGAGGCGTTAAGGACGACGGGAAGCTTCGATCTTCCAAGCCGCTTTTAACGATTCAGAATATTGGAGTTACCATGCGGCATCTCGCATTTCCCCTGTTTCGTTGGCGCAGTGCAGCAGCGGTATTGAGATCGAATCGTTCCCGCTCACACGTGGCGGAGTTTCCGAAGGCGCAGCCGGTCACTCAAACTGGTTCGACAGGATCGAGCGCCGTGGGCTGTGCATCACCCGATGCGCTCCGCACGCACCATAATGGCATATTGAAAAAAGACATAAATGAGATCTCAAAACAGTGGGAGGCAATCGCGTGGCCGTGGGCGTTCCCGCAGACCCGGCAACGGGGCGCGTTCGCGACAAAGCGCGCCGGCAAAGAGTGCAGCAAAGAAAGGTTTGTGGTCGCGCATCGCGGCGTTTTTCGGCGAAGCAAAGACCACATCTCCCAAACCCAACGGCACACGCCCGCAGCAACGGGAGCAAACACATTCGCGCAGCCCGCGTAAACCGGAGAGCGTCGAAGTCACTTCGCCGCGGCTCTATGTGGGCAACCTGTCGTTTGACGCGACTGAGAGCGACCTTTTCGAATTGTTCAACGGCGTAGGTCAGGTTCAGAACGCCGAGGTAGTCAGTTACAAGCACAATCAGCGCTCGAAAGGTTTTGCTTTCGTGCAAATGCAGACGGTGGACGAAGCCCGGCGCGCAGTGGCAGAACTGCACGATAAGGAATTTCTCGGACGCAAGCTCGTGGTTAGCGGCGCGAAATCGAGCGAGCACGCGCGGGACTGACGCCGAACAACACATTAGCAATCGGGAGTCGCGGGAACGTGTCTCCCGATTTTTTTTATCGCGCGTACCCATTCGTCGCCTAATGCACGATCTCTTCTTTGTTGTCGGCCCGACTGCCGTAGGAAAATCGAGACTAGCGGTCGATGTGGCGGAGCAACTCGGCTGCGAGATCCTCAATGCGGATGCTTTTCAGATTTACCGCGGACTTGATATTTTGACGGGAAAACCAGACGCGGAACTGCGGCAGGGCGCGCCACATCACCTGCTAAGCGTAGTGCCGGTGAGCGAGGAAATGTCGGCGGCGCGGTTTCGCGCGATGGCGCTGAATGCCCTCGGCGGGATTCATAGCCGTGGAAAGGTCGCGCTCGTGGTCGGTGGGAGCGGACTTTATGTGAGAGCGTTGACGCATGGGTTTGATCGAGGTGGGCCACGGGATGCGACGCGGCGTGCTGAGCGAGCGAATCTCCCGCTGGATGAGTTGCGCAGACAGTTGCGCGAGCTCGACGGCGATCTTGCGGGGCGGACCGACCTGAAGAACCGCAGGCGTCTGATGCGGGCGATCGAGATTGCTGAGTGCGCCACTGGAACGAGCGGCTCTAGTCCCAACGAAGCCGATGAGTCCGGTGGAGAAACCGTAACGGCGCCGCCCGGAGATCTCTCCACTTCGCTTCCCTTGGGTCGAGCACGCGGCATTTTTCTTCTGCGCGACCGCGATGATCTTTATGCGCGCATCAACGAGCGCGTGCATGCGATGTTTCAGGCGGGCGTGGAGAAGGAAGTCGCGGCTTTGGGGGAGGCGGGTCGGACTGCGGCGCAAGCCCTGGGGTTCGGCGAAATCCGGCAGCTGCTGGCGGGCGCGATTTCGCGCGAACATTGCATCGGGCAAATCCAGCAGGCGACACGTCACTACGCCAAGCGACAGTTGACCTGGTTCCGGCATCAAACTAATTTTCAGCAGCTAAATTTGACGGCCTTGTCACATCAGGAAGCAGTCAGCGCGATCATTCGGGCAATCGCGCGGGAATGATTCAGGCGCGCATTGCATTGGCAAGATTCTATTGGAGCGCGGAGCCCTGCGACACGGCACAGATTTGCACGACTTCGGCGGTCATAGACCGCCGCTACAGAAGATGATTGAGACCAGATCTCAACGACAACCCGAACGCGCGCTTCTCATTGGTCTGGAGCAGGACGGCGTGTCGAAATGGGACCTGGCCGATTCGATGGCGGAATTGCGTGAGCTGGCCAGTTCTGCTGGAGCGGAAGTGGTCGATACGGTGACGCAGAAACTGCCGAAACCGACAGCGCCGTTTTACATTGGCAAAGGAAAAGCGGAAGCGATCAAGGACTCAGTGCGGGAGCGGCAGGTCACTTCGGTAATTTTCAACGACGAACTCTCGCCCGCGCAAGGACGCAACCTCGAGAACCTGTTTTCGCGCAAAGTGCTGGATCGGACCCAGCTTATCCTTGACATTTTTGCGCAGCGCGCGCGCAGCCGCGAAGGGCGGCTCCAGATCGAGCTGGCGCAGTTGCAATACCTCCTGCCCCGCCTCACCCGCATGTGGAATCACCTTTCGCGACAGACCGGCGGCATCGGAACGCGTGGGCCGGGTGAGACGCAGCTGGAAGTGGATCGCCGTCGCGTGCAGGAACGGATCGCGCGGCTGGAACGCGACCTCGAAGGGGTGCGCAAAGTGCGCGATGTGCAGCGGCAGGGGCGTAAACGCCATCAATGGCCGGTGGCAGCGGTTGTCGGCTACACCAACGCCGGCAAGTCCACCTTGCTCAACTTGATGACCGGCTCAGAAGTGCTCGCCGCCGACAAACTTTTCGCGACGCTCGATCCCACCACGCGCAGTTTCACCCTGCCGAACAAACAGCGGGTCCTGCTCACCGATACGGTTGGTTTTCTGCGCAAGCTGCCGCACACGCTCATCGAGTCATTCAAAGCCACGCTTGAGGAAGTGAGCGATGCCGACCTTCTCATCCATGTCGTCGATCTGAGTCATCCGCGCGTGGAAGAACAAATGGCAGCGGTGGATGAGGTGATCAAAGAACTGGACGCTTTTGGGAAGCAGACGTTGATTGTTTTCAATAAGATCGACCGGCTTGAGAATGCCGGGTTGGCTGAGAGATATCGGCAGCGTTTCCCGGGAAGTGTGGCCATCTCGGCCAGGACGGGCCGCGGGGTCGAAGAGTTGGTGGAGGCATTGCAATCGGCCTTGAGCGCGTGGCGGCTGCGCTCGCGCTTTCGCGTGCCGATGAGCGACTCGAACTTGATCGCGGAGATTCATCGCGTCGGGCACGTCCTTGAGCTCCGCTACGAAGGAGAGTTCGCGATTGTTACGGCGCATGTGCCGCCGCATCTTGAGCAGCGGCTGGCGCGATTCGCGGTCGAATAACTTCAGCGAATGGGCCGGCGGGAAGCGTCCAGAGTCGAGCGCACCTGCTCGAGTAATTTGGCGCGGGTATAAGGTTTGGGAATGAAACCGCGCAAACCCTGCGCGAGCATGGCGCCGATCTTGTTTTGCTCGGCGAAACCGCTGCTCAGGACCACGTTCACATTCGGGTTGAGCGTTTTCAACTCCTCGAAGACGGCGTCGCCATCCATCACCGGCAGGAAGTAATCGAGAATCACGAGGCCGATCTGCCGGTTCACCCGCTGGAATATTTTCAACGCTTCAAATCCATCCTTGGCCACGATGACCTTGTAGCCCTCTTCAGCCAGCATCTCGGCGGCGAGCTCCGCGATCTCGGGTTCGTCGTCTATGAGCAGAATGTATTCGCGCGCACCTCCGGGATTTTTGACCGGAATGTCCGCGGGAATACTCGCGGAGACATCAGCGCTGCTCACCGGCGCAGCGGAAGACGTTATCTCAGCAGCCGGCCGCGCTTCCGTCTTGGCGCTCGCCGTTTTCAGAATCTTGGACGTGATGCGATCGAACAGCGCCTGGCTCGATTGAGTGGCGGCCTCGACCCGTTCGCCGAGCATTTGGAGATAATCCTGGTCGCCCCGATTGCGCTGGGCCATGTCGGCGTAACGCGCGATCTGCTGGAGCACAGTGTTGAGCTCAGTGGAGGTCTTCGCGATCCACTTCAGATCGTCCTGATCAAGCATGGTGTCTATGTCTGATCGGTATCCTTGACGCAAGCCCAGAGCACGCAGCCGAAAACGGTGATGCAGGTGAAGGCGAAGGAACCGAGCGTGAGCATAGAGACTTTTTTATGGATGTCAGCCCGGTTGATACGCCTCTTCCTGGTGGGGAGACGTGGGGGCGGGCTTCTTCCATAATCACCATAGCAATTTACTTGCCCAGCGCGCTCTTCAGTTCTGTTTTGGCCCCTTCAATTTCCTTTGGCGTTGCGCCCGACAACAAAATACCCCGCAGCCTGTCTCCCTGAAAATAGCGGCTGGTCCATTTCTTTTTCGCATGGGTGCCGGTCAGCTCCACGCGCGAAGGTGGCAGGCTGAAATCACCGATGAAATCCAGGCGCAGATCAAACATTTCGGTCCAGAAATATGGAATCTGTTCATAGCGGATGCGCTTTTTGCCCGTCATGTTTGCGCCTGCCACGAGGCCCTGCTCGCGCGCATTCTCCCAATGCGTCTGCCGTCGCATCCCGCCCATGATGCGGTCTGGATAGAACGCGAGATCACCGATGGCGTAGATTCCTTTCTCTTCTGTCTCGAGATACTCCGTCACGGGCGAGCCGTGAGGCCCGGAGAGGGGAGTATTGCGGACAAGATCGAGGCTCGGCTCCGCCCCGCAGGCGACCACGGCCAGACCGGCAGCGACGCGATTGCCGCTTTTGGTCTGGATGTTCCGAAGCACCGTTTTGCCCTCAAAGCCGTTGAGGCTCTCGCCCATGAGAAGATTGACGCCGTTTTTCGCAAAATATGCTGTCAACCAGCCAGCGGTATCTGCGTCGAGATAACGATTGAGAAGGTGGGCGTGCCGGTGCATCACGCTCACCTTTAATTTCATCTGCCGCAGGCTGGCTGCCGCCTCACAGGCAAGCAATCCGCCTCCGACCACTATGACGTTCTTCTCGTGCTCAGCCATTTCCCGCAAGGCGAAGGCATCGCGCAGGGTGCGCAGGTAAATTACGTTGCCGAGTCCGACGCCAGCCACGGGCGGACGGACCGGGCGGCTGCCCATGGCGAGACAGGCCTTGTTGAACTCGATGCTTTCGCCATTGCCGAGCACCGCAACGCGCCGATCGATATTGAGCTGGGTAACAATGGCGCCGAAGCGCGCATCGACTTTGTGCGTCTGGTACCATTGTTCGGCGGTGTGGGTGAGCTTGCTCGCGGTCGCGTTTTTTTCGCGCAGGAAATTTTTTGAGAGCAGCCAGCGTTTGTACGGCGGGAAAGCTTCCGCGCCGACGAGCATGACGCTGCCGCGCTTGTCATGTTGCCGAAGCGCTTCACAAACGCTCGCGCCGCCCAGGCCAGCGCCGATGACGAGATAATCACGCTGAATCATTCAGGAGGGGGACGATAGAGAAACGGGCGCATGGCTGGCGAGGGAAAAATTATTTCTTGGGTTCATGATCGTTCTCGTGCTCGAAAGGGTCGAACCGAGCACGATCACGATTACGAGCAAGAGCATGAGTTTAAGAGAGCACCGCGCGGCATACGGCCACCGACGCGATCACGCCGGCCAAATCGGCCAGCAGTCCCGCAGGAATGGCATGGCGTGTTTGTTTGATGCCGACCGAGCCGAAATAAACAGCCGCCACGTAGAACGTGGTTTCGGTGCTGCCGTAAATCGTGGCCGCGGTCAGGCTCACGAGATTGTCCGGCCCAAGCCGATGCACGATATCGGTGAGCAAAGCAAGGGTCGCGCTTCCGCTCAAAGGTCGCATTAAGGCAAGCGGCAGAAGGTCCGGCGGAAAATGCAGCGGCCCGAGCACGGGCGTAAGGAGTTGCGTCAGCAGGTCGATTCCTCCGGCTCCTTTGAACATCCCGATGGCAACAAGCATCGCTACCAAAAATGGAATGATGCGCAAAATCACATTGAAACCTTCTTTCGCGCCCTCGACGAATTCGTCGTAAACTTTCACTCCACTGGCCGCCGCGTAGAGCGGGAAAAAGCTCAGGAGGAAGGGAATTGCCAGCAGCGACAGAGCGTTGACGCTGCGCACAAACGCGTTCCCGCTATCAGCCGGCGGCAGGCCGAAGGTTTGCGGCCACACGATCCGCACAAAGATCGCCACAAAAAACAGGAGGAGTGCGATGGCGGCTGCCAGTCCGAGGAAGCTCGGGCGTGCTGGTTCCACGTCATTCCCTGGAGAAGGGAGCGGTTCGCTTTCGGCCGCATCGCCGCCTCGAACAACAGCAGCATCGCCATCCCGGATCCGAAACCACGGAAACTTCTCCAAAATTTTCACGGCAACGATCGCAGTGGTCGCGGCGCAGAGAGTAGCGAGCAGCGCCGTGCCGACGATCGCCGTCGGGCGGGTCGAACCAGAAGCAGCAAGAATGGCGATGGCCGTTGCCGGGATCAACTGGACCGAGGCGGTGTTAATGGCGAGAAATGTGCACATCGCGTTAGTGGCGACGCCGGGGCGAGGATTAAGCGCTTCGAGATCGCGCATCGCGCGCAAGCCGAGCGGCGTGGCCGCGTTGCCGAGGCCGAGCATGTTCGCAGCCATGTTCATGACCATCGCGCCGATCGCTGGATGTTCCGGCGGCACATCGGGGAAGAGCCGCCGCATCAGCGGCCGCAGGACCCGAGCAATTTTTTGCACGAGACCGGCGCGCTCGGCCAGTCGCATGAGCCCAAGCCACAGCGCCATCACCCCGATGAGGCCGAGGGCGATGGTCACTGCGGTTTTCGCCCCATCAAAGGCGCCATCCGTGACATCCTTTAGGCGGTCGTTGACCGCGCCGATCGCCACCGCGAGCAAGACGAGCGCAAGCCAGATGTAGTTGAGCACGCCTACTCTTACGTTCGGTTATTCACACGCGATATCGGAATTTCACCTAAGGGTTGATCGTGCACCATCCCAATTGTGGGCCGCTTGCTGGAGCCTCACATTCGGAGGCTCATGACCCCGGTCAAATGCGACACGCCCGAGAAGCTCGCCCTTTTGCGCAAGGAAGATCATTTTCGCAGCTGGCAATCGCTCGATGACAAACGGGTTTGCGTCCTGTGTGAGGAAACCTTCGCCGGACAGGATGTGATCGTTTCGCGCCACGGCGCCGGCTATGAGTTGCATTGCCCCACGCGCGGCTGCCCCTCTCGCGTGCATCAATGGGTCTATCCGGGCAATCCCTTGAGCAAGGAGGCGGCTAATGCCGATTGGTGGCAGGCGCTCGCTGATCCCCTCGGAAAAGAAGCGCACGCCATATGATCGCGCCGTCTCTTTCCGGGAGTGATTTCAAGATGGCCAGCGATGAGGCCATTATGGGAGCGATTACCGAGCGCGATGAAAAGGCGCTGGCTGCGCTTTATGAGCGGCACGGCGACACGCTGCGCTCTATTATCGAGAGCGTCATCCACGAGCAGGCGGAAGCGGAAGATGTTTTGCAGGAAACTCTCCTGCAAGTGTGGAAGCAGGCGCGTAACTACGCCCCACGCGTGGGCAAACCGCTCGGCTGGCTCACCACCATCACGCGCCGGCGCGCTATTGATCGGCTTCGGCGCCGTCAGGCTTATATCCGCGTCAAAGATCGCTACGAAGAGCAACTGAACGAATTGCCTTCCGGCGCCAGCACGACCGTCGATGGCGACGCCGAGATGGAGCGGGCCGATCTCCGCCGCTATTTGCGCGAGCAAATGGCTTCGCTTCCTCCGTTTCAACGCGAGGCGCTGGAGCTTTCATTCTTCACCGGCATGAGCCACCGCGAGATCGCCGCCACCACGGAGGACCCGCTGGGCACGGTGAAAACCCGGCTGGAACTTGGCCTGCAAAAATTGCACGCATGGTTAAAACCGCTGCAACACAAGATCTGATGCCGGAGAACGTCAGGTCGCTTTGGTGAAAAGAGATGTGCCGGGGCCTCGAAGGCTGAGCGGGAAAACGTCGGGGCACCCGGCCTCTCTCACCGATCGTGCATTAGAGATGTCTTGGCTATGCTCCACATGACAATGCGCCGGTTCCTCGACTTCGCTCCGGATTGACGCTACCTTCCACCATCATGGAACAACCTCAGATCACCGCGTACCTCAAGACCCATTGCGGTTGGAGCGCAGGAGTCCGCGCCATTCTCAAAAAATACAATCTCGCCTTTAACGATAAAGACATCATCCAGAATCCGGCCTTCAGATGGGAGATGGAAACGAAAAGCGGTCAACCACTCTCGCCTTGTGTGGAAATCAATGACCGCATCCTTGCTGACGTGAGCGGCGAAGAAGTGGAGCAATACCTCATCGAAAACGGCATTGTGCAGCCGAGCGCTGCGAACACCGAGGTGCCAATCGATGCGCCCTGCGCCCACGAGGAGCACGGCACGCCCGTCCATCTGCGGCTCTGACTTCGACGGCGTTCGCAGCACATTTCGCTCAGGCGCGCGCATGACGAATAGCGCCTTTGCCGCTATCGTCGATACAGCAGAATGAACCTGTTTGCGAAGCGCGCCGGCGAGGACGGCAAGAAATCGATCTGGCGCTGGGGCTGGAAGATTTGGCTCCTGGCGCTGATCGGCGGCGGAGCGCTTAGCGTTTTTGTCTTCTACTGGGGTTGGGCCCAGACCTTCGACATGAAGAAGGTCGGCCAAATGCCGGAGCGCAACACTGTCTTCGATGTGGACGGCAAAATCTACAGCCGCCTCGCCGGAGCGAACCGCCTGATTGTGCCCCTGAACGAAGTTTCGCCGGCATTCATCGACGCTCTGCTCGCGCGCGAAGACACGCGCTTCTTCCAGCATAACGGGATCGATCTTTACGGAGTCGGTCGCGCGCTCATGCGAGACATTATGAGCCGCTCGGCCAGGGAAGGCGCCAGCAGCCTCACCCAGCAACTCGCCCGCAATAGTCTGCCTCTCGGTGGCCGCACACTCAGCCGCAAACTGCTCGAAGCGATGGTGGCGCTGCGCATCGAGCACGAGTTCACCAAGCAGCAGATTCTCGAGCTTTACGTGAATCGCATCTACTTCGGCGCCGGCTGCTACGGGATCGAAACAGCCTCGCAAGCCTACTTCGGCAAGAGCGCGGCGAAACTGGACCTCTCCGAAGCCGCGGTGCTCGCTGGATTAATCCGCAGTCCGAACCGGTTTTCGCCCCTGAAAAATCCCGAGGGCGCGGCGCTTCAGCGCGATGCGGTTTTGGCCCGGATGGTCGATTTGAAGAAGATCACCCTGGCACAAGCGCAGCAGGCGAAGGCGGCGCATGTCAATCCGCATCCGAAGAAGATGCCCATGATCCAGGAGAACTATGCCATGGACGCGGTGCAACGCGATCTCAACATGCTTCTGACTCAGGACCAGATCGACCAGGGTGGACTCTATATTTACACCACGCTCGATCCCGCCGTGCAGAACAGCGCAACTCAGGCGCTCGAATCGACCCTGGTTAAAATCGAGCATCAATCGAACTTTCATCATCCGCTCAAAGCGCATTACAAACCACCCCAGGAAGGCGAGGACGCCTCCATGCCTTACCTCGAAGGCGCTGTCGTGGTGATCGATAATGCCAGCGGCGGGATTCGCGCGCTCGTGGGTGGACGCGATTATACCCAGAGCAAGTTCAATCGCGCGCTGCCGCCGGCCAATCGTCAAGTCGGCTCGTCATTCAAACCGTTTGTTTACACGCTCGCTTTCACCAACGGTCTTCTGCCCGGCGCTTCCATCAGTGACGGGCCCATTGAGCCCGGCGAGATTGAAGGCGCGGGCAATTGGACACCGGGCAATTCCGATGGCACCTACGGCGGCATCCAGCCCGCCTCTTATGGGCTGATTCATTCGCGCAATACCATGAGCGTGCGCATCGGCCAGTTTGCCGGCCTTGACCCGGTGCAGAAAATCGCGAACACGCTCAACCTCAGCGACAAGGTCCCCCACTCGCCCGCCATCTACATCGGCTCATTTGAAACGGACCTGAAGGATCTCACCGCCGCTTACACCGTCTTCCCGAACGCCGGCGTGCGAAAACAAAGTTACATCATCGAGCGGATCGACGATCAGGAGCACAAACCGATTTACCGCGCGGCTCACCTCTCCGTGCCGGCGCTCGACCCCAGCGCCGCATGGATGACATCGCAACTCATGGAACAGGTGCTCACCCGCGGCACGGCGGCCAACGCTCGCTCGATGGGCTTTAAACTTCCCGCCGCTGGTAAAACCGGAACGACCAACGATTACAAGGACGCCTGGTTCGTGGGATACACCAGCACACTCACCTGCGGCGTCTGGGTGGGATTCGATCAGCCAACGACGATCGTGGCGCGCGGCTACGGCGCAGCGCTCGCCTTGCCCGTCTGGGTGCAGACGATGAATAAAGCGGCCTCACGTTATCCGCCAAAACCTCTCGAACCGACAATGCCGCAGGCGCGCGTGACGGTTTGCTCCATCTCGAATGCGCTCGCGACCACCGGCTGCGAGATGGCCGGCAGCGCGTATGACATTGTTTTACCGGCAGACAAAGTGCCCGCGGGAAGTTGCTCCATCCATGCCGGTGACCCCACGCAATTTGCCCAACGTTTCGAGAACGCTGTCCCGAAAGCCATCCCGAGGCTGTTTCAATCCTTCCGCAAATTTTTCGGCGGAAAATAGCGCGCGCAAACAGCCTTCTCAGTCTGCTTCGGCAGGTAGCGGACCTGCTCCTGCGGCGACTCAGCGACGACAACTGCGCCGGATCGGCAGAGCCGCTAACGTACCCGCGGTGCCGATGGCGAGAAGCAAAAGCGTCGAACCGGCGTCGGAAACTGCAGCATTCGCAAACATGATATTGTCCACAGCAAAGGCGTCCGCCGCATCGGAAAAGGTCAGCACAGCACGGTCAAACGGTATCGTGCTGCGCACACCAGCGAAACCTCCGGTAAACTCGGGATCAAGTTGGCCGGCGAATTGGATGCTGCCGAGTGGCGTAGTACCGGCGAACAGCTGGATCGTTGTCGCCGGCGAAAGCGGCGTGGTCGCGAGCAAGGCATAACCGTAGCCCAGCTGACTAACTGGTGAGGGCAGAAACAGCGTCAGCGCCAACTCGCCTGGCTTTCGCAATGAAACAAGGTTCGGAGGGACGATGTGGTTCGTTGTTCCCGGACCGCCATCCACAATCACCAGACCATCTGTCGGAGTTCCACTCTGCAGGACGGTGAAGAGAACGCCTCCAGTGAGCAGACCATTCGCATCTGTGCCGTCAGCCAAAGTAGAGAAATCGATTACCTGTGCTGTAGAAAAGCTCGATTCACTGATGGGGATCAATGCCGCGTGAACAAGGCTGGCGCCGAGACAAAGCAGGGAGATAAGAGAAGCTCTCATAATTATGATATTCGGGCACAAGATATTCATTGCGTGTGTTTATCAGAATTATCTTACCTTATTAGATAATATACTCAACTTGGCTGTTGAGGCCAGGCAGCTACAAAGCTACCGGGAAAATTAATAGAGTTCCCGAAAAACAGATGTTTTCCGCCATTATCTGTTGTGCTTTCGGTTTGGCCCCTTAAAGTCGCAATTCCTTGTCGGTACTTACCTCTCCCAATTCGTACATGGCTGTTCGCGCCCGGCTCCTCCGGCGCGCGGCTTTCCTACTGCCCAGTGCCTTTATTTTGTTTCTGGCAGCGGCGTCGTTGCCTGCTGCGAACACGGCCCCTGGCTCCACGTCATCATCTCGCGTGGTGCAGTTCCATTGGAACGCTTCAACCTCCAGCTCCGTCGTCGGCTACAAAATTTTCTGGGGCACAGGAACCCGTAATTACCAGAACGTTCGTGACGTTCGGAATGTGCTGAGCACCTCTTTGTCCTTGTCCACCGGCACGCAGTACTACGTCACCGTCGCCGCTTACAGTCTGACTTCGACCAGCCGTTTGAGCAATGAGGTCATCGTCCCGGTGGCATCCGTGAGCTGGTGAGTGGTGCCCGAAACGGACGTATCAATCTGCGGCCGGCTTCGCCTTAGAAGAAAATTGTGCGAGTTAGCGGGTGAAGGGAATCGAACCCTCGTGTCCAGCTTGGGAAGCTGGCGTTCTGCCATTGAACTACACCCGCAAGGCAATTGCCGATTGTCGATTGCCGATTTTCGATTTGCAAGCAGTAGCTTGAACGCCTGCAGGCCGT
>JBKPQR010000086.1:0-7601 GCA_046734175.1 Verrucomicrobiota bacterium | reverse complement strand
GTGTTTCCTGATCGCCCGCAGCTTGCTCGGCAGATTCGAATTACCAACCTCATCGGAGTAAAGGTTGGTCACGTTGACCCGCACCCCGTGCTTCACTTCGCATTCGCCCAGATCGTGCAAATGTGCGCGCCAGCGCGGGTCTTGTTCCAAATCGTCGGCCACATGCTGGGAGAGCAAGATGTGGCCGGCATCGCCGCAATCCATTACCCGTTGCGCGATGTTGATCCCGGCGCCGGCGATGTTGGATTGCTCGTTCAGATCAGTGATCTCGTTAACCGGGCCGCTGTGAATGCCCATGCGGACGCGAAGCTCGGGATGATGTTTGAGTTCCCGCGCGATCTCGATCGCGCAGAGGACTGGCGCTTCAGGGCTGTTCCGGAATACCAGCGCGCCCCCATCGCCGGTGGGCAAGCCAAGCAGTTTGCCTTCCGTTTTAGCCAGGCGGAATTGCTCCGTGCCGCGCACGATCTGTTTCAGCGTTTGCAGATGCTCGCTTTGCTCGGTGATGAGCATCTTCGAGTAGCTGACAATGTCGATGAACAAGACGTGCCCGATCTCGAATTTGACGTCTGAGGATTGCTCGGACATTGCGCGGCGGAAATGTTACGCGATTAGCGTGAGCGACTCTACATTATTCTTGCTGCGCTCAGAGCTGAATCTTGACAGCGGCCAGGCTTTCTTCCAGATGCGCGATATTGGCTGTTCCGCGAATAGGCAGCATCACCGCGATTTCCGCAGTAACCAAGCGAGGGCGAGTTGCACCGGATTGTAGTTGCGATGCTTTCCTTCCGCTTCTAACGAGTCATACGATTTTGCCCAAGCGCTCACTGCGGCGAGAGGAGGATCATGCGAACGAATTGGGTGAGGGCGGCGACTAGGTGCATGACGATGAGGGCGAAGAAGGGCCAGAAAAGGTTCCACAGCGTGAAGTTGATCGCCTGCAGCGCCATCGCGGCGACTGCCATGAGGGCGATTCCGTAGAACAATGGTTTGTTCGCGGTAGAGAGGTCGCCCTTCGGCAGGCGCCGGCGAGGGTTGCCAGTGAACGCAATGAGGAGGATTTGCACTGCAAAGCCAACCGCACTGCAGATGCGCCAGATGTGCAGTGGGGCGGGGTTGAACGAGAGGAGGAGCAAGCCGAATAGCGCATCAGCCAAGGGCAAGGCCGAGTTGGTGAGGAGCAGCTGCAATCGGAATTTATCAAGGGACGACCAGCGGTGAACCGATTCCGGCCGGAAAACAACGACGATGCCGGCAAAGCCCGCGAGCGTGACCGCCACCTGCGCGGCCGTGCTGAGAGCTTCGCTCGGGTTCATGCGCGCAATTACAACCCGAACAGGCCAGCGAAATCAAATCGAAGTGAACGGCCGACTCCCGTCGAGCTCGAAGCAACGAAGGAGTCATTCCCGCACCGGTCAACCCGACGCTTCGATGTTCTTCCACTTTGCGGGGAAGAGCTGAATCTTAGGGGCCCTATGTTTTCTGCGTCAGACATGAAGCGTGACGGGGCGCGCCCTATCTATCTGATCGTGCGAAGTCTCAGCCGCAGAATCAGCTTTACTTCCACGGTGCGGTCTGACAATACCGAGGAACAGCTCCAGCTTCCACTGGCGGCAGCCCCTCCGACGCAATCTGCTTATACAGATGAATTCTGTGGTTATTCGCAGAATGTTTAGGCAGAATACTCGTTAGGTCTTCAAGGCTCATAGCTCATGTCATTCGAACAAATCTCCTATCTGGCGCAAATCGTCGCGTCGGTTGGTGTGATTGTCTCATTGGTCTTTGTTGGTTGGCAGATCAGGCAAAATACAGGCGCGCTCCAGCGCAATGAGCACAATTCCACGATGGAGCAGTGGACGGTGATCCGGCAGGCGATCGCCCAGAACCGTGACATTGCTGAGCTGATGACTGCCGGATTAAAGGAAGAGCGTGTCCTTGATGCCGCTGATCGGCTTAGGCTGGAGATGCTGTTAAATGAGAATGGATGGGCTTCGTTCCATATTTGGGAGCGAACGAATCGCGGAATTTTTCCCAAGGGGACTTTTGAGCTATCGTGTGGAGCACACCTGTGCGGCCTGCTCACCACCCCATTCGGCGCCGCTTGGTGGCGGACGGCCAGACAGACGATCTTCCCGCCAGCGTTCGTGTCAGACGTCGACGCATTGCTGGCCAAGACCTAACCATGCGATGGAGCGAACGCCGGACCGTTGTGCGTTTACATTTGAGATGACTTCCACAGATTCACAACGAGCGACGCGCGCCCTCGTCCGCCGTCGCTCATCTTGAGCTCGTTAGGTCGCATTTCGCGCTACAAGTGAAATTTCCATGGAACCGGGCGAAATTCTAAGCACGGCCGCGCAAATCGCCGTGGCTCTCGCGGGATTTGCAGGCGTGGTGGTCGTTTTTCGGCGTGAATCGGTGCATCAATGGCCGGCGCTCGAAAAATATCGACTTCGGCTTCTGCTAACCAATTCAGTCGTTCCACTCTTTTTGTGCATAATCGGGCTGCTGCTACTAGGTATTAAGCCGGTGCCGTCAGGCATTTGGCGATGGTGCAGCGGAGTCGCATTTTGCGTTATTTCGCCGTGGGTGATCACCGCCACCGCCGTTTTTCACCGCTTTAAACTATACCGGTCGCAAGGCGCACGCGCCAACTTCATGTCCTATCTTTTCACGACTCTTTGGGTTGGAATTATACTATTGCAGTTGTATAACGCCGCCTTGCTCGCTGCATTCTGGCCGTTCTTCGCCGCAATCGTTCTCGCCCTTGTGGCCGCGATCGTGCAGTTTGCGCGGATGATTGTTTTTCCGCCTGAGATAAGGCAATGATTGACCTAACCAAGCGCTGCAGCCAACCGCTGGCCGTTCTGATGTCTAGCTTTAGATGACTTCAACGCGTAAACCCGCAGCACAGCTCGCTCTTGCCAGCGGTAGCTGATCTTATGTCTCGTTAGATGACATATCTCGAGCGGTCGCTGAGAATGACGTTGCTGTTGCCGGTACTACTTGCCGCTTGCAATTTGAAGCCTAAACCGATGGGCATCGCCAAACTCAACGACTTCGCGACGCGGTACACCGCTGCCTGGTGTAGTCATAATGCGGCGAGCGTCGCCTCGTTTTACGAAGAGAACGGATCGTTGAAGATCAATCAAGCAGACCCGTCCGTTGGGCGAGCGGCGATTACTGAGGCGGCGCAGGGATTCATGACGGCCTTTCCGGATATGATTGTAAAGATGAATCGCCTAGACGTCGGGGACAGCAGTCGCGCCACCTACCATTGGTCCCTCACTGGAACGAATACTGGGCCTGGAGGTACGGGCAACACCGTTCGAATCATCGGGTATGAAGAATGGCGCATGGGCGACAATGGCCTGATCGCTGAGTCAAAGGGCCATTTTGACGAAGCAGAGTACCAACGGCAGTTGAAGCTGGGAGTCGCGAGTGGTCGGTAATCCTAACACGTTGTCATCTAACCAGGCGATGCAGCGAACCGTGAGCAAGGCTGCGAGTGACGTTGTGCGTGTCTGCCATCCACCATTTCTCTGCGAGCGGAGTCACAGTGGGCTCGCGGTCGCTGATCCTGTGTCCCTTTAGGCGTTGGGCGCGTGCGTCGTGCGGAAAAATAACTTGACCTTCATCGAGCGGCCCCCCAGAAAAGGGGAACACATACTATGAAAAAGATCATTCTTGCAGCAGTCCTTGGATCTGTCTTGGCGCTCTCGATAGCGGCGATCGCGGGCGCTGAAAAGAAAGCTACTGAAAAAGAAGGGGCGCAGACGGCGGAGCATGGCCTCTTCACGCAAGGAGACCTTAAATGGGCCGACGCCCCGGCGGCTCTGCCTCCGGGAGCTAAACTAGCTGTTCTAGAGGGCGATCCTACCAGAAAGGGACTCTACACGATGCGTCTTCAGATGCCCGACGGATACAAGATTCCACCGCATCATCATCTGCAAGTAGAGCACGTCACGGTGATCTCCGGCACCTTCAATCTCGGTATGGGAGAAAAGTTTGACGAGAGCGCCGGACAGGAAATGCCCACTGGAACTTTCGGTTTCCTGCCGCCCACAATGAGGCATTTTGCCTGGGCCAAAGGAGAGACGGTGATCCAACTTCACGGGATGGGCCCGTGGGAAATCATCTACGTTAACCCGGCAGACGATCCGCGACAGACTAAGAAGTAGCCGTTCGGGCTCAGGGAGCGTCCTCCAGACGCCTAACCAGGCGCTGCAGCCAACCCATTCGACTTCGCTCAGGGCAGGCTCACATTGTGACTGTCGTTTGGAGGTAAGACGGCGTTGTTTTTTTTATGTCCACCGAAGCTAGTGTGCCGATGGGTGTTGCCAATTGCGCTTCCCTGAGCCGTGGCTGAGCTTGTGTCTCGTTAGGCATATATCCTGCAAGAAACGCAACCACTGATTCAACGTTTGAAACCACACACCAAATGCTGACGAATCGAAAACTTCAACAAGTGATCTTCCTGCTATCGCTTTGTGTCTTGACGGCGGCTCCTAGGCTCGGTTCTGGGGCCACGACGTTTTCCTCGGACTGCGGCTCACTTGCTTATGATGAGTACGGTTCGGGTAAGCCTATCGTACTGCTCGCGGGTGGACCTGGGATGAACCCCGCGTACATGACACCAGTAGCGAAAATCCTGGCCGACAGCGGTCGGCGGGCCATTCTTTTCCACCAGCGCGGCACTGGAAAATCTTCTGACGCGATCTCCTGTCACGATCGGGTCAGCGTCGCGGGCGCGGTCGCTGATATCGAGCAATTGCGCGTTCATCTGCAATTGCCAAAACTAACGCTGCTCGGACACTCCTGGGGCGGAATGCTCGCTATGGCTTACGCGCAAGAGCACCCAGGTCAGATTGCAGGTCTTGTTCTTTTGGATACCGGCCCGGCTGAACAATCGGGATTCAAAGCGGAAATGGTGGCTCTTCAGGCGAGGCTTAGTCCAGCCGACAAAGAGGGGTTAAAAGCTGCGACGACCGATGAGGAGCGCGAGAAAATCCAACGTCGAGCCGAGTTTGCCGACCCAAGCAAATCGTCGCTAGTCGAACAAGAAATCCCCGCTGGCGAGCCGCTGTGGTATCCGGAAGTACTCAAACTGATGGCGCAGGGTTTTAGTAAGTGGGACGTCACGCAAGGCGTAAAGAATCTCAGCGCGCCAATGGTGCTAATCTTTGGCCGTGAAGATCCGGGCTTCTCTATTGCAAACGACATTCGTTCGATACAGCCCGAGGCCAAGCTGGTTCCGATCGAACACGCCGGCCATTACCCATGGCTGGATAATCAAGAACCGACTGCCAAAGCACTGAAAACGGTAGCATCCGATCTGCCGTAGGTGCCAATTACTCAGGGCAACAAACGTTATGCCGACGAGAACCTAACCAGGCGATGGAACGAACGACGGACCGCTGTGCGTCCCACTTTGAGATGACTTGCACCCATTCGCTCCGAGCGACATGGCCCTCGTCCGCCGTCGCTCATCTTCTTCTCGTTAGACCGTTACAGAAAGTACAATCGTAACTCAAAAGAGATAAACATATGCCGATTAATGCCTTCAACAGTTTCACCGACGGTCTTGAGCCGCACCAACGTAGCCGCGAACACTTCATAGCCAACATCGACGTAGAGGACGAGCGCCTCTGGGTTCCTTATGCAGAAGGCGTATGGTTTCAGCCGTGCTGCTTTAACGTCACGTCTGGAGGATTCAGCGTCGTTCTGAAAGGTCTCCCCGGCGCCCAGCTGGGCACGCACTACCACGTTGGGACCGTGCGTGGCTACACGATGCGTGGTCACTGGCGATACCTGGAGCATGACTGGATTGCAAAGCCCGGAACATTTATCTACGAACCCGCCGGTGAAGCTCACACGCTGGTGATTACCGACGATTCGCCAGAGCCAGCGCTGATTTTATTCGTAGTGGAGGGCGGCCTCATCTATCTGAACAAGGCGGTGAACGGTGGCTTTGCCGCCTTCGAGGACGGATTCACCGCCTTGGAGCTAACTCGGAAATACTATCGCGAGGCCGGTCTCGATGTGCGCCAGTTGGATCTGCTAGTGCGCTAGGTGACGCATAAGGTCTAACCAATCGCTGCAGCCAATCGCTGGCCGTTCTGATGTCTAGTTTTCACATGACTTCAACACGAACATTTCAGTTTACGTTCGCTGCCGTCAGCGGTGGCTGAGCTTTGTCTCGTTAGGCGTATGGAGAACTCTGTATGAAGTCAGCACTTTTTATAACTGGCCTCGTCTTTGCAGTGGCGGCTACGGGCGTAGCGCAAAAGGAGGGCGTCGAGGAGACCATCAGGAAACGGGATAACGAGCGCATCCAAGCACAGATTCATGCTGACGCGACGGCTCTTGATCGCATCTACGCTGCTGATTTTATTGGCGTAGGGCCAAGTGGCACAGTGAGAACTAAGCTGCAGGTGATTTCAGATTTCACGTCAGGTGCTTTGAAGTTTCAATCTATCACCACTGACGAGGTTCAGGTGCGCGTCTACGAAAACACGGCGGTGGAGACCGGCCTTTCGACGATGGTTGGGCAAGACAAAGGCAAAGCTGTTCCCCGTGACACTCGATTTACAAGGGTATGGGTAAAGCGGCAAGGGAGCTGGCGGTTGGTTGCCAACCACTACTCGTTACGGATGACACAGCATTAACCTACATTTGATGGTCCATGATCGTCATGTTAAGGCGCCTAACCAGGCGCTGCAGCCAACGGCTCAGACGGCGTTGTTTTTTAATGTCAACGTAACCAGTGTGACCAGTGAGCTTGCCACTTGCGCTCCCCTGAGCCGTGGCTGAGCTTGAGCTCGTTAGATGTAGATGCCGCGCGCGGCGTGTTGCGACCTTAAGGGGCAGCGATACATTCAGCGGCCATGCCCGAGGTTCTTCGCGTTGCTGGCTATCGATTCTTCTTTTTCAGCCGCGAAGGTCACGAGCCCCGTCATATACATGTGGAGCAGGCAGAGCGTTATGCCAAGTTTTGGCTGGAGCCGGTCGAGCTGGCGGAGTCACGCGGCTTCCGCGGTTCAGAGTTGCGCCAGCTTCATTCCATCATTGCAGAGCACGTCCAAGAGTTTATCATTGCATGGGATGAGCACTTTGGCCAGTAAAGCAGTGGCGGACGCGGTGGATGTCGCATGCAGCGACGACGAGCTGGTTGTCACGCTTGTGGACGGGCGCCGGGTCTCTGCGCCGCTAGAGTGGTTTCCACGTTTGCTCCGGGCCACGCCAGCTCAGCGAGCGAAGTGGCGACTGATCGGTCGAGGCGTCGGCATTCATTGGGACGATATAGACGAAGACATCTCCGTTCGCAGTCTTCTTGCTTCGTAGCACCCAAACATGTAACCAGGCGCTGCAGCCAACGGGTGATTCGCACGTCCCCGATGCTCACCCGTTGGGCTTCCTGCCTATGTTGCACCGCTTCCCGTGGGCTCCATTCAGACGGCGTTGTTTTTTTGATGTCCCCGAACCCGCCTGTGGCGGGCAGCCTCTTCAACTACAGGTCTACGGTTACACCAGCAACACGGCAGGAAGAGGCTGGGGGATCCAGCTGGTTCTGCGAACCTGCTGCCCTTCGGGCGCTACGC
>JBKPQR010000085.1:0-11792 GCA_046734175.1 Verrucomicrobiota bacterium | reverse complement strand
GTGCGATTGCCATTGTGCGAAATGACGGAAGCAAACCAGGCGCGGCTGAGGAAAACGCTCGAGGAGTTCGAGCGGGCGAGATGAATGAGTGAGGCTTTGCGCGTCGCGCTCGTTGGTGCAGGCGGCAGAATGGGCCGGGCGATCTGTGCCGCTGCTCCCGGCGAAAATGCGCAAATCGTCGCTCGTTTTGATCTCGGCGACACGATTGCGGTGAGTGAAGCGGATGTGCTCATTGACTTCAGCAACGCCGCCGCAACTCGCGAGGTTTGTGCGGCAGTGGCCAAAGCGAACATACCGCTGGTTCTGGGAACGACCGGCCACTCCGCGGAAGAGCGGAAGATGATTGAAGAGACAGCGCGCAATGTCCCGGTGGCGTTCGCATCCAATTTCAGTGTCGGAGTCAACGTGCTCTTCGCGCTGAGCGAACATGCCGCGAAAATCCTGGGCGAAAGCTTCGATGTCGAGATTGTGGAAGCGCACCATCGCATGAAGAAGGACGCGCCGAGCGGAACGGCAAAGACCTTAGCCGACATTGTGCAGCGGGTGCGCGGGAGCGGAGAGCTGAAGCACGGTCGCGAGGGCATGACGGGCGAGCGCAACAAGTCGCAGATCGGGATTCACTCAATCCGGGGCGGCGATGTGGTGGGAGATCACACTGTCATTTTTGCGGGAGAGGGCGAGCGGCTGGAATTGACGCATCGCGCTGCGAGCCGGGAAACATTTGCGCGCGGAGCTTTGCGGGCGGCGCGCTGGATTATCGGCAAGGGGCCGGGCCTTTACAGCATGCGCGATGTGTTGGGATTGTAACGATGGTTCCGCAAGTGCGGATGAATTTTCGAGCTTCAGGTTCGCCGCGATCCTCCGCGGTCATCACGAGCGAAGTTGATGGATCCCAGGGCGCGACCTTTGAGGCACCTTCACGGGATCGTTCGACCTCCGCTTCGCTGCGCTCAGGATGACCTCAAACCGATGCGAGCTGGAATTGCGCTGGGATCGAACCTTGGTGATCGGATGGCGAATTTGCAACGAGCGCGGGATTGCATTTGCGCGCTGAAAGGAACACGCCAGCCGGTCAATCAGTCGGCGGTGTACGAAACAGTGCCGGTGGATTGCGAGGCGGGGGCGCAGGATTTTTACAACGCGGTGATTGAGATCAGCTTTGAGGGGGACGCCGAGGTGCTGTTGCGAGCGTTGCAGGAAGTCGAGCAGGAGCTCGGGCGCGAACGTGATCACGGCCGCAATGTTTCGCGCACCATTGATCTGGATCTTCTGTATTTCGGCGATGAGCAGCGGAGCGTGGGAGCGCTGCAATTACCGCACCCCCGAATGCGCGAACGCGAGTTCGTGCTGCGGCCGCTGGCCGATATCGCGCCGGAGTTGCGTTTACCGGGCGAGACGGCGAGCGTGCATGAACTGCTCGCGCGCTGTCCCGCGAGCGGCTTGGTGAAATGCGTCACGACCAATTGGTAGAAAAGTTCCGCGCAATGAAGCGCCGCGGTGAACGCGTCACCGCCCTGACTGCTTACGATTATCCGACCGCGCGCCTCCTTGACGAGAGTGGGCTGGACGTGATTCTGGTTGGGGATTCGCTCGGCATGGTCGTGCTCGGCTACGAAGACACCACGCGCGTCACCCTCGAGGAAATGCTGCATCACACGCGCGCGGTCGCCCGCGGAGTGAAACGCGCGCTGCTCGTGGCCGACATGCCGATTCATTCCTATGAGACGCCGGAGCAGGCGCTGGCGACGGCGCGATTATTGGTGGAAGCCGGAGCGGCCGCGGTGAAGCTGGAGGGCGGGATCAGTCGCGTCGCGCAGATCGAAGCCATTATCGCGGCGGGGATTCCGTGCATGGGACATATCGGAATGCTGCCGCAGAGCGTGCGGGAAGAGGGCGGCTACAAAGTGAAAGGGCGCTCGCGCGAGCAGGCTGATGCGCTGCGGGCGGACGCCTGCGCGCTGGAGATGGCGGGCGCCTTCTCCATCGTGCTGGAAATTGTCGCGCCGGAGACTGCGAGGATGATTTCGCAAGCGATTGCCATTCCGACGATCGGGATTGGTTCGGGCAAAGGTTGTGACGGGGAAATCCTGGTCACGCACGATTTGATCGGGTTCTTTCCCTGGTTCACGCCGAAATTTGTCGCACCCGAAGCGAACGTGGCGGAGCAGATTCGACAGGCAGCCCGGGCCTTTGTGGAGCGGACGCGGGGGAAAGTCACTACAGAGAACACAGAGGTCATCGAGGAATGCAGGCCGGGTTAACAGGAAGATACAGGGTTCCGGACCGGACCTTCTCCTGGGTCGATCCCGCCGATCCCAGTTGACCTTGCTTGATTACTGATGCCGGCGTCGCAGGTTGACAACGCGTCGCGCGTGCCGGTTCGTTCCCAGAGTGAGGATTTCGGATTACGAGTTTCAGGACGAGCACGAAGCGCTGCTAAATGCGACCGGGCAGCGGAACTGGCTCTTCGTCGGTCTGGTGGTCTCGCTCGTGATTCATCTGCTTTTGTGCGCCTATTTTTATCGCGCTCGCTTCGCTGGAGCGGAGGTCGCGTTCGCCGGAACGAAAGAGCCGCCCACCTTCAAAGTGAAAACCATCAGCGCCCAGGCCGCGCTGGATAAGGCGAGCATGGACCAGGCGAATCCGGCCGCCAAACCGGAGCCGGACAAGACCAACGTGCAATTGCCGGACGAGAAGAAATCGTTCGACGCGCTGCTTCAGGAAGTGCACGCGACGACGGCCATGCCGGACGACACGCAGAACGCCTTGCCTGAGACGCCGAAGGTGGACCAGGCCGACGCAACATCGCTGTTGAATGAAATCGAAAAGACTACTGCGCAGACGTTGTCGAAAAGTCCCAATGCCACGCGCGAGCAGACGCTGCTGAATGATTCCGCCACCTCGGGGCGGCCGCAGCCGGCGCTCAGCGGCGCGGAGCTGGCGACGAGCACGACGATCAAGCGACCGAGCAGTTTCACCAGCAAAGTGCAGGCGGACAGCGCCGGCCCGAGCAAAGGGCGCAACCCCGGCTTCAGCGATCTGGATTCATTGCTGGCGCAGAAGGGGCCGCTGGGCTCGGGCACGGCCATCCGCATGCCGGACGATCAGTTGTTTTCCTACGACAGCGCTGATTTGCAGGAGAGTTCGGTGGAGCAATTGCAAAAGCTCGCCACGCTGATCAAGCGCAATCCGAAAGCGACGTTTTCGATCGAGGGCTACACCGATTCGTTCGGCAGCTATGAATATAATCTGGACCTGAGCCAGCGGCGTGCCGATAGCGTGAAGGAGTATCTGGTGCGGATGATGGGGATTAATCCGGCGCAAATTCAGGCGCGCGGTTATGGGGCGACGAAGTTTTTGGTCGTGCCGCGGCCGGTGATGGATCCGAGCCAGGAGCAGGCGGAAATTCAAAGGCAACAACCGAATCGAAGAGTCGTGATCGTCGTTCACACCAGCGGCGAATGAGCCTTAGCGAATCGCTCTTCGTCATCCCGAGCGCAGTCGAGGGATCCCGATGAGAGTTACCTCTAAGCTGGAGCGGCGAGATCCTCCGGCTGCGGATAACGTGCTTACCAGTTCTTGATCCAGCGATCTTGAGGAGTTGGCGTCGGCAATGCTGAAGGAGTCGGCGTTGGGTCGGCATTACTCCACAGATCAAACGTCGGGTTGTAGCCCTGCGCAGTTCCGGGGTTGGCCGCTTGAATCGTCGAGTAACCGTAACTGTTCCCCCACGGATCGCGCAGGTACGCGACAGTAGTGTTAGTGGGACGGCCGAGCATTTGGGGCTTGAACGCAAAATAGGACTTCTTGTTGGCGACCGGCTGCTGGTTCGCATCCAGGCCGCTGAGTTCACCGTAGAGGTAAAAGCTTGCGCTTTGGTACGATGATGGATTGAACGACGTCCGCGGGTCGAGCATATCGGTAGTGGTGGACTGTCGCGGATAAATCCCATTATCCGCTTTGTAGCTTTCCATTGCCGCTGACATCGCGGCGATCTCGGTTTCGGCGCGTGAGCGTTTTCCCTTATCCATCGCATAACCGCTGATCGATAGAACCAGTCCCGCCAGTATGAGGATGATGGCGATGACGACCATGAGCTCGATTAGGGTGAAGCCTCGTCGCCTTCCCTCACGCAACGGCCGCGCGATCACGATTGCTGCTGCAAGCCCTGGATGATGCTGATGAGCGGCAGAAAGAGAGCGATGACAATGGTGCCGACGATGACCGCGAGCAGGATGATCATGACCGGCTCGATGATGGAAGTGAGGGCGGCGACGGAGTTGTCGACTTCGTCATCGTAAACGTCGGCAATTTTCAAAAGCATCTCGGGAAGCTGGCCGGTCTCTTCCCCCACGTCGATCATGCTCACGACCATCGGTGGAAAGGCGCCACTGGTCTCGAGCGGTTGCACGATCGATTCGCCTTCTTTCACGCGATCATGCACCTGGGAAATGGCATGGGCGATGACGGTGTTACCGGCGGTGTCGCGGGTGATGTTGAGCGCTTGGAGAATGGAAACGCCGCTGCTGACGAGCGTGCCCAGCGTGCGCGAAAAGCGGGAAATGGCGGTCTTGCGAATGAGGTCGCCGAAGAGCGGGACGCGCAGTTTGAATCGGTCAAGCAAGAGGCGTCCGCCATCGGTGCGGCCGAGCAGTTTTATTCCGACGAAAATGACAAAGATTCCGCCGAAAATAATTGGCCAATGATTCTTCATGAAATCGCTCACCGCGATGACGAAGAGCGTGATCGCGGGCAGCGGTTTGTCGCCGAGCATGTCGTGGAATATCGCTTCGAAGCGCGGGACGATAAAGACGAGCAGGAACGACATGATGGCCAGGGCCATGGTCAAAACGATGATGGGATAGATCATCGCGGAGAGCACTTTGCCTTTCACTTTCTGCGCTTTCTCCTGGAACTCGGCCAGGCGCGCGAGCACGACTTCGAGGACACCGCCGAGCTCGCCCGCTTTCACCATGCTGACAAAGAGCTCGTTAAAAATGCGCGGGTGTTGGCCGAGCGAATCGGAGAAGGTATTTCCGCTCTGCACCGACTCGGCCAGCGATTCCGTGGTGCGCTTGAGGACAGCGTCCTTTTCCTGTTTGGAGAGCACGTTGAGTGAGCGCAGGAGCGGCAGACCGGAATCGATGAGGGTCGCGAGTTGCCGGGTGAAAATCATCAGCACCTTGGTTTTCACAGTGCGGCGCTGGAAAAGGGTGATGTTGGCGTTGAGGCCGCGCTTGGCTGTGGGCACCTGGGCCGGAGTAGCAGCAGCGGTTTTCGGGCGTTTGGCTTTGCGATTGCCGCCTGGCGCCTTGCCTTCTTCGTAAACGCCGGTGGGAAAATAGCCAGCCTGCCGCAGGTGGCCTATTGCTTCGTTGGCAGTGTTAGCTTCGACGAGGCCGGTGGATTCCTGGCCACGGCCATCAAGAGCGACGTATTGGAAGCGAGGCATTGCGGAAATGAGCTAGGAAAGTTTACGCGATGCGGTGCCCGAAAGTCGATAGTTAAAACAGGCTTCTCTCCTACTCGGTGCTCGTAATCGTGCTCGCAGAGCGGCTCGAGCACGAGCAGGAGCACGAGCACGAGCAGGATTAGGAGATCATGTGTACTTCAGCACCTCTTCCACGGTCGTGTCGCCGGCGAAGACGCTGCGCAATCCATCCTGACGCAACGTCACCATCCCGAGCTCGATCGCTTTTTGTTTCAGCATCACCGTCGGCGCGCGTTGATTGATCAACTCACGAATCGGATCAGTGATCTTCATCAGCTCGTAAATGCCTTTGCGTCCTTTGTAGCCGGTCTGGTTGCAGGCATCGCAACCTCTCCCGTAGTAGAACTTATTCTCTCCAAGGTCGCTGCGGTTGAGCGCGAGTTGGTCCAGCACATTGCGCTTTGGCTCGTAGGAGGCGCGGCAATTGGAGCAAATGCTGCGCAGCAATCGCTGGCCGAGCACCGCCTCGATGGTGGAAGAAATGAGGAACGGCTCGACTCCCATGTCGATCAGCCGGGTAACGGCTCCCGGCGCGTCGTTTGTGTGCAGGGTCGTGAAAACGAGGTGACCGGTAAGCGACGCCTGAATCGCGATCTGGGCCGTTTCCAAATCGCGCGTTTCACCCACCATGATTCGGTCGGGGTCCTGCCGCAGAAACGACCGGAGCGCGCGCGCGAATGTCAGCCCAACGTTGTCATTAATTGGCACCTGCAAGATGCCTTCGAGGTCGTACTCGACCGGGTCTTCCGCCGTCAGCAGTTTGGAATCGATGGTGTTAATCTTGCGGAGACAGGAATAGAGGGTGGTCGTTTTTCCCGAACCGGTGGGGCCGGTAACGATGAAAATCCCGTTCGGCCGCTCGATGATCTCGAGGATGTAATCGAACACGTACTTGGGCATCCCGAGCATCTCGAGGTCGAGATTCACGGTGGTGCGATCGAGCACGCGCAAAACCACGCTCTCGCCGAATTGCGTGGGCAGGGTGGAGACGCGCAGATCGACCGAGCGGCCGGCGATGTTTTTCTGAATCCGGCCATCCTGCGGGAGGCGGCGCTCGGCGATGTTCATGTTGGCCATCACTTTTACGCGCGAGATCACCGGCGGCGCGAGATGCCGCGGCGGAGGGGCCATTTCATAAAGCGCGCCGTCAACCCGGTAGCGAATTTTGAATTCGTTCTCGAACGGTTCGAAATGAATGTCGCTGGCCCGGTCTTGAATCGCCTGGTACAAAATCAGATCGACGAAACGGATGATGGGCGTGGCATTCGCCTCCGCTTCGATCTGCGCTTCGCCATCTTCGCCCCGGAGCTGCAAGCTCTCGCCCACCTCGCCCAGCTGCTTGAGCACCTCTTCCATGCTCGAGGTGTCGCTGCCGTAAAAAATGCGAATGCGATCTTCGATCTGCTCGACCGGCGCCACCACGACCTCGATGTCACGGCCGAGCGCGAAGCGTAAATCCTCCGCCGTGCGCGGCTCGAGCGGATCGGCCACAGCGACTCGGAGCGTGTTGCTGACAATGTCCACCGGCAGCACCCGATGCAGCCGGGCGAGCCCGCCGGGAACAAGCTTCACCACTTCGGGCACGATCTCGCGCTCGTTCAAATCGACAAGCTCGGCGCCGATGCCGTCGGCAATGGTCTGATAAAATCCCGATTCGTCGGTGAAACCATTGTCGATGATGGCTTGGGCGATGGTTTTGCCGTTTTGCTGCGCTTCGGTGAGCACGTCATCGGCCTGGGCTTTGCCGAGCACCTTTTGATCGACGAAGAGATCGAGAACTTGCTGGCTATTCACGCGGGTAGAAAAGCTCTCACTCCTAATCTTACTTCGAATCTTAATCCTACTCCCACTCCTAATCTTAATCGTAGTCTTACACGATGCAGGGGAGTCGGAGTAAGATTAGGAGTAAGATTAGGATTAGGATTAGGAGTAGGAGTAAGATTGGAAGTCGGGGCGGTTATTTGCACAGGATCTCGTTAGCTCACGTCTCCGATTGTCACCGAAATCACTTCCTCGGCCGAGGTCAGGCCGGCCAAAACTTTGCGCACGCCGTCTTCGCGCAAAGTGCGCATGCCGAGCTCTCGGGCGCGTCGGCGCAGGGCGTGTGTCGGCGTGCGTTTGTTAATGAGATGGCGCACATCGTCATCAATGGTGAAAATCTCGAAAATGCCCATGCGACCGCGATAACCGGTGTGGCGGCAATATTCACAACCCGCCGCCTTCATCACCTGCGCTCCCTTTAATTGGGTGGCTTCGAGCCCGAGCGCGCGCATGTCGGTATCGCTTAGTTCATCGGGATGTTTGCAGCGATTGCACAAACGCCGCACCAGCCGTTGCGCCATGATCGCGCGCACGGACGAGGCGACGAGAAACGGTTGCACCCCGATATCGACGAGCCGGGCCACGGCTGACGGCGCGTCATTAGTGTGCAGCGTGCTGAAGACAAGATGACCGGTGAGACTCGCGTTAGTCGCGATCGTCGCCGTCTCCAGATCGCGAATCTCGCCAATCATGACAATGTTCGGCGCCTGCCGCAAAATGGAACGCAGCGCCACCGGGAAGGTCATGCCGACATCGTTGTTGACCTGCACCTGATTAATGCCGGTCATCTGATACTCCACCGGCTCTTCCACGGTGATGATCTTGCGATCCGGTTTGTTAATGTAATTGAGACAGGCGTAGAGAGTGCTCGTTTTGCCCGAGCCCGTGGGGCCGGTGACCAGAAGAATGCCATCGGGCAAACGCAGGAGCCGCTCGAATGTTTCCTGATCATCGCTGAGAAAGCCAAGCTCCGGCAAACCGAGGAGCAGCGTCGATTTGTCGAGCACGCGCATGACGACGCTTTCTCCGTGGTTAGTCGGAATGGTGGAAACGCGGAGGTCGATTGGTTTTTTCCGGATCTTCACTTCGATACGTCCATCCTGCGGGAGCCGTTTCTCCGCGATGCTCATCGAACCGGTCATGATCTTGAGGCGGCTGATGATGGCGGATTGCAAACGCTTCGGCGGCGCTTGCATTTCCTGGAGCACGCCGTCGATGCGAAAACGGACACGGAATTTTTTATCGAGCGGCTCGAGGTGAATGTCGCTGGCGCCGAGCTTGTGAGCCTCGATGATAAGCATGGAGACAAGCCGGATGATGGGCGCGTCCGCCTCGTCCACGGCGGCGCCATCGGCGGCGCCACCGATCTCAAGATCGAAGTCCGCTTCACCGCCGAGCCGTGCCTGGAGAACATCGACGGCTTCCTCGGCCGTGCCGTAGTATTTGATTAAAGCCTGCCGAATTTTTTCCGGCGAAGTGCAGACGAGCTCGAGCTCGCGCTGGAGGAGGAAGTTGAGGCTGTCGATGGTGTCGACATCGAGCGGATCGCCGATGGCAACGACCAGACCGCTCTCACCGAAAGTGACAGGGATAACCTTGAAGCGGCGGGCGTCGCGCGCGCTGATTTGTGCGATCACATCCGGCGGAATGATGACGGCCGAAAGATCGATCCAGTGCATGTGCGCCTGCGCGGCGAGCGAGCGCGAGATGTCATCGGAGGAGACAACGCCATCGCGCAGGAGCACGTCGACCACGCTGGCAGAACCGTTGAGGCGGGAGCGGGTGTTCTCGATTTGCTTACGCGAGACCAGACCGACCTCTTCCAGAACGTCCAGCACGTAATCTTCGTTCGTTTGCACTGAAAGATATTGTAAACCCGTGGGCTTACTTTCCGAATTTATTTACGCGCCACCAGAGACGTGAGCGGGTGAGAATGCGTGTCCCGCTACTCCACTGTTACGCTTTTCGCCAGGTTCCGCGGCTTGTCCACATCGCGGCCGAGTTCCACGGCGAGGTGGTAGGCGAGCAATTGCAAAGGAATGGCGGTCAAGACTGGCGCGACGACATCAGAAGTGCGGGGAATTTCGATGATATCGGTCGCGATGCCTTTCAACTGCCTGGCTCCATCTCCGCTTGTCAGAGCAATAATGGGTCCCTTGCGCGCTTTCACCTGCTCGATGTTGTTGAGGTTCTTGGAAAAAACCGCGTCGTCCGGCGTGACAAAAACCGAGGGCAAATCCGCCCGGACCAGTGCGATGATGCCGTGCTTGAGCTCAGCGCTCGGGTGCCCTTCGGCGAAGAGATAGGTGATCTCCTTGAGCTTGAGCGCGCCTTCCAGCGCAACTGGAAAATTAAACTGCCGTCCAAAGAACAGCATCCCGTCCACCGCGAGATATTTCTTCGCGATCGCGCGAATCTGGTCACTTAACTTCAGCACCTGCTCGATTTGCTCCGGCAAGGCTTCCAGCGCCTCGATCACGCGCGAGCCTTGGGATGTGGACAAATGCCGGATGCGCCCGAGCAACAATCCGACAAGAGCAAGTATGACAACCTGGGAGGTGAACGACTTCGTGGCAGCCACACCGATCTCCGGCCCCGCGTGCATGTAAACGCCGCCATCACTCTCACGCGCGATGGTGCTGGCAACATTGTTGCAGATGCCGAGCGTGCGGAATCCCTTCCGCCGGCTCTCGCGCAGGGCGCCCAGGGTGTCGGCCGTTTCGCCACTTTGGCTGATGACGAAGACAAGCGTATCGCCGCTCATGGGCGTGTTGCGATGACGGAACTCGCTCGCGAATTCCACTTCCACCGGAATGTTCGCCAGCTGCTCGATAAGATATTCGCCCACCAGCGCGGCATGCAGCGCCGTGCCGCAGCCGGTCAGAATGATGCGGCTGACGCTGCGCAACTCCGCCGCTGTCATGTTCAAGCCACCGAGCTTTGCCGTGCATTCATTGAGATCGAGGCGGCCGCGCATGGCATCGCGCACCGAGCTTGGCTGCTCGAAGATTTCCTTGAGCATGTAGTGCGCGAAAGGGCCTTTGCTGACGTCTTCGGCGCCGAACTCGACTTTGCTGATCTGGTAATTGCCGACCTCGCCCGCGAGCGAGCTGATCTCGAAGGTGTCACGCGAGACCGCAACGATATCGAAGTCGTTCAGGTAAACGGCGTCGCGCGTGTGGGCCACGATTGCGCTCACGTCGCTGGCGAGAAAGTTCTCGTCGCGCCCGACGCCGAGCACGAGTGGGCTGCCCCGGCGCGCGCCGACGAGGAAGTCTTTGATGTCGGAATGAACAAGCGCAATCCCGTAAGTGCCGATGACTTGTTTGAGCGCTGCGCGGGTGGCGTTGACAAGGCGCGCCTTCGAATCGGCGCCATTGAGCTGCTGATAAATGCTGCCGATCAAGTGCGCGAGCACTTCCGTGTCGGTATCGGAGTGAAAAGTGTGGCCGCCTTCGCGCTCGAGCTGCTCCCGCAGGGCCGCGTAGTTTTCGATGACGCCATTGTGCACGAGCGCGATTTTGCCGGTTTGGTCGAAGTGCGGGTGAGCGTTCTCGTCGGTGACTTTGCCGTGCGTGGCCCAGCGAGTGTGGCTGATCCCATAATGGCCGGCGGGCGGCTCTTTTGTCATGAGCGTCGCGAGATCAGCAATGCGGCCGGCGCATTTGCGGGTCTCAATCTGTTCGCCGTTTACGATGGCGACGCCCGCTGAATCGTAGCCGCGATACTCGAGCCGGCGCAGGCCACCGAGGAGAATGGGCGCCGCTTCCGAGCGACCGACGTATCCAACAATTCCGCACATAAGTTTTCCGAGGAGAATTATAGCATAACTCATGTCATCCCGGGCGGAGCGAAGCGACGCCCCGGGGGTCCCGGAGCAATACCTTTAAGGTTACTCTTGCGGGATTCCTCGACTATCGCTCGGAATGACGGCAGAAGTAAGTGCATGCAAGCGCCCGCGCTTCCACCTGGCACCACCCAGCGCACGCTCGCCATCATCATGGGCGGCGGCGCGGGCACACGCCTTTTCCCATTAACAAAAGACCGCGCGAAACCGGCTGTTCCTCTGGGGGGCAAATATCGGCTTGTTGATATCCCCATCAGCAATTGCCTGAACTCCGGGATGCGCTCGATCTACGTGCTGACGCAGTTCAATTCGATGTCGCTCCATCGCCACATCCAGGCCAGCTACAAATTCGATAACTTCTCTCGCAGTTTCGTCGAGATTCTGGCAGCGCAACAAACCCCCGAAGCTTCCCGCTGGTATCAGGGCACAGCCGACGCCGTCCGGCAAAACATGCGCTACTTCCTCGAGCGGCCGTTCGAGTTTTACGTCATTCTCAGCGGCGACCAGCTATACCGGATGGATTTCCGCGTCCTGCTCCATCAGCACATTCGCTCCGGCGCGGAGATCACGCTCGCGACCAAGCCGGTGCGGCGCGAGCAGGCAGGCGATTTCGGGATCATGCTTAGCGGGGAA